>NZ_FXUY01000001.1:1508035-1809642 GCF_900182985.1 Pseudomonas helmanticensis | reverse complement strand
TCGCCATCGCCGATGAAGTGGCGGTGTTTCGCGATGGCGAATACATCGGCCTGCAACGCGCCGACAGCATGGACGGCGACAGCCTGATTTCAATGATGGTCGGCCGCGAACTGAGCCAGTTGTTCCCGGTACGCGAGAAGCCGATCGGCGACCTGCTGCTGTCGGTACGCGACCTCAAGCTCGACGGGATTTTCAAAGGTGTCTCGTTTGATCTGCATGCCGGCGAGATCCTTGGCATCGCCGGGTTGATGGGCTCCGGGCGCACCAACGTCGCCGAAGCGGTGTTCGGCATTACCCCAAGTGACGGCGGCGAGATTCGCCTCGATGGCGAAGTGGTGCGCATCACCGATCCGCACATGGCGATCGAGAAGGGCTTCGCGCTGTTGACCGAGGATCGCAAGCTCAGCGGGTTGTTCCCGTGCCTGTCGGTCTTGGAAAACATGGAAATGGCGGTGCTGCCGCATTACGCCGGCCACGGTTTTATCCAGCAGAAAGCCTTGCGCGCGCTGTGCGAAGACATGTGCAAGAAGTTGCGGGTGAAGACCCCGTCGCTGGAGCAATGCATCGATACCTTGTCTGGCGGCAATCAGCAGAAAGCCTTGCTGGCGCGCTGGCTGATGACCAATCCGCGCATCCTGATTCTCGATGAGCCGACCCGTGGCATCGATGTCGGTGCCAAGGCCGAGATCTAC
This sequence comes from Pseudomonas helmanticensis, assembly GCF_900182985.1. Classification (NCBI taxonomy): domain Bacteria; kingdom Pseudomonadati; phylum Pseudomonadota; class Gammaproteobacteria; order Pseudomonadales; family Pseudomonadaceae; genus Pseudomonas; species Pseudomonas helmanticensis. The sequence goes on along the minus strand of NZ_FXUY01000001.1, from coordinate 1,808,950 downwards.
CGGCTGATCTCGCTGCTGGCCAGTGAAGGCATGGCGGTGATCATGATTTCCTCGGAGCTGCCGGAAGTGCTCGGCATGAGCGACCGCGTGATGGTCATGCACGAAGGCGACCTGATGGGCACCCTCGACCGCAGCGAAGCGACGCAGGAGCGGGTAATGCAGTTGGCATCAGGCATGACGCTCAATAGTTGATCCAATTCCCTGTGGCGAGGGAGCTTGCTCGCGCCGGGTTGCGAAGCGACCCCAAAAAAGCCTGGGCCTGCCGCGTAGTCCAGCGCGAGCAAGCTCCCTCGCCACAAAAGGCTGTCCGCAGATTTCATTTTTGAAGGGTAAGTGGCTATGAACGCGATACTGGAAAACAAGCCAGCAACGGTGCCGACCAAGAGTCGTCGGCGCTTTCCGACTGAACTGAGCATTTTCCTCGTGCTGATCGGCATCGGTCTGGTTTTTGAAGTGTTCGGCTGGATCGTCCGCGACCAGAGCTTCCTGATGAACTCGCAGCGCCTGGTGCTGATGATCCTGCAGGTGTCGATCATTGGCTTGCTGGCCATTGGTGTGACCCAGGTGATCATCACCACGGGTATCGACTTGTCCTCGGGTTCCGTATTGGCCCTGTCGGCGATGATCGCCGCCAGCCTGGCGCAGACCTCGGACTTTGCCCGGGCGGTGTTTCCGTCGCTGACCGACTTGCCAGTGTGGATTCCAGTGATCGCCGGGCTCGGCGTCGGCTTGCTGGCGGGTGCGATCAACGGCAGCATCATTGCAATCACCGGGATCCCGCCGTTCATTGCGACCCTTGGCATGATGGTCTCGGCGCGTGGTCTGGCGCGCTATTACACCGAAGGTCAGCCGGTGAGCATGCTCTCCGACTCCTACACCGCGATTGGCCATGGCGCGATGCCGGTGATCATCTTTCTGGTGGTGGCGGTGATCTTCCACATCGCCCTGCGCTACACCAAATACGGTAAATACACCTACGCGATCGGCGGCAACATGCAGGCGGCGCGGACGTCCGGCATCAACGTCAAGCGTCATCTGGTGATCGTCTACAGCATTGCCGGGTTGCTCGCAGGCCTGGCCGGTGTGGTTGCCTCGGCGCGTGCCGCCACCGGGCAGGCGGGGATGGGCATGTCGTATGAACTGGATGCGATTGCCGCAGCGGTCATCGGCGGCACCAGTCTGGCGGGGGGTGTAGGGCGCATTACCGGTACGGTGATCGGGGCGTTGATCCTCGGGGTCATGGCCAGCGGCTTTACCTTTGTCGGTGTGGATGCGTATATTCAGGACATTATCAAGGGATTGATTATTGTTGTGGCGGTGGTCATCGACCAGTACCGCAACAAGCGCAAACTCAAGCGCTGATTCCGAAGCACACTGCAAAATGCGCCACGCCTGCCCGCGTGGCGCAGCCGTTTGTCTTCTATATAAAGCCGCTTGACTGAATTTCTTGCTATAAACGCACTCCGATGACCGCTGTGAAGCCTGTGTCAGAGCAGTTTCCGGGCGTTGTCGGACAAATTCCCGGTATTTACAGTTGCTGAGGCCTCAAGTCGGCCTTAGACTGCCGCCCCTCGTAAATTGAGTGCCGGGTGGCATTTGCAATAAACGATGCCTTTTCGATGACCGCACGCGGATCGCCGAAACGCTCCCTAATTCGCCTTAATGCACGTTTTTTTATAGAGATATCAATGACAAAGGACAAGTTGCTGGCCATGCCGGCAGATGACTACATGAATTCCGAGCAACACGCTTTCTTCACTGAGCTGTTGCAGAACATGAAAGTCGAAACCCACGAGCGCATTGAGCAAAACCGTATCGCCATCGAAAGCCTGGACACTCCGGCCGACCCGGCAGACGCGGCTTCGGTTGAAGAAGAGCGCACTTGGCTGGTCAACGCGATCGATCGCGACCAGCGCATGCTGCCGCAACTGGAACAAGCCCTTGAGCGCATCAAGGAAGACAGCTTTGGCTGGTGCGACGACAGCGGCGAGGCCATTGGCCTGAAGCGCCTGCTGATCAGCCCGACCACCAAATACTGCATCGAAGCTCAAGAGCGTCACGAGCAGATCGACAAGCACCAGCGTCAGGCCTGATTCTGTGAGGTGCCCTTTTAATTAGGGGCGCCTGGAAAAGATCGCAGCCTTCGGCAGCTCCTACAGGGGGTTGTTGGGGGCTGCGATCTTTGCTTTTGTTCGTCTGCGATATTCCACGCGGTTCATTGACCTGCTGCAGCCCCCACGACTAACGGACCATGGATAATGGCGTTGTAGTGGCGTTTAATGCAGGCACAATAATGAGAACAAGCGTGGGGTGTTGATATGACGAGAGATGGATCTCTGGTTGGGGCTTTGCCTGCACCAGTGCTTTTGCCGAAAAACCGCTGGCTCGCACCGACGTTGCAAAGCATCGCCCTGATGCTGTTGCTCGCCGGCATGACGCTGGGTGAGTGGTCGCTTTACTTGGGCATGCCGTTGGCCGTGCTGATTGTCTGGCTGCCGCGCCTGCGTTCGCGCACGGTCACCGATGCCGCGCCTGCCGATAGCGGCAACGCGATGTCGGAACTGACCCGTGATCTTTCCTATACCACCAGCCATAACGCGTTGTCGGCGGCCGGTGTGGCGTTTTCGGTCAAGGAACTGGCGAGCAAACTCGAATCGCAACTCGATGCGGCAGCACGGATCGTCAGCAACGCCGAGGTGATGATTGCCACCGAACAGGCCACTTCGCAACTCAGCCGAGAAGCGCTGGAGGCCGCCAGCGAGGCGCATCACAGCAGCGCCGCCGGGCGTACCGAACTGGCCGATTCGATCTCGCGGATGCATCAACTCAGTCAACGCGCCAACGCCAGCCGCGAATTGATCGAAGCCTTGAGCGTGCGCAGCGACGACATCCAACGCGTGACGCTGGTGATTCAGTCGATTGCCAGCCAGACCAATCTGTTGGCGCTGAACGCGGCAATCGAAGCGGCGCGGGCCGGCGAGCATGGCCGTGGTTTCGCTGTGGTCGCGGACGAGGTGCGTGGTCTGGCGGCGCGTACCGCGTCGGCGACCGGCGAGGTCGGCGAGATGGTCGCCGACATTCAGCAGCGTACGGCGCAAGTGGTCGAGCAGATCCGCCAACTGTCGAGCGATTTGCACACCGGCGTCGAGCAGGTCGAACACACCGGCCAGCATCTGGACAACATCGCCCGGCTGGCTGCCGGCGTGGAAACCCAGGTTGGCGAAATCGCCCGAGGTGCAGAAACCAACCGCGAACAACTCGACAGTCTGTTCAAGGCTGTCGGGCAGATGCGCATCGATCTGGCGATCAGTGATCAACAGACCCGGCGCCTCGCCGACGCTGCGGTGCAGATGGAAGGGCAGGCGGAGACCATCAGCGAACGCCTCGCCGAAGTCGGTCTTGATGACTATCACCAGCGTATCTACGACCTCGCGCGGGAAGGCGCGAACCAGATCGCGGCGCGTTTCGAAGCGGATGTCGAGCAGGGGCGGGTCAGCCTGGAGGATCTGTTCGATCGTCAGTACCAGCCGATTGCCAATACCCAACCGGCGAAGTTTCAAACCCGCTTTGACCGCTACACCGATCAGGTGCTGCCGGCGATTCAGGAACCGTTGTTGCCGCGCCATGAAGGCCTGGTGTTTGCGATTGCCTGTACGCAGCAAGGTTATGTGCCGACACACAATCAGCTGTTCAGTCAGCCGTTGACCGGTGATGCGCAGATCGATGCGATCAACAATCGCACCAAGCGCAAGTTTGCCGACCGCACCGGCATTCGCTGCGGCAGCCACCAACAACCGGTACTGCTGCAAACCTACACGCGCGATACCGGCGAGCTGATGCACGACCTGTCGGTACCGATCATGGTCAAGGGGCGCCACTGGGGTGGATTGCGTTTGGGCTACAAGCCGGAAAGTCCGCGCTGAGCAATTGTTACCGCTGGTGCAATGAATCTGTGCACGAGGGTTGCTGTTTCCTTGCGAAAGAAAGCATTAATCTGCCTACATAGTTAGGCAGCTAATGATTTCGCGAGGTCAGTATGCAATCAAGAGTCGATGTCGCAGTAATGATCGGCAGTGGCGTGCCCGCCTGTTTGCGCGCATTGGGTCAAAGCGTCTGCTGGGTCGTGCTGCTCAATGGCGAGCGGCGCGGTACCGCGTTCGCCAGTCGCGACGAAGCCGAGGAGTGCAAGGCTGCATGGCTCGCGCAATTGCAAGCCGAGCCGGGCGACAGCCTGCACTGATCCGGATTATTTACCGCGGTGCAGACGCACGTTCAGCTCGTCGACCATCACGGCTTCCTCGCCGTCGGCGCGCAGCCACTCCTTGAGCAATTGCGCCTGTTGCGGCGTCCAGAAGTCGGCTTCGATCAGTTTGATCTCGGCAGCCAGCGGGTGCGCTTCGATGAAGTCGTCGATTGCGCCGTCTTCCGATGGCAGTCCCAGTTGATCGAACAGGGTTTTCAGGTCGTATGCAGGCAGTTCCATCGTGTGCTCCTTGGTGGGTGCGCCGGTATGGCGCAGTCGATCTCTCTCTTTATCTGAGGCAGTCGCTGGCGCGGAGTTCGATTTGTGATTCAAGTGAACGGGCGAGGGCGCAGGCTTCGTTATGATCCTCGCGGAAACCTCTTACAAGTCCCGTCGATTTTTCCTTGATGTGAAAGAAGGCATTGCCGGCAGGGATTACCTGAAAGCGTGGGGTTTGCTCGTATTGCCCGGCGCTGGACAGATCGCTCATGCCGTTCACATGCAGGATGAGTGACGACTTTATGCGGGCGTCAGCGGGCCGGGCGAAGTGAGTCAAAGTGCACATATGAAGTCCTTTTCATGGGGCGGCCGGTATTTACAGGCCGTTTTGGGTAGTCGTAGTGAGCATCGCTGCTCTAGAATCGCCAGTACCTGTTGACGACTGCGCTTATCTAAAGCAATTTTTCGCGAGCGATATGTCGGAAAAGAGCTTTTTTTCGTGAGAATTTTCCCTAAAGTTCGTAGTCAGCTTTCTCTGTGCACCGTTAAGGAATTTTCCTTCGAGTTTTGGCGACATCGGGGCAAGTTTCGCGAGTGACAATCCAGTAGTCTTACGAACCTCGCGATGATTGAGCAGTCTGCTCAGTTCGAGCTTTTTATTTGAGTCACCGGCAGTTCCATCGGCCTGGCCGTTTTTTGCCGTGCGCGTTTTCCGTGCACGGTTTTTTCAGATGTGGGGATGTTTCTTTGGCAGTCAGTAACCTCGATATGCATGCTTTGTTCGTGCTGGGTGATTTGCGTGCAAAGCTGGTCAAGCAGTTCCAATCGCGTTTTGTTTACATCACCGAGCAAAACGCCGAAGGCATCTACGTCGCCGAGATCGATACCGAAAGCGCCTTGGTAGTCGATGACAAACCTGGGCTCAAGCTCAAGGTCGGCGATCATTTCAGCGCTTCGGTCCTGCCCAGCCGTGAAGGCGGCAAGATGGACATCCGTTTTCGCGAAATCAAACTGACGGTCTATGGCCTGGGCGATTACGCCTTTGTCTCGACGGCCGACGGTCAGGCGATTCTGTTCAGGGAAGGCCACAGCGTGGTGACGGTGTTCGCCGCCAATCAACAACTGCAGGAAGGCCTGACCAAAACCCTGAAAGCCGTCACCGCCAAAGCCGCGAAGTGGCGCAAGGGCGAGCTGATTACCTTCAAGGCAAGCGAGTGAGCACAGCGTTGAGTCGCGCCGATTTCCATTCGCAAAACCTCGACAGCGCACGTGATGAAGCCCGCCGCCTGTTTGCCGCTAAGGCCCAAATGCAAGGCGCGTGGCTGGGTTGGGTCGCCGCGCAGATCTACACGTTGCGCCCCGCGGCATACGCCAGCATGGTCAGACGCGAGCTACAAAGCTTGCAGGAAAAGTCTGATTCGTAACCTCGTCCGGGCTCGGGCCCGGAAAAAGCAGGAACCTCGGCTACAGTCAGTTGACTGAGTATTCAGAGGCTTGCGGTCTTCTGTCAGGCCATCCTGCCATTGCTGTGAACAGCACGAGGTGCAATGCATGAACGGATTTCGACGGTTGTTGGCCGCGAGCGTGGCCACATTCGGCTTGCTGACGTCAGCACAAACGGTGATCGCGGCAGAGACGCCGATCCATTTTGCCGACCTCAACTGGGAGAGCGGCAGCTTGATCACCGATGTCCTGCGGATCATCGTCGAGAAGGGCTACGGGCTGCCGACCGACACGTTGCCGGGCACTACCATTACCCTGGAAACCGCCCTGGCGAACAACGACATTCAGGTGATCGGCGAAGAGTGGGCCGGACGCAGCCCGGTCTGGGTCAAGGCCGAGGCTGAAGGCAAGGTCGTCAGCCTGGGCGATACGGTCAAGGGCGCCACCGAGGGTTGGTGGGTGCCGGAGTACGTGATCAAGGGCGACCCGGCCAAGGGTATCAAGCCGCTCGCGCCGGACCTGCGCAGCGTCAGTGATCTGAAAAAATACAAGGATGTGTTCAAGGACCCCGAGAATCCGAGCAAAGGGCGCTTCCTCAATAGTCCGATCGGCTGGACCTCGGAAGTGGTCAACAAGCAGAAGCTGACGGCTTACGGCTTGCAGGATGACTTCACCAATTTCCGCAGTGGCTCGGGCGCCGCGCTGGATGCCGAAATCAGCTCTTCGATCCGTCGCGGTAAACCGGTGCTGTTCTACTACTGGTCGCCGACGCCATTGCTCGGCAAATTCAAACTGGTGCAGCTGGAAGAACCGCCGTTCGATGCCGAGGCGTGGAAAACCCTGACCGACGCCGATAACCCCAATCCGAAACCGACCCGCTCGCTGGCGTCGAAGCTGTCGATTGGCGTGTCGACACCGTTTCAGAAGCAGTATCCGCAGATCACGGCGTTCTTCAGCAAGGTCGATTTTCCGATTGAACCGCTGAACAAGGCGCTGGCGGAAATGAGCGAGAAGCACACGGCGCCACGCGATGCGGCGGTGGCGTTCATGAAGGCGCATCCGGATGTGTGGCAGGCGTGGTTGCCGAAGGATGTGGCGGACAAGGTTTCCGCCAACCTCTAACGGCTTGCCTTATGTAGGAGCTGCCGCAGGCTGCGATCTTTTGATCTTGATTGTTAAAAACAAGATCAAAAGATCGCAGCCTGCGGCAGCTCCTACAAATCGGTTTTTGAATCGGTTTTGTATGGCAGGTTGGTTTTAGAATCGGGTTTGTACGGCCAATTCAAAAGTCCGCGGCGATCCCAGGTAATACGCCGGGGAAACATGCGCAAACTCGGCATACACCTCATTGGTCAGATTGCGCACCCGCCCGGTCACGGTGGTGTGCGCGTCGATCTTGTAGCTGAGGAAACTGCCGAACAACGTGTACGACGGCACCGTCATGGTGTTAGCCGTGTCAGCGAACACCGACGCCACATACCGCGCATCGACCCCTCCCTGCCATTGCGGTGAAAAATCATAAGTCAGCCACAGATTGCCGACCCGATCCGGCACGTTGGTCGGCGTATTGCCCTTGCGCGACACCACCACACCCGCGGCATTTTTCTCGGTGAAGTCGTCGTACTGCGCATCGACCCAGGCGAAGTTGCCCTCGGCCAGTAGCTTGTCGGTGATGCGCAACGAGCTGGCAATCTCGATGCCTTTCGACGTCTGTTGGCCGACCGGAATGCTGCTGGCCGGATCGAGCGGATCGGTGACCGCGAAGTCCTTGCGCTCAATGGTGTACGCCGCCACGGTCGCCGAGCCGCGGCCATTCAGGTAATCGAACTTGCTGCCAATCTCCCATTGCTTGCCGGTCGAGACATCGAAGTTCTGCGTGCCGCCCGGTTGCTCGGCGGCTGTGCTGTATTGCAGGTAAACGTTGGCAGTGGGGATGAACTGATAGGTCAGGCCCGCGCGACCGGTGACCGGTTGCCAACTTTGCTTGAAGTGCTTGGGATTGGCGGCGGTCACGGTACGGTGATTGGTCACGTCAAGGTCGATATCGTCGTAGCGCAGGCCGGTGAGCAGGGACAATTTGTCGGTCAGCGCCAGACGATTTTCGACGAACAGGGCCTTGGTGGTGACCTCGTTGGTTTTGTCGCTGATCAGCGTCGGGTTGGTGCCGGGAATGTCATAGAAACGCCCCGGCCGGTAGTTGTTCGGGTCAACCGTGCTCGCGCCTTTGATGTTGAGCGGTGAGTTGGTGGTCTGGTTGACCTTGTATTCGAAACCGCCCGACCACGTCGTATCGAGCCCGAACAGGCTGTTGTCGTGACGCAGTTCGAACTGGTTGCCGTTCTGTTCGCCCTGATGCCGTACCTGATACGCGGTTGAGCGGTTCACCGCGCTGTTGTCGGCGTTGTACTGATAGGTCTCGAGGTTGCGGTAGTCGCGCTGGCTGTCGAGGTGATACAGCGTGTTGCGCAGGGTAGTGCTGTCGTTGATCCGGTAGTCGATGATCGAACGCACCCAGACCGTCCGTTGTTCGTAGCGACCATCCTCGACGTTGTAGTTGTTGAAGCGGTTGTGTCGATCAATTTTCAACTCGCCCGCCTTGGGATTGAGCACCGGGGTGCCCCAATACGGACTGTCTTCGTGCTCGTCCTGATATTCCAGCGCGAGGGTGTGCGACAGATCCGGCGTGAGATCGCTGAGCAGCGAGAACGCCACGCTCCAGGCATCGCGCTCCTGACGGTCGATGTAGCCGTTGCTGGTGTTGTGGCTGACATCCAGTCGCGCGTAATGCTGCACGTCAGCGCCAGGCTCGGTCAGGGCATGGTTGAGGCCAAACGCGGTTTCCGTGGTGTCGTAGGTGCCGTAGCTGACGCGGCCTTCAACGGCCTGTTCATCGCGCGTGGCCAGTTTGGTCACGTAATTCAGGGAGCCACCGACGGAACCGGCACCATTGATAAGCGACGACGGGCCGCCGACCAGTTCCACCCGATCGTAGATCCACGCGTCGACCGGCCGCGCGAGACCACCGGAGACGTTGATGCCGTTGAACATCTGGGTGATCTGGCTGCTGGTGAAGCCGCGATAGGAAACGAAGCCGCCGAAACCCGGCGGCGCACTGGCGTTGACTCCGGGCAGGGTGTTGGCGGCGTCCTGGAAGTTTTGCGCGCCACGGCGTTCGATGTCGTTGCGATTGGCGATGGCGACCGAGGCGGGTGTGTCGCGCACGCTCAAGCCAAGCCGCGAGGCCATGCCGCTGGACTGGTCGAGGCTCAGACCGGGTTCCGCGCCGGACTCGCCGTCGATGGTGATGGGCGCCAGATCCACGGTGGATTGCGCCCAGACGTTGACGGACAGGCAGCCGCACAGGCTCGCCAGCAAAGTGAGTTGTTTCATCATTGAATCCTGAATGCTTGTCTAGGAGTCAGCGCACAGGCAAACGCCGCGCGTTGGCGCAGTGGGCTGACAAATCAAAAACGTAGAAACACTCAGGCGAGCGGCGGGGCGCGAGGGTTGGCTGAAGGCCAGGTGAAACGGGCAGGCAGGTCGGCGCTGACAATCGGTGCCAGCGGTGGGCTGTGCTGTTCGGGCAGGATCGCCAGGGTCAGGCTGGAATTGAACGCCGGACCCATGCCGCCACCGACGGAACACAGTGGGCAGCCGAACGCCTTGGACAGCGTCGGCAGTTGTTCTTCGCTGGGGTTGCTGGCGAGCGGCGCCTGCGTGGCCGGGTCGACCGTACAGAACTGACCACCGATACCGTTCAGCTGCATGCCGACCATTTGTCCGTGACCGATACTGCAGGCGAACACGTTGAACAGGACGCAGCAATAGAGCATCCAGGCCAGCAGTGAGCGATCGGAACGGGAGAATTTCATGGGGCGGCACTTTACCGTACCGCTGATCGGTCGTGCACTTCAAAAAATGCCGACTAGGATGATTTGTTCAAATCCCTTTCAAGGATTTCAACCATGACCTTGGTGTTGGCTCAATGGCTGGTGACAATTTTCGCAGTAATCGCCTTGATGCATGTGTATTGGGCGTTGGGTGGGCAGTGGGCGGCGGCAGTGGTTGTGCCACAAATACCGGTGGACGGTTTTGTGGCGACGGTGCGCCCGGCGTTCAAACCGTCAGGCTGGCTGACGCTGGTGGTAGCGGCGGCGTTGTTGGTGATTGCTGCGCTGGTGTGCATGCGTGTCGGCTGGGGCATGCCGGCGGTGAATCACAAGGCGTTGCAGTGGCTGATCAGTGCGATTGCGTTGATGATGTTTGCCCGCTCGATTGGTGATTCGAATCTGGTGGGTTTTTTCAAGGAGGTGAAGGGATCGCGGTTCGCGCGGCTGGATACGTGGGTGTATTCGCCGTTGTGCGCGATCTTGGGAGCAGGGTTGTTGGCGGTGGCTTGGGTGTAAGAGCGGGATCAAAAGATCGCAGCCTTCGGCAGCTCCTACAGGGATCAATGTAGGAGCTGCCGAAGGCTGCGATCTTTTACGGGTTAACTACCGCTCTCGGTCCGCCGGCTACTGACCTCAGCCGGCACATCATCCCCGGCCATGCGCTTGCGGAACAACGCCGCCCGCGCCAGCAGCAGCGTAGTTACCGGTACGGTGATCGCCAGCAGAATCGGAATCAGCCAGGCATGCACTACCGGCGCGGATTTCAGCGCCGAGAAGCAAATGATCGACGCCAGCGCGACACACCAGGCGCCCAGTGTCGACGCCAGTGCCGGCGGGTGCATGCGCTGGAAATAATCCTTCATCCGCAACAACCCGACTGCACCGATCAGGGCAAACACGCCACTGAGCACCAGCAGGGTCGCCACTGGAATCTCGATCCATAGCGATAATTCAGCATTCATTCGATCACCTCGCCACGCAGCAGGAATTTCGCCAAGGCAAATGAACCGACGAAGCCGAACAGCGCAATCAGCAGCGCGGCCTCGAAGTAAGTGTCACTGGAATAACGGATGCCCAACGTCAGCATCATCAGCATCGCAACGATGTACAGGTAGTCCAGCGCGAGTACCCGATCTTGCGCCGACGGCCCTTTGAACAGGCGGACCAGCGTCAGCACCATCGCCAGCGAGAACAGGAACAGCGTCAGCAGAATCGCGTTCGACAGTAATGGGCTCATTCGAAAATCTCCATCAGCGGCCGCTCGTAAGTGCTCTTGAAGTGCTCGATGAAATGCGCTTCGTCATCCAGATCCCACACGTGCAGCAACAGAATGCTGCGATCCAGCGCCAGCTCCGACCAGACCGTGCCGGGCACCACCGTGCAGATCATCGCCAGCGTCGCCAGGCCATGGGCGTCGCGCAGATCCAGCGGCACTTTGACGAAGCGCGAGCGCGGTGGCCGGCGACCGGCATTGAGCACGCCCCAAGCGACGATCAGGTTGGACATCACCACGTCGCGACCGACGAGGAAGAACAAGCGCAGGATTGTGCCTGGACGGCGAATGCGCGCGCGTTTCGGGCGCAACTTGCGCATCATCAAGGGCGCGGCGAAACCCAATATCGCGCCGAGCAACAGATTGCCCGGGCTGATCGACAGGTTCAGCGTCAGCCACAAAGCCCACAGTGCCAGCGACAACCACGGGGCAGGAAATACACGCTTCATGGCTGCACCTCCAGCATCGCCGCCTTGGCTTCGGGGCTTGGCACCGCGCGGGTGCCGAGCACCGCCATGACGTATTGCTGCGGATTGTTCAGCGCATCGGCGGTGGCCTGGGTGTAGCGCAGCAGCGGTTCCGCCTTGAAGGTCAGGGCGATACTCAGCCCCAGCAGCAGAAAGATCGGCGCGCATTCGAGTTTGCGCAGCAGCGGCGACGGGCGCTCCTCGGGTGTCCAGAAACGCTGGATGCCGAGGCGCGAGAACGCCATCAGCGACGCCAGCCCCGACAGGATCAGCAGCGCCAGCAGCGCCCATGCGCCAGTGGAAATCGGCGCGGCGGTGCCCAGGCCCAACGGATTGAGCAACGCGCCGATCAGGCTGAGCTTGCCGATAAAACCGGACAGCGGCGGCATGCCAATGATCAGCAGTGCGCAAGCGATGAAGCTCAGGCCGAGAAATGCCATGGTCCACGGGATGACCTGACCGACTACGGCTTTCTGCTCGTCATCGAGGTTGATGCCTTTGGGCGGTTGCAGAGATTCCTGCGGGCGCGGCAGCAGTTCGCTTTCGTCCTCCAGCGGGATCTCGTTGGCCGAGCGCGAGCGCTCGATCAACTCAGCCAGCAGGAACAGCGCACTCAACGCCAGAGTCGAGCTGACCAGATAGAACAGCGCGGCGCCGATCAGGTTCGGCTGGGCGAAACCGATCGCCGACAACAGAATTCCCGCCGACACCAGAATGCTCAGGCTGGCCATGCGCTCCAGGCGTTGCGCGGCCAGTATCGCCAGCGCCGCGCAGGCCATGGTCACCATGCCGCCGTAGATCAGCCAGTCACCTCCAAAGAACGCCGAGGCACCGGCCTGACCGGAGAACAGCAGCGTCCACAAACGCAGCAGCGTGTAGATGCCGACCTTGGTCATGATCGCGAACATCGCCGCCACCGGTGCGCTCGCCGAAGAATAGGCCGGCACCAGCCAGAAATTCAGTGGCCACATGCCGGCCTTGGCCAGGAACGCTACCGCGAGAATTGCCGCACCTGCGTGCAACAGGCCACGGTCGGCTTCCGGCACCAGTGGAATCTTCAACGCCAGATCGGCCATGTTCAACGTGCCGGTAACGCCGTAGATCAGCGCGGCGCCGATCAGGAACAGCGACGAGGCGAGCAGGTTGATCGAAATGTAATGCAGCCCCGACGACACTCGCGCCCGGCCGGAGCCGTGCAGCAACAGGCCATAAGACGCGGCGAGCAATACTTCGAAGAACACGAACAGGTTGAACAGATCCGCCGTCAGGAACGCGCCATACAGGCCCATCAGCTGAATCTGGAACAGCGCGTGGAAACTCGAACCGGCACCGTCCCAGCGCGCCATCGCAAACAGCAGAGCGCTGACGCCGATGATCCCGGTCAGCACCAGCATCAGCGCCGACAGGCGATCGACCACCAGCACGATGCCGAATGGCGCTTGCCAGTTGCCCGGCAAGTACACGCCGATGGAGCCGGGCACGCCGATGGTTTGCGTCCATTGCAGCAGCATTACCGAAATGAACAGGCCGACGAGACTGGAGAACAGGTTGATTTTCGCCTTCAGCGGCCGGTGCCGTTCGCCGAGCATCAGCATGATGGCGGCGGTCAGCAGCGGCAGCAGGATCGGTGCGGCGATCAGGTGAGTCATCGCCATCATTCTTTAGGCTCCCGGCCGTCGACGTGGTCGGTGCCGGTCAGGCCGCGCGAGGCGAGCAGAACGACGAGGAACAGCGCGGTCATGGCGAAGCTGATGACGATCGCCGTCAGTACCAGTGCCTGTGGCAGCGGATCGGTGTAGTGCAGCAAGTCTTGCGTGACGCCGTCCTTGATCACCGGCTCCTTGCCGATGAACAGGCTGCCCATGCTGAAGATGAACAGATTGACCGCATACGACAGCAGGCACAGGCCCATGACCACCTGAAAAGTCCGTGGCCGCAGGATCAGCCAGACGCCGGAGGCGGCGAGCACGCCGATGGCGATTGCGATGACTTCTTCCATCAGACGGCTCCTTTGCTGGCGACGGACTTGGGCAGCGATGCGGTCTTGTGGCCTCGCACCGATTGGTGGGCGAGGGCGGTGAGGATCAACAGCGTCGAACCGACCACCACGCCGTACACGCCGATGTCGAAGAACAATGCGCTGGCGATATGGATGTCACCGAGCAGCGGCAAGCTGAAATGCCAGGTGTGCGTGGTCAGGAACGGATAACCGACCAGCATCGCGCCCAGGCCGGTGGCCGTGGCGAAGAGCAGCCCGGTGCCCATCCAGCGCAGCGGCCGCAGGCTCATTTGCGCCTCGACCCACTGCGTACCGGCGACCATGTATTGCAGGATGAACGCCACCGACATCACCAGCCCGGCAACAAAACCGCCACCCGGCTGATTGTGTCCGCGCATGAACAGGTAGAACGACACCACCAGCGCAATCGGCAGCAGCAGGCGCACCAGCACGGCCGGCACCATCATGAAGCCGAGCGCGGTGTCGCTGGCCGAACGCGGGTTGACCAGGTCGGTGACCACGTCTGGCGCGAGCAAACGTTGCTGGGCTGGCAGTTGCAGGCTTTCTTTCGGTGGGCGGAAGCGTCGCAACAGGGCGAACACGGTCAGCGCCACGGCGACCAGCACGGTGATTTCGCCGAGGGTGTCGAAGCCACGGAAATCCACCAGCATCACGTTGACCACGTTACTGCCGCCGCCTTCAGGCATGGCGCGGCTGAGGTAGAACGAGGAGATGTCGTTCGGCGTCTGCCGCGTGAGCATGGCGTAGGACAACAGGGCCATGCCGCCACCGACGGCAATCGACAGCAGCAAGTCGCGCAGACGACGAATGCGCGCCTTGCGCAGGCTGCTTGGCAGTGGCGAGACTTCTTCGATACGGCGTGGCAACCAGCGCAGGCCGAGCAGGATCAGCACCGTGGTCACCACTTCGACCGCCAGTTGCGTCAGGGCCAGATCGGGCGCGGAGAACCAGACGAAGGTCACGCAGGTCATCAGGCCGCAGACGCTGACCATGGTCAGTGCCGCGAGACGGTGATACTTGGCTTGCCAGGCGGCGCCGAGGGCGCAGGCGATGGCCAGCAGCCAGAGAGTCACGAAGACGATCGAGCCGGGGATCTTCGGTCGGTCGCCCCAGCTCAGGCTGCTGTGCAGCATCGGGATCAGGCCGGCGAGCACCGCCGCCAATACCATCAGGAACAATTGCATTTGCAGGCGTCGGGTGCCAAGTCGCCGCTCGACGCGGCGGGCCATGCGCATCATCACCACCAGGCTGCGCTCGAACAGGCGCTTGCCGTTGAAACGGCCGATCAGCGGCGGGTATTTGAAGCGGCCACGCTTGAGCTGATTGCGCAGCAGCAGATAGACGACGATACCGCCGGACATGGCGATCAGGCTCATGATCATCGGCGCATTCAGGCCGTGCCAGATTGCCAGGCTGTATTCCGGCAGCACGCCACCGACTACTGGCAGCGCTGCCGCCGCGAGCAGCGGGCCGACGATCTGCGCCGGGAAAATCCCCACCAGCAGGCAGGTGAACACCAGCAACTCGACGGGCGCGCGCATCCAGCGTGGCGGTTCGTGCGGGGTGTGCGGCAGGTCGGTGGCCGGTGGCCCGAAGAACACATCGACAGTGAAGCGCAGCGAGTAGGCAACGCTGAATGTACCGGCAATGGTCGCGACAATCGGCAGCGCCGCTTCGATCCACGCCGTGGCGTTGATGAACACGGTTTCGGCGAAGAACATTTCCTTCGAGAGGAAACCGTTGAGCAACGGCACGCCGGCCATCGAGGCGCTGGCGACCATCGCCAGGGTCGCCGTGAACGGAATCAGTTTGATAAGGCCGCTGAGCTTGCGGATGTCACGGGTGCCGCTTTCGTGGTCGATGATGCCCGCCGCCATGAACAGCGAGGCCTTGAACGTGGCGTGGTTGAGGATGTGGAACACCGCCGCGACGGCCGCCAGCGGACTGTTCAGGCCCAGCAACAGGGTGATCAGGCCAAGGTGGCTGATGGTCGAATAGGCGAGCAGCCCTTTGAGGTCGTTCTGGAACATCGCGCAATACGCGCCGAGCAGCAGCGTACACGCGCCGGCGCCGCTGACGATGTAGAACCATTCTTCGCTGCCGGACAACGACGGCCACAGACGCGCGAGCAGGAACACCCCGGCCTTGACCATGGTCGCCGAGTGCAGATAAGCGGAGACGGGTGTCGGCGCCGCCATTGCGTGCGGCAACCAGAAATGAAAGGGGAATTGCGCACTTTTACTGAGTGCGCCAATAAGAATCAGGGGTAGCAGAACAGGGTAGAGGGCATGTGCGCGAATCAGATCGCCGGCGGCCAGGACCTTGTTGAGGTCATAGCTGCCGACGACATGGCCGAGAATCATGACCCCCGCCAGCAGGCATAATCCGCCGGCACCAGTGACCATCAACGCCATGTAGGCGCCACGACGCGCGTCGGCGCGGTGGTGCCAATAGCCGATCAGCAAGAAGGAGAAGAGGCTGGTCAGTTCCCAGAAGAACACGATCTGAATCAGGTTGCCGGAGATCACCAGACCGAGCATGGCGCCCATGAACGCCAGGAAAAACGCGAAGAAGCGCGGCACCGGATCATCCGGCGACATGTAATAGCGGGCATATAAAGAGACGAGGGTGCCGATGCCGAGGACCAGCATCGAGAACAGCCAGGCGAAGCCGTCCATGCGCAGGACGAAGTTCAGGCCGAGGCTGGGCAGCCACATGAATTCTTCGCGGATCACGCCGCCATGGGCAATTTGCGGGTACAACAAGGCGACCTGGACGGTGCCGATCAAAGCGACCAGACCTGCCAGCAGGGATTCGGTATTACGCGCGTTGTGAGGCAGCACCGCTGCCAGACAGCTGCCAATGAATGGCAGAAGCAGTAGAACTATCAGGGACATAGGCTTCTAATCTGCGGAAGTTTGTGAAGCATCATACGTGCCAGCTCCCCGATCACCAAACGCCAGGATGTCTCAGAATCCTACAAAGTAGTCTGAATAGTTAATGTTTAGCCTTGTTTCGAAGAAATCAAAAGGGCCGAAAAGATCGCAGCCTGCGGCAGCTCCTGCATTGATCCCGTGTAGGAGCTGCCGCAGGCTGCGATCTTTTGATCTTGCTTTCAGTTACTGCTCTCGCTCTCCAACCCTTCATCGACCTCTGCTACAACCTTACCCTTGGTCTTCAACTCACTGACAATCACCGCCGCAACAATCAACCCGGCCCCCACCAGCGCAATCGCCGGCAAGCGCTCGCCGGCAATCCGCCCGACAATCCCGGCCCACACTGGCTCCCCGGCATAGATCAACGTCGCCCGCGTCGGCGAAACACTTTTCTGCGCCCAGTTCATCGCCACCTGAATCGCCGCGCTCGCGGCGCCCAGGCCCAGCGCCGTCACCAGCAGCGTCCAGGAAAAGTCCGCAATCATTTCGCCCGTCGGCACCACCAGCAGAAACGACAGCACCGACGTCGTCGCGAGTTGCACCACGGTGACCCGGCGCACATCCACTTGGCCGGCATAGGTGCTGATCAAAATGATCTCGGCGGCAATCGCGATGGCGCTGATCAGCGTGGCAATCTCGCCGGGAGTGAAATTCAGCGAGGCCCCGGACGGCCCCGACAACAGCATCAAACCGGTAAACGCCAGCATGATGCCGATGCTCGGCATCAACCCCGGTCGGCGTCCGAGCACCAGCCATTGCAATAACGGCACGAAGGGCACGTACAACGCCGTGATGAACGCCGACTGACTGCTCGGAATCGTTTGCAAACCGACGGTCTGCAAGCCGTAACCGAGCATGATCGCCACACCGATAAAGGCGCCGGCCTTGAGTTCGAACAGGGTCAATTCGCGCAAGTGACGCCATGAGAACAGCGCCACGATGCACGCTGCCGCCGCAAAGCGCAGGCCAACGAAAAACATCGGCCCGCTGACGGTCATCGCGTGCTGAACCAGTAAAAACGTGCCGCCCCAGACCATGGTGATCAGTACCAGCACGCACTCGGCCTTGCTGAAGCGGGAGAAGCGGAGGGAGGTGGGGGAAGTGTTCTGCGACGTCATGACCTTGCGCACTATAAAAAGGAGGACGCACAATGCGCCCAACGTTGCGCAGTATACTGCCCAACCTCACCAAGTGAGCAATATAGTGCCCAAAGATTCGACTCAACGAACTTCCGTTCTGCAACATGTCAGCCAGAATGTTCGACGCCTGCGCCACGCCGCGGACATGAGCCAGACCGCGCTGGCGGAAAAATCCGGAGTCAGTCGGCGGATGCTGGTGGCGATCGAAGCGGGCGAGAAGAATGTCAGCCTGACCACCCTCGACCGCGTCGCCGAGGCGCTCGACGTCGCCTTCAGCGATCTGATCCAGGCGCCGGACGCCCGCGACCCGAGCCGGATCAACGAAGTGGCATGGGCGGGATCGATTCCCGGCAGTAAAGCGGTGCTGCTGTCGAAAGCCACCGCCACCCGCGAAGTCGAACAGTGGGAGTGGTGCCTGCAGCCGGGCGAGGTCTATCCCTCGCAAGCGGATGCCGAGGGCTGGAGCGAGCAGATTTTCGTCTTCGAAGGGTGCCTGACGCTGATGCTCGGCGATCAGCCGCAACAAATCGGCACGGGGGAGTTTTTCATGTTTGCCAGTAACCAACCGCATTCCTATCGCAACGATGGCGAAGTCGCGGCGCGGTTTGTGCGTAATGTGGTGATTTGAATGGCGTGCGACGCGGACATTATGATCATCGGTGGCGGCCTCAGCGGCACGATGCTGGCCGTGCAATTGCTGCGTCAGGCAGGGCGGCGAACAATCCTGATCATCGAGCCGCGTGCCGAACTCGGACGCGGCGAGGCGTATAGCGCAGTCGAGCTGGGCCATACGCTGAATGGCAATGCGGCGCGGATGAGCGTCGATCCGGATAACCCCGATGACCTCACGCAATGGCTGACTGAACATATTGCGGCTGGCGGCTGGCCAGAGTCTGCCGAACAGAACGTGCCGATCAGCGAGCTGTTTCCACCGCGCGGACTGTTTGGCGTGTATGTGCAGCAGCGCCTGGCTGAAGCCCGACGGGTGGGGGCGCAGCAGGGGTCGACGGTCGAGCACATTTGCGCCGAAGTGCTGGACCTGCAAACCGATGCCGATGCGGTGTTGCTCAGCTTGAGCGATGGCCAATCGTTGCGAGGTGCTTGTGCGGTACTCGCCACCGGCATGTTCCCTGCCGCGCGCACTGCGCAGAAACACTCCAGTGGCCTCAACGCCGCCGCGCTGGACCCATGGAACGTCGCGGCCATGCGCCAACTCGATCCGCAGGCGAGCGTGCTGATCATCGGTTCCGGACTGACCATGGTCGACGCCGTGGTATCGCTCGAGCAGGCGGGGCATCGCGGGCCGATCGAGGTGTTTTCCCGGCATGGCCTGTTGCCCCATGCGCGCCGCCAGCCGCCGGCGTGGCCGGACTTTCTCGGCGACGATAAGAGCATTCGTACACCACGGCAGTTGTTGCGCGAGTTGCGCCGACACTGTCGCGCCGCGATCGCTCAGGGTGTCGACTGGCAGGCGCCGCTGGACACGGTGCGGGTGCATATCGCCCGCTTGTGGAGTCAGGCGACTGACGTGCAGCGGCGACAATTCGTACGCCATGTGCGGCCGTGGTGGGAGAGCCATCACCATCGCTCGCCACCTTTGAGCGCGGCGTTGGTCGAGCGGCTGCACGGTGAAGGACGTCTACGGATTCAGGCGGCTTCATTCAAAGGGCTTGAGCCGAATTCGAAAGATGGCATCAGCATTCGCATTCGACGTCGCGGTGAGTCTGAAACCTGCGTGGTGCAGGGGGCGGCGCTGATCAATTCCAGTGGCATCGAATACGACTGGCGCCGGGTGGCGCGGCCGTTGCCGCAACAATTGCTGGCGCGCGGCTTGATACAGCCGGGGCCGTTGGCGTTGGGGATTGCGGCGGCGGTGGATGGCGCCGTGCTGGATGCCGACGGGCGGGCGTCCAGCCGGGTGTTTGCGATGGGGCCGCCGTTACGCGGGATGTGGTGGGAGAGTACGGCGGTGACGGATGTGGCGTTGCAGGCGAAGGCGTTGGCGTTACGGTTGGTGGGCTGAGGTTGTTCCTTCAGGCGCCATCGCCAGCAGGGCTGGCTCCCACATTGGATCTGGGTGAGTGCAAAATTTGTGTGCACCCAAATCCCTGTAGGAGTGAGCCTGCTCGCGATAGCGGTGGTTCAGTCATATATAAGGTGACTGACAGATTGCTATCGCGAGCAGGCTCACTCCTACATTTGTCGCGTCGTGGCTGAAAGTGTTACGCCACCACGCGATAACACGGCACATACGCCGCGCCACCCGGCAGTTTCATCCGGTGCTGGGCGACGAAAGCTTTGAGCAGCGCATCGAGCGGTTGCATGATCGCTGCGTCACCACGGATCTGGTACGGCCCGTGTTCTTCGATCAGGCGAATGCCCTTGTCCTTGACGTTGCCGGCAACGATACCTGAGAACGCCCGACGCAGATTCGCCGCCAGTTCATGAGGTGGCTGGTCGCGGTGCAGTTTCAGGTTGGCCATGTTTTCGTGGGTCGGATCGAATGGACGCTGGAAGCCTTCGTCGATCTTCAGCAGCCAGTTGAAGTGAAACGCGTCGTTGCGCTCGCGACGGAACTGCTTCACCGCTTTCAGCCCTTGAGTCATCTGCCGCGCGACTTCGGCCGGGTCGTCGATGATGATTTCGTAGTGCTGCTTGGCCGCTTCGCCGAGGGTCGCGGTGACGAAGGCGTCGAGCTGCTCCAGATACGGCGCGGCATGCTTCGGCCCCGTGAGGATCACCGGGAACGGCAGGCCGGCGTTGTCCGGGTGCATGAGGATGCCGAGCAGGTAAAGGAACTCTTCCGCCGTCCCGGCACCGCCCGGGAAGATGATGATGCCGTGGCCGACACGCACGAACGCTTCCAGACGTTTTTCGATGTCCGGCAGGATCACCAGTTCGTTGACGATCGGGTTCGGCGCCTCAGCCGCGATAATGCCCGGCTCGGTCAGACCGAGATAACGCCCGCCATGAATACGCTGTTTGGCGTGGGCGATGGTTGCGCCTTTCATCGGGCCTTTCATCACACCGGGGCCGCAACCGGTGCAGATGTCGAGGCTGCGCAGGCCCAGTTCGTGGCCGACTTTCTTGGTGTATTTGTATTCTTCGGTGTTGATCGAGTGGCCGCCCCAGCACACCACGATTTTCGGCTCAACGCCCGGGCGCAGGGTGCGCGCGTTGCGTAGCAGGTGGAAAACGTAGTCGCTGATGCCTTGCGAGGTGCTG
The DNA here is from genome assembly GCF_900182985.1 of Pseudomonas helmanticensis. Classification (NCBI taxonomy): domain Bacteria; kingdom Pseudomonadati; phylum Pseudomonadota; class Gammaproteobacteria; order Pseudomonadales; family Pseudomonadaceae; genus Pseudomonas; species Pseudomonas helmanticensis. Next base: position 1,788,095 of record NZ_FXUY01000001.1, on the reverse strand, counting down.
AGGTCGATGCGTTGGCTGTCGAGTTCGTTTTCGGTGTAGACGATGTCGCGCAGGGCGCTGAAGAGCATTTCACGGGTGCTGGCGATCATCTCGCCGTCGACGAACGCGTCGGCCGGAGCGTTCAGCAGCTCCAGGCGTACGCCGCGATCCTGTTGGTGAATGCGGATTTCGAAGTCCTTGTAGGCTTCGAGGATGGTCTTGGCATTATCGACATGGGCGCCGGTGTTGAGGATGGCCAGGGCGCACTGGCGGAAGAGGGTGTAGGTGCTGCCGGATCCGGCTTCGCTCAGTTGCTGGACTTCACGTTGAGAAAGGGTTTCCAGGCTGCCTTTCGGGCTGACCGAGGCATTGATTACGTGTCGTTGGGTCATGCAATGATCCTTAAAACGATGTCATCTCAAGACTAGGCGATGGCATCCGAATAGTGTGTATCCATGAATGAAGATGGCACGATCTGCGCTGTACCGCCATGTCCCCGTTGGACGCTGAAAAGATGAAAAGGAGCCCCAGCATAGCTAAATCCCTCGCAGAGGCGATAATGCGCCGGCGAGTTTTTTCCGTTGCCCCTTTTGTCGCTCAAGGAAGTCATTTGTGATGTTCGAGATTCAGCCAATGGACGCCGCCACTTTTCGCCAGCAGACCCGGCGCAGCACGATCATCATCGCCGTGCTGTTCCTGGTGCTGGCGATGTTGTTTTCCAGCGTCGCAGTGGCGCTGTTCGGCGAGCCTGGTGGCGATAATCTGCGGTTCAACGTCGGTGGCGTGTTCGTCGCGTTCCTGCTGACGGCGGCGTTGCTGCGCGGGCGCTTCTGGAATCAGAGCTGGATGGCCCCGGCGGTGTACAGCTGGCGGCTCAAGCGCAACCTGATGAGCATCACCAATGTGATGCATCAGGTGACGGCAGCCGTCGAGAAGAATGATCCGACGGCAGTGAAAGTGTTGCGCTTCTATCATCTGGGGCTGACACAAATGCATGAACTGGACGGTAACTCCAGCGATCATGGACAACTGTGGCGGGAAGTCGAAGCGCACAAGGAGCGGATGCAGGCGTTGGGTCTCGACACTGAGCAGAAGCGACTCGACCCGGCCTGGCTGGAAGCCCTGAAGCAGAAGTCGCGTTGATTACAGCGCTCGGCGCAGCCTCCATGAGCGGATCAAACGGCCATACACCAGCAGGTTGACCGCCAGCACCACGCTGCCCAGTGCCAGTTGAATCTGCGGGGTCAGCCCCGCCGGATAGATGATCGGCCAGACGTAATGCTCGATGAAACCGCCGGCGTATTCGGTCTGCCCGGCGGCGTGGCGCATGAGGTTTTCCCAGTAGGTCAGCGGGCAGGTCAGGTGCAACACCTCGACCGCCACGCCCCAGGCCGCTGCCGGCAAATGCAGCCACATCATTCGCGGCCATTTCAGCACCAGCAACCCGCCAAACAGCACGAACAAAATAAAGCACAAATGAAATAGCACCAGCCCGTCGGCTGCGATTCGGTACAGCATGTGGTCTCCCTGACGCGAGTGTGAATGGCGCTATGTTACGCCCGTCAGGGGCTTAAACGTCAGTGCGAAAATCAGCGAATTCGGCGCGCATGCGCCCGTTGTGCTTGGCTTGATAGAGCAGTTTGTCGACCTGTTCGACGAAGTGCAGAGGGTCGTCGCCGGCAGCGGCTTGCGTCGTGCCAACGCCCAGGCTGAGGCTGACCAGCGACGACACCGCAGAATGCGCGTGTGCAATCTGTTGCTGACGAATCAAGTGCAGGCATTTGCGTGCCACCAGACGCGCCGACTCGGCATCGGTTTCGGGCAACAGCCAGACAAATTCTTCACCGCCAATACGCGCGATGAAATCCCGTGGCCGGTTGGCCGCGAGCGATAGCGTCTTGGCGACCTGGCGCAGGCATTCGTCACCTTTGATGTGGCCGTAGTGGTCGTTGTATTGCTTGAAGTAGTCGATGTCGAGCACCAGCAGTGACAGCGGTAATCCGCTGCGTTGTGCACTGGCCCACTCGCGTTCGAGAATCGTGTCGAACATGCGACGGTTGGCGATGCCGGTGAGCCCGTCCTGAAAGGAATACTCTTCGAGTTGCTTCTGCAATCGGATCAGATGCTCTTCGGTTTTCTTGCGTTCGCTGATATCGAACATGAAGCCGACCAGCGCTTCGACTTCGCCGTCCTTGCGCACCACGTGCACCACATCGCGGATCCACACGTAGTCGCCGCTGCTGGTGAGGGCACGATAATCGGCTTCATGATCGACGCCGGCACGCGACTGCGACACGCAGAATTCGACGACGTAATCGCGATCGTCCGGGTGCATGCGCTCGACCCAGTCATTGACCCCGACCCAACTGTCCTGCTGCCAGCCGAGCAGGGTTTCGATCTGCGGGCCGATGTAGCTGAAGGTCATGGTTTTCCAGTCGATCCGCCATGGAATGGCTTTGGTCGATTCCAACAGGGTCTTGTACACGTCATTGTCGATAGCGGTCATGGCGGGTTTGGTGTCCTGGGGAAAATGCAGCGCCAGCATGTTGCTAGCATCGAAAGCTTGCAAGCGGTGGGCCGATGAACGGCCAGTCCAAGCGATTTCCTCCAAGTGCGCAAGATTGTTCAAGCCAGAAAACAGCGTTTACTGGCACAGTCTGCGACCGTTTCTCTGGTTGAAGAGCGTTATGTCTGACTCACTTTTGCCGCGCAGTGCGTTTCTTCGCGGCGCGGCGGCGATCATGCCGTTGTCTCTGGCGACTGCGCCGTGGGGGCTGCTGGCCGGTTCCATGGCGATTGAAGCCAATCTCACCCCGCTGCAAGGGCAGGGCTTGTCGAGCATCGTCTTTGCCGGCGCTGCGCAACTGGTTGCGATTGGCATGCTCAAGGGCGGCGCGGGGATTTTCTCGATTCTGCTGACGACCGTGTTGCTGACGTCGCAGCATTTGTTGTACGGCATGAGCATGCGTTCGGTGATTTCACCGCTGCCGGGGCGTTGGCGAATCGGCCTGGGCTTTTTGCTCACCGACGAGTTGTTCGCCTTGACCAGCCAGCATGACCGCCAGCAGTTCAATCGCTGGTACGCGTTGGGCGTCGGCCTGACGTTCTACATCGCCTGGAATCTCTTCACCCTCGCCGGCATCGTTCTCGGCAGCAGCATTCCTGGGCTTGAGCATCTGGGCCTGGACTTCTCGATCGCGGCAACCTTCATTGCCCTGATCACTCCGGTGGTGCGCAACGTGCCGACCGTGGTGTGCGTGGCGGTGTCGCTGTTCTGCTCGGTGTTGTTCAGTTATTGGCAATGGGGTTCGGCGCTGGTGTTGTCGGGGCTGGCGGGTATGACCGCCGGATTTATCTGCAACAAACTCTATCGGGGGCGCACATGATGGTCTGGGCAGTGATTTTCGGCATGGGGATTCTGGTGTTCCTCAACCGCTACGTGTTTCTCGAACCGCGCTTGCCGGTGCGTTTGAGCAGCAATGCCCGGCAGTTTCTCGGGTTTGCCGTGCCAGGCATGTTGACTGCGATCTGCGGGCCGATTGTATTCATGCCCGACAAACAGCTGAATCTGCAGTGGGACAACCCCTATCTGCTTAGTTCGCTGGTGGCGATCGGGCTGGTGATATACACGCGCAGCACTTTGCTCAGTATGTTGTTGAGCATGGCGTTCTTCTTTGTTTTGCGCTGGTGGTTGTAAGTTGGCCGATTAAAACTGTTCTACGCTGTAAGGATGGCAGTTTACTTGCGACGGGAGGTGGGCATGGCGACTGAGCAAAAACATCCGGAGCCGGATGACGAAGACACAGACGAGCCGACGCAAGAGGAAATCGAACGCGAGAAACACAAGGAACAGACATGGAAGCACGACGATGGCAGGGAGCTGTCCGATCCTGATCGCAAGTTCTGACCCATTGATATGAAAAAGCCCCGCATGAGCGGGGCTTTTTGTTTGTTTCAAAGATCGTCCATCTGCGTGAAGTCGGGGTGTGACGCCCGATATCCCAAGGTTTTGTCGATCCAGGCATTGAGCTCGTTGACCATCACCGGCGGATGGCCGGGATATCCTTCGAGGGTGGTGCGCAGGATACGTTCGATGTCGGGAACGGATCGCAGGTTTCGGGTTTTGATGTAATGGCCGATAAAACAGTCGAGTTCAAAGCGTTCTGTCATCGACAGAAAAATACACTCCAGGCCGCTGACCTGTTTGATTGCAAAATCGTCGCGCAACTTATTTCTCTGCAAGGCTTGTAGAAGTTGTGGGGAGATTCCTGATTTATTGACTCTTTGGTCAACTGGTATACCAATCGGAAATGCGGCGCGCATGCTATCCGTAGTGCATCTAAATGTATGTATGACGATTGAAATGTCAGACCAGTGGTTAATTCATTCGAACGCTTGTTTCAAGGGCCTTGATTCAAGAATGAAACACCACCTGTAAAGCCCGTGCGTCACGTGTAGGAGCTGCCGAAGGCTGCGATCTTTTGACTTTGCTGATCAACAGCAAAAGATCGCAGCCTGCGGCAGCTCCTACAGGGGATAGACGCGAGGGGCGCGGAGATATTTAGGGTTGTTCGAGAATCAGGCTCGCGCCTTGATTGCGCGCATTGCCCACGGCTTTGCCGACTTTGTGCCAGGCGAAGTTTTCGCTGCTGTCGCCTTCGAACAACAGCATCTGTTCGGCGCGTTCGACGGGCGTGGCGGGGTCGAGCCATTCGTGCACCAATTCTGCGCAGAACACCACCGGGCGCCGGTCATGGATATCGAGCATGCCGCCGGCACTGTCAGCGGTGATGATCACGAATCCATCGTCATCGCGCGCCTCGGCACCCGGTGTCGGCAACTGGCCGATAGCCGCGCAGAAAACCGGCGCGTGATCGGCGCGACGAATCAGCCACGGCTGTCGGCTTTTGTCCTCGGCATCGACCCACTCGAACCAGTTGTCGACAGGTACGATCAGACGCTGACGCCAGATCGCCCGGAAGAACGGGCCATGCGCAACTTTCTCCACCCGCGCATTGATCGGTGCTGCACGATCCTTGGCCCAATGCGGGCGCCAACCCCAGCGCAGATTGTCGGCATGCACGCGTTGTTCGTGTTGATGGAGCACCGCCAGCGCAGTGGTCGGCGCCGCGTTGTAGCGGCCCAGCGGTGCATCGCCGACATGGTTGATCAGCGCATCGGGAATGCTCAGCACGGCGACGAAGTCGTGAATGCCACGGTACTGCGAGAGTCTTCCGCACATGAGTTGAACCTCCGGTTGGACGACTTCAGCTTAGTTGCCCTTGCGCATTCAATCCTTGCCGTCTTGTCCGGTGAACGTATCGCGCCACGCCAGCCAGCGTCGTTCCAGCGCCGCGAGCAGGCCGTCGCTGAGTTTGCCCAGCAGGGCGAGGACGATGATCGCCGCCAGGACAATGTCTGGCCGCGACGTTTCGCGACCGTCACTGAGCAAATAGCCGAGGCCTTTGGTCGCGGCGATCAGTTCGGCGGCGACGAGAAACATCCACGCCAGGCTCATGCCGCTGCGCAGTCCGGTGAACAGGCCGGGCAGGGCGGCCGGCAAAAGGATCCGCCGCACCAGTTGCCAGCGACTGAAGCCGTAGATGCGCCCGACTTCCACCAGTTTGCGATCGATATTGCGGATCGCCGCAACGACGTTGACGTACACCGGAAAGAACGCGCCGATCGCGATCAAAACGATCTTCGAAGTCTCGTCGATGCCCAGCCACAGCAATAACAGTGGCACCCAGGCCAGGCTGGGAATCGAGCGTAATGCGGCAAAAGTCGGTTCCAGGTAAGCCTCGGCCTCGCGGCTCAAACCGACCCATGCGGCAAATACCAGTGCCAGGCTGGCGCCGATGGCGAACCCGAGCAACACGCGAATCAGACTGGCGCCGATGTGTTTCCACAAGGCACCTTCAGCGAGGTCGGTCAGCGTCACGGCGATCTCGCTGGGCGCTGGCATCTGGTAGGACGGCAGCCAGCCGATGCGTACGATAATTTCCAGCGCGACGACGATCAGCAGTGGCAGGGCGAGGCCTTTGAGGCGGCGCTGCCATGCCGGGTTGAAAACGGCGGATGGCCGGCGCGACAAGGCGAGCGGCGCGGGCAGGTCTTTGCTGTGACTGGGCATGATGCAGGCTCCGCTCCCGAGCAATCGGCGGCGCGCGCGGATTGCTCGGGAGTCTGGTCAGTTACTGGCGGGCGACGGCTTGCTGCACACCGCTGTCGAGCAACTGATCGATGACTTGATCGACGTTGACGCCACGGCGCACCAGTTCTTCGGAGACCAGAATTGGCGCGGCAGCTTTAGAAGCGCTGACGTCGTTGGCGGTCAATTGCGGGCTGCTCAGGTCGGTACGTGACAGTTGCAGTTTGGCCACGTCCAGCGGCAATCCGGATTCCTTGGCGAGCAGGGCGGCGAACTCTTCAGGGTTTTTCAGCGACCATTCACGTGCCTGTTCGTAAGCCTTGATCACGGTGTCGATGGTGTGTGGATGCTCTTGGGCGTATTGCTCGGTGACACTGACCACGCCGTAGCTGTTAAAAGCTGGATTGCGGTAGAGCAGTCGCGAGCCAGCCTGCACCTGGCTGGCAGCCATGTGCGGATCGAGACCGGCCCAGGCGTCGACGTCACCCTTTTCCAGCGCGGTGCGACCGTCCGGATGTTGCAGATGGACCAATTCCACATCGTCCTTTTTCAACCCGGCCTGTTGCAGGCTGCGCAAGGTGAACAGGTACGGATCGGTGCCTTTGGTGGCGGCGATTTTCTTGCCCTTGAGATCGGCAACGGTCTGCAACGGCGAGTCTTTACGCACCACCAGCGCGGTCCATTCGGCGCGGCTGTAAACGTAAACCGATTTGATCGGGCTGCCGTTGGCGCGACTGAGCACGGCAGCGAGGCTGGCGCTCGAGGCAAAATCGACGCCGCCGCTGTTGAGGTATTCCAGCGAGCGGTTGCTGCCTTGGCTCAACACCCAGCTGACTTTGGTTTGCGGCAGAGCTTTCTCGAGGAAACCAAAGTGCTTGAGCACCAGGCTTACCGGTGAGTAATAGGCGTAGTCGAGATGCACTTCCGCTGGAGCGGTTTCAGCCGCGTGCGCCAGCGGTTGCAGGCTCAGGGCCATCGCGCCAGCGGCCAACAGGGTTTTGAGGCGGGTTAACGGAAAGAACGAGGTCATGGGGCGCTCCGGCAAAGGCACAGGTTTCTTATGTCCAAAAAGATATTTTTGTCGAATGCTTCCTGCATCAATGGAATATTGCAGGCTCTGTGCCATGTGTGCTGAGCGCCGGTTTACAAGGCTTTCAGGGATTTACGCGTTTTTCAGTTGTTGCCTGGCGAACAGTCTGGTGCGGCACTGTTGCTGGACAAACAGTCACAATCGTCAGTGATGAGCTTATGCATTAATCGAATTTCAGAGGCGGATATTAAGAGCGTTATGGTCTATGCAATCCCCATTTGCAGGACGTGCCATGAAGCTTTCCCGTTTCCTTCGCAATGCGCTGACTGTCGCACTGATCACCGCGCCACTTGCCTACGCCTCTGAGCCTGTGGTCCTGCATGTCGGTGACCAGAACTACTACAACATCCGCGCCTCGATCGAGGCATCGGGTGTATTGAAAGATGCGCCTTACACGGTCGACTGGAAACACTTCCAGGCCGCTGCACCGCTCGCCGAAGCGTTGCAAACCGGTTCGCTCGACCTGGGCTTTCTGGGTGACTCCGGTTTTCTGTTTCTCGCCGCAAAACAGGCGGCGGTGAAACTGATCGGGGTGTCACGGCAGAATCCGGACACCATCGCCTTGCTGGTGCCGAAGGATTCCCCGGTGAAAACCATCGCCGACCTCAAGGGCAAAAAAGTTGCCTATTGGCCCGGTGCCTGGAGCCAACAATTGACCTTGCGCGCGCTGGAGCAGGGCGGTCTGCCGGAAAATTACGTCGACTTCGTCAAGCTGATGCCGATTGATGCGGCAGCCGCATTGCCGCAGGGCAGCATCGATGCCTTTCCGGTGTGGGAACCGTACATTTCCCAGCAGATCGTGTTCTCCGGTGCACGGCCGATTCTCACCGCGAAAAACCTGATGCCGGGCCTCAGCGCGATTGCCGCCTCTACGCCGTCCATCGACAGCAAGCGTGCGGCGATCGCTGATTTTCTCGGGCGTTTGAAGCAGGCGCGGGCTTGGGTCGACAGCCACACTGACGAGTACGCCGATCTGTGGGCGAAGAAGGCCAACCTTGATCAGCAGGTATCGCGCCACTGGTTGCGCCAGGCACACATGACCGTAGGCCCGGTGGATCAACAGGCGTCGGCCGATCTGCAAAGCACCGCCGACTTCCTCTTCAAGGTCAAGGCATTGCCAGCGCCGCTGGCCACAGCGGCGATTATCGACCCGTCCTTTGCGCAGGCATTGGCACACTGAACGAGCGCTGGAACCAAACCCTGTGTACCTTATCCAACCTCGGCTCGCAGATCGGAGCGCAGGGATGGATAGGGGCGAGGGAGTTTTGCCAATCGACAACATGACCAGCGCGGTCGGGCTCAAGGCAAAACATGACATCGGCATTCAAATTCATATGCGCAGCGGCCATCGCTCTGGGGCTGGCCGGTTGCATCGCCGCGCCCATCGAAATGACTGCGCAGACCGAAACCCGCCTCAAGGCCCAGGCGCCGGTGCGCTTTCTGCTGACGTTCGATGACGGCCCCAGCGCTTCGAGCTTGTGGAACCCGTCGGCAACAGTGCTCGACAGTCTCAAGGACAATCCGCTGCAAGCGAATATCAAAGCGGTTTTTTTCGTCCAGACCCGCGCGCCCCGGGCCGGCAACAGCGAGATTGGCCGAGGCATCATGCGCCGCGAATACGCCGAAGGGCACATCCTCGGGTTTCACACCGCAACCCACTGGCACACCAATCATCGCTCGCTCGACCCGCAGGAGCTCGAAGCCTCACTGAGCAATGGCACGGCGGACATTGCGGCGATCACCGGGGCGCCACCGACGCTGTTGCGTCCGCCATTCTGGAATTACGACAAACGCACCTTCGGCGCCTATCAGCAGCACGGCTTGCACGTGCTGCTCACCGATTTGAGCGCCAATGACGGCAAGATCTGGGGTTTCAACGCCAGCCCGCGTCGACGGGCGAACCTGTTGCGCCAGCTCTCGGAAGTGCGCGAGCGCATTGCCCTCGGCGAATTTCCCAGCGTGGACGGGGTGACGCCGGTGGTGGTGACCTTTCATGACCTCAACCGCTACACCGCACGGCACACTCGCGAGTACTTGCAAATCCTCCTCGACAGCGCCGCGGCGACGGGCGTGAAACTGGCGGACAAGCCGTTCTATGACGACCACGACGCACTCGAGAAAGCCGCGCTGGCACGCACGGTTCAGCAGAGTTCGGAGTCGGTCGAATTGCCGGGGATCTGGAACTGGATCTGGGATCACGACGCTCATTGAGAGGTTGCGCAGGAAATGTGATGGGCTTGGCATTCTTGTATCGGGCAGGACACAAATTGCTCATCTATGCTCTATCGATCGAATCGATCCATCGCCTGCGAGGCGTCCGTCCATGCTTGCCATAACCGACATTTGCCGCATCGTCGAGTCAGGCTTTCCTGCATTCAAGTGCGACTGCATTCCGACGAACCAGGGACTGCTGCAAATCAAGGTTTATGAGCCAGCCAGCGGACGTGTCGAGTTGCTGCTCAATGGGGTATCCCCGGAACACCTCGTCACGATCCGTGACATCTCCAACTTTATCGGTGAGCTGCGCACGGAAATGAGTGCGGGGCGGCGGGCCTTCGCCGGTTAACCCTCATAGACGCCGGCGAAACGCCTCGATGATGCGCACCGTTGCATCGTTGGTGTTCAAGTTGTGCACGGCGTCGAGCGGATGCCAGATGCAATCGACGATTTCGTTTTGCGGGCGCACGTCGTCGATATTCAGCACGGATGCCTCGTAGACGTGATGCCGCGTGCTGCCGGTTTGCAGTTCCATGAGATACAACACAGCCTCGGCATCCAGCCCGGTTTCTTCCTGCAATTCACGCACGGCAGCGTTCGCCCGGGTTTCCCCTGGCTCGACTTTGCCACCGGGCAAGGTCCAGCAGCAGCGGGGTTTGCGCACCAGGAGGACGTGGCGATCCTGTTCGCAAATGACGGTTGCGCGTACTTTCATCTGTTACCTGTTTGTTGCCTGTCACAATAATGTAATGAAACTGCAATATTCGAGCCGCGAGCCCATTTCAAGGTTCCGTCGGAATATGGAGCGCTCGCCTGTGCGAAAAGTGCCAGAGCCCTGACCGGCAATCGCCGCGACGCCCGGTTGGCACCGCAGCGCAAACTCGGTGTAAGGTAAATGCGTGAGGCTGAACCCACCGTTAGCAAAAACAGGAGGTGCCCATGAGCATTGCGATGTTGAACAAGATGCACATGAATGGTTACGACGTGCTCAGCGTAAACAACGGCCCCTGGCGGGTTTGTACCGAGGGCGACCGGCTGGCGTCTTTCGCCAGCAGAGAGGAGGCGCTGGCGTATGCCGCAGCTCTTCCCGGCTACAAAAAACGCTCGCCGCGCGCGCAAAGTCACACGGCCAGTTGAAGCCATAATGGAAAAGCCCCGGTATTTGCCGGGGCTTGTTGTTTGGGCGTTGCCTTGAAGGGTGTCAGTGGACCTTGGTGCGGCTGATCGCCCGGGCCTTCACTTCCTTGGCATACAGTTGCAGCCGTTCCTCATCGCTCTGCAACACTTCGCAAGACCTCAAAACAGTCTGGGCGTCTGCTTCGTTGCCGGATTTGCGCAGTTGTTCGGCGATCCGCTTGAGGTCGACGGCCGACCAACGCAGATCCGATGCGACACTTTGCAGGTCGCGCTGAAGTTCGTGTTCGTATTCATTGAGCCGCATGATCACCTCCGGAACATTCTCGGTAAAACAGAGTAGTCGCATTTTTCAGCGGTCGCAGGTCTCGTCCGTCGCCGGGCTCGGTGGATGTGAAAAATTGTCCAAACTTCCCCCGAAGCGTGTTGCCGCGATGGATGTCCACACAGTTAAACGGTACATTCGCTTTTTTTCAGAACAGGGCAACAGCATGCGGATTTGGATCGGGAGTTTGGCGTTGGCCATGTTGGCAGGTTGTTCGTTGCCGGCATCGCTGGTACCGGGTGAGCCGAATGTCAGCAAGACCAGTGACAAGGCACCCAAGGATTATGCCGCGTGTGTATTACCGTTGTGGCAGCAGGACGTTGCGAAGACCACGCAGACGTCGATCTCCAACGGTTACCGCATCACTGCGCCGAGCATCATCACCGCTGATGAAATTCTCGATGTCGTCAAATACAAGAATGGCAGCCGGGTTTCGTTGTATCAGGGGCCACCGTGGGCGAAGTCCGGCTCGTTGCGCAAATCGGTGCGGGACTGCCTGTAACGATCGCATCGGCGGATAACAATCAGGTGCAAAAAAAGCAGAAACCGGATCAACGGTTTCTGCTTTTTTTTGCTTGCAGGTTCGGCGAGGTTCAGTCGGTGATGTCGGTTAAAGGGATGCTGCCGACGTTGCCCTTTTTCTCGCGGCGCTCCTGAATCCAGTCTTCCACTTGCTGGCCAAACTCCGCCGGCGCCTTGCGGCCAACCTTTCTGGCGATGTCGAGGATGGTCTGTTGCGCGAGGGCTTCTTCCATGCGTTTTTGCGCAGTCATCATCGCGCCGTGGATCGAGCAGGTGCCCTCAATGGCCCATTCCGGCGGATTACCCTCAAACAGGGCGCAACGCCCACGAATATCGCGGCATTCGAAAATATTCTTGCGCCCGTCGATGGCATTGACGATGTCGAGCAGGGTGATTTCGTCTGCCGGTCGCGCCAGGCTGAAGCCGCCGCGCACGCCTTCACTGGCGACCACCAGTTTGCCTTTGGCCAGTTTGGTGAAGATCTTCGCCAGGTATTCCACCGGTACGCCCTGCAATTCGGCGAGATCGCGCACGCTGGCCTCGCGACTGTCGCCGCCGTTGCCTACCAGAAAGGCCAGGCAATGTATGCCGTATTCGACACCTGCACTGTAAAGAGACATAGATAAGTCCGACTTGATTTGTCGTAAATACTATCATCCTGAGCGACCCTCGACAATCTCCTGTGCGGGACCGAATCCCGGTGTTTTCGGGCTTTAACCCAACAAATAAGCGGTAAAATTTGCCGTGTTCAATTTTAAAAGTATCGTTATTTTAGATAAAACCTATCGAATAATCTGACTTGTCGGCTGTATGTCCGACCAATACAGTCGGCGCTATCGGAAGGGCAGCAACAAGCCTCCGGCAAATTTCGTGACACCTCTTTCCACGGTTCGGCTTTTCTGGAGACACACAATGAAGCAGCAGATTCTGGTGATCGGCGCAGGTTTTGGCGGTATGTGGTCAGCATTGAGTGCGACACGCCTGGTTGATCTGCACGGTCGCGACGACGTCGAAATCAGCGTTCTGGCACCGCAGGCAGAGCTGCGCGTGCGTCCGCGTTTCTACGAACCGAACGCCCATCAACTCGCGGCACCGCTGGCGGAACTGTTCGAAGCAGTCGGCGTTCACTTCATCAAGGGTGCCGCCGAAACGATCGATGTCGCCGCTAAAACCGTCGGTTATCGCGATGCGACAGGCGTGCAGCAGGTGTTGCACTTCGACAAACTGGTGTTGGCCAGCGGCAGCGGTCTGGCCCAATCCGCCACCCCGGGCGTTGCGCAACACGCTTTCGACGTTGATCAGATCGAGGCGGCGATCCGTCTGGAGACGCATCTGAAATCCCTCGCGAATCTGCCTGACAGCCAGGCACGCAATACCGTGGTAGTCGCCGGTGGCGGTTTCACCGGCATTGAAACGGCGACTGAAATGCCCGGGCGTCTGCGCGAAATTCTTGGCGAGCAGGTCGACATCAAAGTGATCGTCGTAGATCGCGGGCAGAAGATCGGCGCTTCGATGGGCGAAGAGATCAGCCAGTCGATCATCGAGGCCAGCGCAGAACTGGGCGTTGAATGGCGTTTGGGTGTGTCGGTGCAATCGGTCGATGCTGACGGCGTGACGCTGTCGGACGGGCAACACATCGAAGCGAAAACTGTGGTCTGGACCACCGGCGTGCGCGCCAGCTCGCTGACCGAGCAGATCCCGGCCGAGCGCGACAAACAGGGACGACTGCACGTCGACGCGCACCTGAAGGTCATCGGCCAGGACGACATCTTTGCCACCGGCGACGTGGCCTACGCCGCCACCGACGACATCGGCAACTACGCGCTGATGACCTGCCAGCACGCTATTTCGCTGGGCCGTCACGCCGGTAACAACGTCGCGGCGCAGCTTCTCGGCATCGATCCGACGCCGTACAGCCAGCCGAAATACGTGACCTGCCTGGACCTTGGCGCATGGGGCGCGGTTTACACCGAAGGCTGGGATCGCCAAGTGAAACTGGTCAAGCAGGAAGGTAAAACCCTGAAGACCCAGATCAACACCCAGTGGATTTATCCGCCAGCGGCTGATCGCGTGAGTGCGCTGGCGGCGGCTGACCCGATGATTCCTGTGGTCGCGTAACGAAAGCCTTGACCAACAAATCCCGCTCACTGAGCGGGATTTTTTTTGCCTGCACTGATTCCTGCACGACAGGGCTATGACTAAAAGTCATTGCCCCATGATTTTTAATGGTTACGGCCGGCTCATTACCCGGTGTTAAAAAATCGCAAACACAGCTCATCAATAACAACCAGAGAGCGTTTGCAGCCATGTCGCATTTGTCCCGCCGCATTTCCCCACGCCCGTTATTGACCGCGCTCGCCATCCGGCCGGCGTGAGCTATCGAACATCCCTCGTATCGCAAGAGAGTAATGACTGATGAAAGAACTCGACCTGTACATCGGTGAAGGTTTCGAAGGCCCGGGCGTGAACGCCGCACACATCAACATCCTCATCGGCCCGCGCAACGGCCCGGCCGGGCAGGCGTTCGCCAACAGCCTGGCGTCGCCAAGCCAGGGTCATTGCCCGTTCATGGTGATCGCGCAGCCAAACATTCCGGTCAAGCCGATGACCCTGTATGTGAACAAAGCCGCGATCAACAGCGACCTGCACGGCAATGCCACGTGGGGCGCCTCGCAAGCCGGAATCGCCAAAGCGGTACTCGAAGCGTTGCTCGACGGCACCTTGCCGCCGGAAGCCGAGGACGAGTGGGCGATCGTCACCGCCAACTGGGTCAACCCGGCCTGCGACGACCTCGATGCGGTGTACCAGAACAACTACAACGCCTGCCGCACTGCGATCCGCGCGGCGCTGACCGGCAAGCCGCAAATCGCGCAACTGAAAGATGTCGTGGCGCACATCAGCAACCCTTTCTACACGCCAAAAGCCTGAGGTCCGCGCCATGCAATATATTCGTTTGGGCAACTCCGGCCTGCAAGTTTCGCGTCTATGCCTGGGCACCATGAACATGGGCACGCCAGACTGGAAACCGTGGATCTTCAATGAAAAACAGAGCGAGCCGATTGTCGCGCACGCATTGGCCAACGGCGTCAATTTCATCGACCTGGCGGATTTCTATTCCGCCGGTGTCGGCGAAGAAGTGGTCGGGCGCATCGTCAAGCGCCTGGCCCGTCGCGAAGATCTGGTCATCACCACCAAGGTCGGTTACGGCACCCGTAGCGGCATTAACGCCAGCGGCCATTCGCGCAAGCACATCATGGACAGCATCGACGCCTCGCTGAAGCGTCTGGACATGGATTACGTCGACGTGTTCATGCTGCATTATTTCGACGTGAACACCCCGGTCGAAGAGACCATGGGCGCGCTGAACGACATCGTGCGTTGCGGTAAAGCCCGCTACATCGGTGTGTCGACGATGCTGACCGGGCAACTGGCGAAGATCCTCATGGCCTGCGAGCGCAACGGTTGGGTCAAGCCGATCAACATGCAGCTGCAACTGAACTGCGCCTACCGCGAAGAAGAGCGCGAAATGATTCCGTTCTGCCGCGATCAGGGCATCGGTGTCTCGGTGTTCAGTCCTTTGGCGCGCGGTCTGTTGACCGGTGACGTGCAATCGACCCGTAACCAGACTGACTTTTTCACCCAGCAGATGTACAGCGACGAAGCCTCGTTCGAGATCGCGCATTCGGTGCAGCGCGTGGCCCGTGCTCGCGGCGTATCGAATGCGCAGATCGCGCAGGCGTGGGTGGCCAATCATCCGGGTGTCGATTGCATGCTGGTCGGCGCCGACACCACGGCGCAATTCGACAGTGCGCTGGCCGCACTTGAAACCAGGCTCGATGCTGACGAGTTGCACGAGCTGGAGCGCAATTACACCCCGTGCGACGTGATCAACGACTACACCGCTGGTAAACGCATTCTGCGTTCGGCCCGTCCGGGGCTGGAGCGTTTCACTCTGCAAGGGGCAGTGGCATGAGCGATTTGATCCGTCACGGCAACTTCATCGACGGCCAGTGGGGCAAGGGCGGCGTGACCTATGCGGTGCGCAACCCGGCCAATAATGAGCTGATCGCCGAGGTGCAAAAGGCTGGTGCTGAAGAAACCGGCTTGGCCATCGACGCCGCTAACCGCGCACTGCCGGCATGGCGCAAATTGACCGCGAAGGAACGCAGCCAGCGTCTCAAGCGCTGGAGCGATTTGCTGCTCGCCAACCAAAGGGATCTGGCCACCTTGCTCAGTCGCGAGCAGGGTAAACCGTTGGCCGAGGCGATGGGCGAAGTGGTCTACGCGGCGAGTTTCCTCGAATGGTTTGGCGAGGAAGCCAAGCGCGCCTACGGTGATGTAATCCCGAGCCACAAGGCGGATGCGCGGATCATTGTGGTCAAGGAAGCCATCGGTGTGGTCGCCGCGATTACACCGTGGAACTTCCCGCTGGCCATGGTCACTCGCAAGGTCGGTCCAGCCTTGGCGGCCGGTTGCACAATGATTCTCAAGCCGTCTGAAGAGACGCCGTTGTCGGCCTTCGCCTTGGCGGTGCTGGCCGAGCAGGCGGGTATTCCGGCGGGCGTATTCAACGTCGTTTCCGGCGATGCCGTGGCGATTGGCGGTGCGCTGCAAGCGTCGAGCGTCGTGCGCAAATTGTCTTTCACCGGCTCGACCCGTACCGGCAAATTGCTTATGCGCCAGGCGGCCGACACGCTGAAAAAAGTCTCGCTGGAACTGGGCGGCAACGCGCCGTTCATTGTCTTCGACGACGCCGATCTGGACGCGGCAGTCAAAGGCGCAATGGCCTCGAAATTCCGTAACACCGGGCAGACGTGCGTGTGCGTGAATCGCTTCTTTATCCAGGATGGCGTCTATGAAGCCTTCACCGGCAAGCTCGCCGAAGCAGTCGCAGCGATGCGCGTCGGCAGTGCGCTGGAGGGAGAAACCGAGCAAGGCCCGTTGATCAATGCGGCGGCGCTGGCCAAAGTCGAAAGGCATGTCGGCGATGCATTGGAGAAGGGCGCCACGCTGTTGTGCGGCGGCCGTCGTCACGCGCTCGGCGGTACGTTCTACGAGCCGACCATTCTGACTGAGGTCAGCGGCGACATGCTCATCGCCCAAGACGAAACCTTCGGCCCGGTGGCAGCATGCTTTCGTTTCAAGGACGAGGCCGAAGTGCTGGCACGGGCCAATGACACGCCATTCGGTTTGTCGGCGTACTTCTACAGCCGCGATATCGGCCGGGTCTGGCGCATGGCCGAAGGTCTGGAGGCAGGCATGGTCGGGATCAACGAAGGGATCATCTCGACCGAAGTGGCGCCGTTCGGCGGGATCAAGGAATCGGGCCTCGGGCGCGAAGGGTCGAAGTACGGTCTGGATGACTATCTGGAGATCAAGTACCTGTTGATGGGCGGTCTCTGACCCTCAGCGAAGATCCCCTTTGCGGGAGCGGGCTTGCTCGCGAATGAGGTGTATCAGTCAACGCTTATATGAACTGACACTCAGCCTTCGCGAGCAGGCTCGCTCCCACATAAAGCCAAAGCAAGAGCAATCGGTTTCTCCGTCAATAACAACAATTGGAGACGAACATGTCCGCTCAACCCATAAAAATCGATGACCTGCCCATCGGCCGTTTTCACCTCAAGATCGCCGGCCTGACCTTCGGCGCGCACTTCACCGACGGCTATATCCTTGGCCTGATCGGCATCGCGTTCACCTTGCTCAGCCCGCAGATGCAGCTGGATGCGTTCTGGCAGGGATTGATTGGCGCCTCGGCGTTGATCGGGCTGTTTCTCGGCAGTTTGTTTTTCGGCTGGATCTCGGACAAGGTCGGTCGGCAGAAAATCTTCCTGGTCAGTTTCGTGCTGATCACCATTGCCTCGGTGATGCAGTTCTATGCCGAAACAGCCATGGGCCTGTTTCTCTGTCGGGTGTTGATCGGTATCGGTCTGGGCGGAGATTTCAGTGTCGGTCACGCCATGCTGGCCGAGTTCTCGCCGAAGAAGCATCGCGGCGTGCTGCTCGGCTCGTTCAGTGTGATCTGGACCTTCGGCTACGTCGCTGCAACCTTCGTCGGCACCGCAATGCTGAGTCTTGGCGACGATGCCTGGCGCTGGATGCTCGCGTCGTCGGCAATCCCGGCGGCGTTGATCCTGATCGCGCGCATTGGCACGCCGGAATCGCCTCGCTGGCTGGTCAATCAGGGGCGCATCGCCGAGGCGCGAGCGATTGTCAAAAAGCACTTGGGCGCCAACGTCGAGCTGGACGAAACACCCTCCAGCGAAACCCGCTCTGGCTATGCGGTGCTGTTCAGTCGCGAATACCGCAAGCGCACGGCATTCAATTGCCTGTTCTTCGTGTGCATCGTGATGCCGTATTTTGCGATCTACACGTTTCTGCCCTCGATCCTGCAGAAGATGGGCCTGGCCGAAGGCTTCGGCACTGAACTGATGCTCAATATGCTGCTGATCCTCGGCGCGCTGATCGGCATCTGGTGCACGATCAAATTCACCCGGCGCGGGTTCCTGATCAACTCGTTCATCATTCTCGCGGTGGCGCTGTTTCTACTGGCGGTGTTGCCGGGCAGTGCGGCGTGGTTGATGGTGCTGGTGTTCGGTGTGTTCACGCTGGTGCTGTCGGCGGTGAGCAATCTGGTCGGAGTGTTTCCGGCGGAGAGCTTTCCCACCGAAGTGCGTGCCAGCGGGATTGGCCTGGCGACGGCAGTGAGCCGCCTCGGTTCGGCAGTCAGTACCTTCCTGTTGCCGGTGAGTGTGGCCGGGATTGGCCTGAGTCCGACCATGGCCATTCTCGCGGCGATCCTGGCGATTGGCGCGTGGCTGTCGTGGGCGTGGGCGCCGGAGACCAAGGCACTGACGCTGAGTCAGGCGTGCAAGGCGCAAAGTCCGGTGGACGGCCCTGCAATCGCAGTAAGCAAAATCGCCACGCCGATTTGATGTGTAGGGCTTCAAAGGCCTACCCCCTCACCCCAACCCTCTCCCCAAGGGGCGAGGGGGAACGGAGCCGATCTTCGCGGGGTTCAAAATTTGAGTTCCGCTCGATATTTCAGGTCGCCGCACTTCGCACATTCACCTCGGTCAGTTCCCTCTCCCTCCGGGAGAGGGCTAGGGTGAGGGACTCTTTCAGGGGTTACTCACCAGACTCAACCAATCAGTAAACAACTTCACCTTCGACAATCCCCGCTTGTCATTCGCCACATCCAGCCAATACCCATAAGGCCCGATCACTTCAATCGGAGTGATCGGCACCAGGCTGCCATTGGCCAATTCCTTCTCGATCATCTGCCGGTCAATCACCGCCAGTCCGCCACCGGCCAGTGCGGTGTGAATCACCTGATCCAGCGTGCTGAATTCCAGCCCTTGTCCCGCATCGATATCCTCACGACCCATCGCCGCCAGCCAGTTCTCCCAGACCTTCAGGCGCTTGCCGTCATGCAGGATGTGCAGCAGTGCAAACTCATGTAGATCTGGGGCTTGATCACCATTGAACAGCTCCGGGCTGGCCACTGCGATGTGCCGCTCCATCACCAGCAACTGACTGGCGCATTGCGTTGATGCAGCGAGGCCGAAACGAATGTGGCAATCGATTTCCGCGAGGCTGTCGTGGCTGGCCTGATTGGTCACGCTGAGACTGATGTCCGGATAGCGCTGGCAGAACGCGCGCAAGTGCGGCGACAGCCAGCGCGTCGCCCAGGTTGGCGGTGCAAGTACGCGCAGGCGTTGCCGCAGATTCGGTACGCGGACGGCTTGCAAGGCACGCTCCATGTGGTCGAACGCTTCAGCAAGATGCGGCTTGAGATTGCTGCCGGCTTCGGTCAGCGACAGGCCTTGGGGCGTGCGCACGAACAGGGCGACGCCGAGGTAGTCTTCGAGTTGTTTGATCTGGCGACTGACCGCGCCCTGGGTGACGTTGAGGCCGAGCGCAGCCTGGCTGAAGCTGCGATGGCGCGCGACTTCTTCGAACACGCGCAGGGTGTTGAGGGAGGGCAGTTGACGCATGGAGGCAGAACCCCGGATCGAGCGTTTGGCTCGGTTTGTTTTTTGTAGGTTTTGTTTGTAGGGGGTATCTGACTATTGCGCAGGGTTTGATGCAAGGGTTGTTTGTGCGGGCACCTTCGCGAGCACGCGCGCTCTCCCATTGGAATGCATTCCGGGGTGGGAGCGAGCCTGCTCGCGAACGCTATCTCATCGGCGCAATAACGGCTGGATCAGAAGTAGTAGCCGACGTTCACATACAACTGGTTCTCCCACTGATCCAGCCCACCCGCACCCAGGCTCTGGGTGTAACTGCTGCCACCAATGTAGGGATCATTCCGGCCAAACAACCACTCGGTCGCGACCCACAATTTGCTCACCGAAAAAGAGCTGCCGAGGATCATTCGCTCTGAGGTCTTGAAGCCGCTGGCGGATTTGTCGAAGGCGCTGAAGTTGGCGTAGAGCTTGATCCCGCTGATCTGATCGAAGAAGTATTTGCTCCCGATGTCATAGCTCAGATCCGCCACGTACAGATTGCCGCGACTGGCGACATTGTAAGTACCGTCGTAACCACCGAGCGTGACCACTGCATCGCTGCCGGGATTGCGTGGCGACATCTGTTGCCGCGCCGCTTGCAGTTGCACGCCCCACGGGCCGTTTTTGCCCAGATAGTGAATGGCCACGGCGTTGCGCCGGCCATCGTTGTTGGTGTCTCGGTTTTGCAGGCTGGAGGTCAGGCCTGAAATGCCGACCTCCGATTTCCACGGGCCCAGATCGAGTGCCTTGGCGACGCGCAGCACCACGGTGTTGCGCTCCTGGTTGTCGCTGCCGTCGGCGACATAACTGTCGGCTTCGGAGACGATGCTCGAGTAGCTGACGCCATTGCTTGTGCCTTTGCCTTGCCATGCCGGGCGCAGGTAGTAACCGGCCTGGACGTTCCAGTCGCCACTTTGCTGGATGTATTTGGCGCCGACCTGTTGCACGTCTTCCAGGCCGATGACGTTGCCCAGGGTTTCGTAAAAAGTGCTGCCGAAATACGGCTGCAAGCCGAACGGCACGGTGTTCAGGCCGACTTGCACTTGCTGGTCGGGGTTGAACTTGTAGCCGACCCACGCGAACTTGGCGAACTGGATGTCGCCATAGTTTTTCGTGTACTGGTAAGGGTAGGAGCGACCGTAAAAACGGTATTGCGCTTCGCCGATCCAGCTGTCGGAATTGTACTTGGCGCTGAGGAATACCGTGTCGAGACCAAACTTCTGTATGTCACGATCCGGGTCGAGGTCCCAGCGCGCACGAATCGCGCCGCCCAGATCAAGATTGTCGGTGACCTGCACGGCCATCGCCGGGGCGGCAATGCTGCAGGACAGAGCGATGGCGGTGGTGCGCAAGCGAATGGAAGCAGAGAAGGACATGGAGCGGCTCTCGATTGTTTTTATTAGAGATGCCGCGCAGTTTTGCTATCCGCCGATTGTTGAACAAACGATAAAAACGATGAGTAAACCTGCGTGGGATGCATGTTACTCGCAAATTCCTGTAGGACAGTCCGGCAGGCTCGTGGGATGCTTGGCATCTTGTCAGTGGTTTTCGAGTGCCTCGATATGAAACGCAAAATGCCTGGCCTGAACGCGCTCAAAGCGTTCGAAGTGGCCGGCAGCACCGGCAGCTTCACCCGCGCTGCCGAGTTGCTCAATGTCACCCAAAGTGCGGTCAGTCGGCAGGTGCGGCAACTGGAGGAACAGCTCGGCGAGAGCTTGCTGGAGCGCCGTCATCACCATCTGGAACTGACGTCCGCCGGCAAGGTGTTGCTGCGAGCCCTGCACCAGTCTTTCGACAAGATCGAACTGACGGTGCGCAGCATTCAGCAGAAAACTCATTCCAATCGTTTGCACATCAATGCACCGCCGACCTTCACCAGTCGCTGGTTGATGCCGCGGTTGGGCCGCTTGCGCGAGCAGCACCCGGAGCTGGAATTAAGCATTACCACGCGCTTGCAGGACAGCCTCGCCGAAACCAACACCCTCGATTGCGCGATCCGTTTCGGCAATGGCGAGTGGGACGGCCTCGACAGTTCGCTGTTGATTCAGGAGCGGCATATCGCCGTGTGCGCGCCGTCGTTATATGCCCGTGAAGTGGGCGAGCGGGGCGTTGATCTCAACCGCCTGACGCTGCTGCATGTGCTGGCCAGGGAAGACCAGCGCTATCTGACCTGGAAACACTGGCTCGACGCCGCGCGGATCACCGGTGTGGATACCCTGGGCGGGTATGAGTTCGATCTGCTGGACCTGGCCATTCAGGCGGCGACCGATGGTCTGGGCATCACCATTGCCGATTGGCATATGGTCGCGGCCGAGCTGGCCAGCGGGCAACTGACGCAAGTGCTGAATGTGCATGTGGAGGGGCATCAATCGTATTGGCTGGTGACGCGACCGGAGCAGACCGAGATGCCGCAATTACAGGTTTTTTCGCAATGGCTGCAAGAAGAAATCTGGCTGGCGCAGCGCCAGTTAGAGCCCTCGACCGCTGCTATCTGAATCAGCCCGGATTCCCTTGTAGGAATGAGCCTGCTCGCGATGGCGGTGTATCAGCGAAAAATATGTGGCTGACACACCACCATCGCGAGCAGGCTCACTCCTACAGGGGATTTGCGCCGATGTGGGGTAACCTGCATTTTTCGAATGTTTGCCCGCCCGATAAATCGTTTGTTCAAGCCGCCATCGATGACAAGACTGGCGGCATTGATAAAAACAAACGATGGGCGATGCACATGCGAATCGAGCGAAATTTTGTTAACGGCCAATTCATCGAGCCTGCCAGCGCGGCGCTGATCGCGGTCTACAACCCGGCGACCGAAGCGCTACTCGGCCACGTCTCGGGTGCCACCGTCGAAGAAGCCACTGCGGCGGTCGACGCGGCGGCAACGGCGCAAAAGGTCTGGGGCAAACTCACCAGCATCGAACGCGCCGAACACCTGCGAACTTTCGCCACTGCCCTTGAAGACTGCGCCGAAGCCATCGGCACAGCGCTGGCGGCCGAGTCCGGAAAAAGCGTCAGCGACGCGAGTAACGAAGCGCGTTACGCCGCGCAGATCACCCGCTATCACGCCGAATGGGCGCGGCGCATCGAAGGCGAGATTATCCCCAGCGATAGCCCTGACGAAAACCTGTTTCTGCACCGCGAACCGATCGGCGTGGTGGCGTGCCTGATCCCGTTCAACTATCCGGTTTACACGTTGCTGCGCAAAATCGCCCCGGCGCTGATTGCCGGCAACACTGTGGTGGTGCGCCCGAGCAACAACACACCGACCTCGGCATTCGAGATCGCCAAAGCCGTGCAGCAGTCGGGCATGCCGGCCGGTGTGATCAATATCCTGACGATGGATCACGCCACGGCAGCAGCGGTTTGCACGCATAAAGCGGTGGGCCTGATTACCCTGACCGGCAGCGTCAACGCCGGGCGCATCGTCCTCGATTACTGCAAAACCAACATCGCCAAGCCGTCGCTGGAACTGGGCGGCAAGACCCCGGCGATCATCGAAGCAGATGCCGATCTGGAAGCGGCCGCTACCGCGGTCATCGCCTCGAAAACTACCCACTGCGGGCAGTTGTGCACGGCGGTCGAGCGCGTCTACGTGCAGGAAAGCGTCTACGACAAATTCCTCGCGCTGCTCAAGGCGAAAATTGCCGAAGTGAAGTTCGGCGACCGTGCCACTGATGCGAGTCTGATGGGGCCGCTGGTCAACGCCAGTTCGCAGAAGAATATTCACGCCATGGTCGAGCGCGCCATTGCTGACGGCGCGACTCTCGAAAGCGGCGGCGTATTGCCACAAGGCCCCGGGCATTTCTATCCGCCGACGCTGCTCAGTGGCTGCCGGCAGGACATGGAAATCGTCCAGGAAGAGATCTTCGGCCCGGTGCTGCCAGTGCTCAAGTACCGCGACATCGACGAAGCGCTGGCCATGGCCAACGATCACCAGTTCGGCCTGTCATCGGTGCTCTACACCGAGAACTACCGCACCGCGCAGAAAGTCGCCAATGCCATCGAAGCCGGCGAGTTGTATGTCAATCGCACCCCGGCCGACCCGTATCAGGGTTACCACGCCGGCTGGAAACGCTCCGGCCTGGGCGGCGATGACGGCAAGCACGGCATGCTCGAATTCACCCAGACCCGACTTGTGGTCATGAAGTACTAGAAAGGCAGCTGCTGGCTGTGAGCTTCAAGCTGTAGGTAAGGGCAAACGGTGGCGGGCTTCGGCTTGCCGCGCGTAGCTTGAAGTTCGCAGCTGATTTTATCTAATAAAAACAATTATCAGGGGCGCCCGGACACCGGACCGCCCGAGGTCACTTCAATGTCCAAGCATGCATCCTCTGCTGCCGCTGTTCAGGGTTCCGATTCGGCTGTGAAAAGCCAGAGCGACAAGGGAAGTCGCTATGTCCAATTGATGTTGCTGGTGCTCGCCGCTGGCGCGATCTACCCGATTCTCTATCTTCGCCAGGTCTATCAGACGACCATGCTCGAAGTGTTCCAGATCAACCACAGCGAGTTGGGTTATCTGTATTCGATGCTGGGCACGATCTTCCTGCTCAGTTATTTGCCAAGCGGTTGGCTGGCTGATCGCATTGCACCGCGCTTTCTGATTTTCTTCTCATTAGTGGCTACCGGAGTCTTGGGCCTTTGGTACTCGACCGCGCCGTCGATGACCGGGTTGATGATCATTTTCGGCTGCTGGGGCCTGACCACCGGTTTGACCTTCTGGGCCTCGGTACTAAAACGCGTGAAGATGATTGCGCATCACACCGAACAGGGGCGTTTTTTCGGCATCCTCGATGGTGGACGCGGATTGGTCGAAGCCTTGCTCGCGACCGTTGCACTGGGCCTGTTTGCCTTCGCCACCGAAACCCCTGGCGAGTCCACTGCCGAAGGTTTCAAGCATGTGGTCTATCTCTACGCCTTCACCTGTATTGCCATCGGCTGTGTGCTGGTGCTGATCAAGGATCCGAAGTCGATGGAAGAAACGCCGGCGGTGGAGAAGGGCAAGTTCAATCTGCTCAGCGACCTCACCACGTTAGTGAAAATTCCCGAGCTGTGGCTGGTCACCGCCATCGTGTTCTGCGGATACCACATCTTCTGGGCCACCTACAGTTTCTCCGACTACCTGCAAGGCAGCGGCATGACGGCGGTCATGGCCGGCACCATCACCACGATCAAACTGTGGATGCGTCCGATCGGTGGCATTGGCGGCGGCTGGCTGGGTGACAAGTTCTCCAATATTTCGGTGCTGATCGTCGCGCTGCTGTTGGCGAGTCTGGCCATCGTCGGGCTGATCGTGTTCCCGGGACTCAACAGCATGGGGCTGCTGATCGCTACGGTGATTTTCATCGGCCTGATGACTTATGCGATTCGCGGTCTGTACTGGGCGATTCTCGACAGTTGCAACATTCCGCTGCGCATCACCGGCCTGGCTATCGGGATCGTCTCGGTGGTCGGCTACATGCCGGATGCCTTTATCCCGCTGATCAACGGCTACCTCACCGAACATTTCCCCGGTGCCCTCGGCTACAAGCTGTACTTCGGCTACATCGCCACTATCGGTCTGATCGGCATGCTCGCTGCTGTGGCCTTGCGTGCCCGAATCAATCGTCAATCTTCGAAAAAAGCAGGAGCCTGAGATGAAAATCATCGCCCTTGAAACCCATATCGTTGCCGTACCGCCACCGCACATCGGCGGCATGTACTGGCTGTTCGTCAAGCTCAAGACCGATTGCGGGATCGAGGGTGTCGGCGAGATCTACGCCGCGACCTTTGGCCCGAAAGCGATGTTGCCGATCATCGAGGACGTGTTCGAGCGCTATCTGCTCAATCACGACCCGCACCACATCGAACGCTTCTTCCGCCAGGCCTATTCCAGCGGATTCACTCAGCGTCCCGACCTGACCATGATGGGCGTGGTCAGCGGCCTGGAGATGGCCTGCTGGGACATCATCGGCAAAGCGGCGAACAAGCCGGTCTACGAATTGCTCGGTGGCAAGGTCAACGAACGCCTGCGCTCCTACACGTATCTGTACCCGGTCAACAGCCGTGGCGAGTACGACTACGACAACCCCGATCTGGCCGCCGAATGCGCCATCGACAACATGAACAAAGGTTTCACCGCGGTGAAGTTCGACCCGGCCGGGCCGTACACCGCGTACTCCGGGCACCAGATTTCGCTGGAAGTGCTGGAGCGCTGCGAGACCTTCTGCCGCAAGATCCGCGAAGCGGTAGGCGACAAATGCGACCTGCTGTTCGGCACTCACGGGCAGATGGTGCCGTCGTCGGCGATTCGTCTGGCCAAGCGCCTGGAAAAATACGATCCGCTGTGGTTTGAGGAACCAGTGCCGCCGGGGCAGGAAGAGGCCATGGCGCAAGTTGCGGCCAAGACCAGCATCCCGATTGCCACCGGCGAACGCCTGACCACCAAATACGAATTTTTCAAGCTGTTGCAGGCCGGCGGCGCGTCGATCCTGCAGATGAACGTGGCGCGCTGCGGCGGCCTGCTCGAAGCCAAGAAAATCGCCAGCATGGCTGAAGCCTACTACGCGCAGATCGCCCCGCATTTGTACAACGGGCCGATTGGCGCAGCGGCGAGTTTCCAGTTGGCAACCTGCACACCGAACTTCCTGATTCAGGAAAGTATCGAGACCTGGGGCGGCTTCCACGCCGAAGTACTGACCAAGCCATTGCAGTGGGAAGACGGCTACATCATTGCGTCCACCGAGCCGGGCCTGGGCGTCGAGCTGAACATGGACGTGGTGCGCAGGCATTCGCCGTATACCGGCGAGCGGTTGCATTTGCAGATGGCGCCGAGCCCGGCTGACGTCAAAGACACCTCGCCGGCTCGCGGCTGACACAGCTTTTGATTGCTGAGCCCCTGTGGGAGCGAATTTTGTACAACGACTTACGCGGTAACCGTGCATGACATACGACTACATCATCGCTGGCGCAGGCGCCGCTGGCTGCGTGCTGGCCAACCGGCTCTCGGCGTCGGGCAAACACACCGTGCTGTTGCTGGAAGCGGGCGGCAAAGACAGTTCGCTGTGGTTCAAGATCCCGGTCGGCTTCGCCAAAATGTATTACAACCCGACCTTCAACTGGATGTATTACAGCCAGCCACAAAAGCAGTTGGGCAACCGCGAGATCTACGCCCCGCGCGGCAAAGTGCAGGGCGGTTCCGGTTCGATCAACGCGATGATCTACGTGCGCGGCCAGGCTCATGACTTTGATGATTGGGCCGCCAATGGCAACGATGGCTGGGGCTTCAAGGATGTGTTGCCGTACTTCCGCACACTGGAAAACCATCCGTTGGGTGACAGCGAATATCACGGTGGCAGCGGCCCGATCAGTATTACGCCGATGAAGGGCCAGACTCACCCGATCTGCGATGTGTTTCTTGAGGGCTGCTCGGAACTCGGCTATCCGCGCAGTGAAGATTTCAACGGGGCAAAGTTCGAAGGGGCGGGTCTCTACGACGTCAACACCAAAAACGGTCAGCGCTGCTCCAGCAGCTTCGCGCATCTGCATCCGGCTCTGAAACGACCGAACCTGACCGTCGAGCATTTCGCGCTGGTGGATCGGGTGTTGTTTGATGACACGCAACAACGTGCGACCGGAATCTCCATTACTCAGCATGGCGTGGTACGAACCTTCACCGCACGCAAGGAAGTGATCTTGTGCGCGGGTGCCGTCGACACGCCGAAAATTCTGCAATTGTCCGGCGTGGCCGATAGCGGCTTGCTGGCCCGGCATGGCATTCCTCTGGTCAAGCACCTGCCGGCAGTAGGGCAGAACCTGCAGGATCACCTGTGCGCCAGCTATTACTACAAGGCCAATATCCCGACGCTCAATGATGAACTGAGTTCGCTGTTCGGTCAGTTCAAGCTAGGCGTGAAATACCTGCTGACACGCAAGGGCGCCCTGGCCATGAGTGTGAATCAGGCCGGCGGTTTTTTCCGTGGTGACGCGCAACAGAATCACCCGAACCTGCAACTGTATTTCAACCCGCTGTCGTACCAGATTCCGAAGAACAACAGGGCCAGCCTCAAGCCCGAGCCGTATTCCGGCTTCCTGCTGTGCTTCAACCCGTGCCGGCCGACCAGTCGTGGGCATATCGAGATCGCCTCGAAAAATCCCCGGGATGCAGCGTTGATCGATCCGAACTACCTGAGCACGCAAAAGGACATCGACGAGGTCATTCAGGGTAGCCGTCTGATGCGCAAGATCATGAACGCCCCGGCGCTCAAGAGCATCACGGTAGATGAAGTTTTACCGGGGCCAGCGGTGGAAACTGACGAGCAGATGTTGCAGTACTTCCGCGATAACTGTGGCTCGATCTATCACTTGTGCGGGTCCTGTGCGATGGGCGCTGACGAGCAGACGTCGGTGGTCGACAAGCGGCTGAAGGTGCATGGTTTCGACGGGCTGCGGATTGTTGATGCGTCGATTTTTCCGAATGTAACCTCGGGCAATACTCACGCCGCGGTGTTGATGGTGGCGGAGAAGGGCGCGGATCTGATTTTGCAGGATGCGTAATGAGTGGTGACAGTTGCGCGCGAGGGTTTTCAGCCGTGTGCACTAGGCTTTTGAAGGCCGTCGATAGTCAGATCGGCCGGTCTTTCAAGGAGCCTCTGATCATGGATGATCTGGTCAAAGAAGTTATTCCGCTGTTGCAGTACCTGATTCCCGGGTTTTTGTCGGCGTGGATTTTTTATTCGCTGACGGCGTTCAAGCGACCCGATACGTTTGGGCAGATCGTGCAGGCGTTGATTTTTACATTTGTGATTCATGGGGCGGTGCTGGCGGTTGGGGCAATCTGCTTGTGGATAGGCGCGAAGGGCTTTTCTATCGGGAAGTGGGATGCTCGGGCTGAAACCCTTTGGGCATTTGTTTTCTCATTGGCGCTTGGAATCTTCGCGTGCTATCTGGCTACCAGCGACAGGATGCATGCGTGGCTACGTAGTAGAAACGTAACGAAACAATCTTCTTACCCCAGTGAATGGTTCAGTATTTTTGCTCAGCACCATCGTCTCATCACCCTCCATTTGAACGATGAGAGGCGCGTTTTTGGCTGGCCTGTGGAGTGGCCGCCGGAATCCGACAGTGGCCAGTTCGTGATGCAAAATCCCTGTTGGCTGGATGCCGACGGAACAGAAGTGCCTTTTGGCGCTGAGTTTTTGCTGATAGATTCCGGGAAAGTCAAATGGGTAGAGTTCGGCCCGAAATCGGAGGTTTCGTCATGACAGCCAGAGCACCGCAACCAATGCCAGAATGGGTGGCGCGTCGTTATACGAAAGATGGCAAGCCAGTGGCAAATGCGCAGCCTAGAGCACCCAGTGCTCCACCACCGCTCAAGAGCTAGCGCCTTTCAGCCCCACCCCTCAGCCACCGCCCGGCGAATCGCTTCCAGCAACATCGCAAACGCCGGGTTGTCGTTATTCTCCCGCCAGATCAGATGCAGCTCGCTCTGCACCCCTTCGCCCAGATCGATATCGCGAAACACCACATTCCTGAACACCACACTGGTCGCACAACGCGGCACCAGTGCCAGGCCCATCCCGGCATTCACCAGTGCCAGAATCGTCAGCGACGACCCCAGCCACTGCACGTAATCCGGTGCAACCCGGGCCGAGCGCAGCATGCCGGTCAGCAGTTCGTTGAACGGCGGATAAGCGGCGTGGGAATACATCAGAAATGGCTGCTTATCCAGATCGTTTACGGCCACTTCAGCCGCGCTCGCCAATGGATGGCCACTCGGTACCGCCAGTACAAACGGCTCGCGCACCAGGCATTCAGTGGCATATCCCGGCTCGAGTAATGGCGCACGGGCGATGCCCAAATCGATGCGTCGCGCGCGCAAGGCTTCGTGCTGCTGGTAAGTGTTCATCTCCGACAGATCGATTTTTACCTGGGGCTGTTTCAGGCGCGCCTCGGCGATAACCTTGGGCAGAAACTCATACACCGCGCTGCCGACAAAACTGATGTTCACCGAACCGATATCGCCTTCGGCAAACCGGCGGGCGGTGACTGCCGCTTGCTGCGCGCGCTCCAGCAGGTTCTGTGCTTCGATGAAAAAAGCCCGGCCGGCGGCGGTCAGCGCGACACTGCGGGTGCTGCGGGTGAACAGCGCGACGCCGAGGTGATGCTCAAGCAATTGAATCTGCCGGCTCAGTGGCGGCTGCGTCATGTTCAGTCGCTCGGCGGCGCGGCGAAAGTTGAGTTCGGTGGCGACGGTGGTGAAGCAGCGCAGTTGAGTCAGTTCGAACATTGATCTAATCCAGGTATCAATCGAATGCCAGGTTAGATTAGACGGGATCAATGATCGCCGTCCATGATCGGTCCATCGCTTTACGCCATCCCTAAAAAAACAAGATCGGGAGTCGCCCCTTGAAAACCCTCCAGAATCCGCTGGACGTCACGGTTCTCGCCCGTGCCGCCGCCAAGGTCAAGCGCCACGTGCTGCCGCTGTTCGTGGTGATGTTCATCGTCAACTACATCGATCGGGTCAACATCGGTTTCGTGCGCAGTCACATGGAAACCGATCTGGGCATCGGTGCGGCGGCTTACGGCCTCGGCGCCGGTTTGTTCTTTGTGGGCTACGCGCTGTTCGAAGTGCCGTCCAACATGCTTCTGCAACGTTACGGCGCACGGGTGTGGCTGACGCGGATCATGTTTACCTGGGGCGCCGCCGCCATGGCCATGGCGTTTGTCAGAGGCGAAACCAGTTTCTATGTGCTGCGCTTTATTCTCGGCGCGGCCGAGGCGGGGTTCTTTCCGGGGATCATTTACTACTTCACGCAGTGGCTGCCGGCCTCCGAGCGCGGCAAGACCATGGCGGTGTTTCTCAGCGGTTCGGCGATTGCCTCGGTGATCTCCGGCCCGGTCTCCGGTGCGCTGCTGCACATCAGCGGGTTGGGCCTGCACGGCTGGCAGTGGATGTTCTTGATCGAGGGCGCGGCGTCGGTGGTGCTTTGCGGGTTTGTCTGGTTCTGGCTGCAATCGCATCCGCGTCAGGCCAAGTGGCTGAGTGAAGAGGAGCGCGAAGCACTGGTCGCGGCGATTGCCGAAGAGCAGCAGGCCCGTGAAGCGGTGCAGATCGCCAAGCCGTCGATGTTCAAGCTGTTGGCGGATCGGCAGATTGCGCTGTTCTGTTTCATCTACTTCTCCATTGCCCTGACCATTTACGGCGCGACGTTCTGGCTGCCGAGCATGATCAAAAAGATGGGCAATCTCGGCGATTTCCAGGTTGGCCTGCTCAACTCGATACCGTGGATCATTTCGATTGTCGCCATGTACGGCTTTGCGGCGATGGCCGGTAAATGGAAGTTCCAACAGGCGTGGGTCGCGCTAACGCTGGTGATCGCGGCCATCGGCATGTTCATGTCGACCACTGGCGGGCCGATTTTCGCCTTCGTCGCAATCTGCTTCGCCGCCATCGGTTTCAAGGCAGCGTCGGCATTGTTCTGGCCAATTCCGCAAAGCTATCTGGATGCGCGCATCGCCGCTGCGGTGATCGCGCTGATCAATTCTATTGGCAATCTCGGCGGTTTCGTCGCGCCGACTGCATTTGGTTTTCTCGAACAAACCACCGGCTCTATCGAGGGCGGCCTGTATGGCTTGGCTGGCACGTCGCTGATCGCAGCGGTGGTGATTTTCTTTGCCCGCACGGCGCCGGGTGCCAAAGGCAAAACCCCGGCAAAGCCCTATGACGACACCGCCGTTGTCGCGACGGCCAGCCCGGCTGCGAGCCATTGAATTGATTGTTGATCTGTCAGGAGCGTTATCTTGAAAATCACCCGTGTCACCGTGACCCCGATTGCCTTCCGTGATCCGCCGCTGCTCAACGCCAGCGGCATCCACGAACCCTTTGCGCTGCGCTCGATCATCGAGATCGAAAGCGACAACGGCTACATAGGCCTCGGCGAAAGCTATGGCGATGCCCCGGCGCTGGCGATCCAACAGCAGTTGCAGGTGCAACTGATCGGCCTCGATCCGTTCAACCTCAACCAATTGCGCGCGATCGTCCAGGCCACCGTTGCCGCCAATAAACCTGCGAGCATCGCCGGTGCCGAACTGGCGCCCGGTTCCCACGCCAGCAAAGCGGTGAGCAACGCCTATTCGGCGTTCGAAGTGGCATTTCTCGATTTGCAGGCGCATTACCTGAATGTGCCGCTGGTGGACCTGCTCGGCGGCGCGATTCGCGATGAGGTGCCGTTCAGCGCTTATTTGTTCTTCAAGTACGCGCAACATGTCGATTCGCCGTACAAACCGGACAACTGGGGCGAGGCGCTCAGCGAGCAGCAAATCGTCGCGCAGGCTGCGCGGATGATCGAGGCGTACGGTTTCAAAAGCATCAAACTCAAGGCCGGCACGTTGCCGCCGGAGCATGAGGTGGCATGCATCAAAGCCTTGAAAAAAGCCTTCCCGGGCTATCCGCTGCGCATCGATCCGAATGGCAACTGGTCGCTGGAAACGTCTATTCGCATGGCCGAATTGCTCGGCGATGATCTGCAGTATTACGAAGACCCGACCCCGGGTCTCGATGGCATGGCCGAGCTGCACAAGCGCACCGGTCTGCCGCTGGCGACCAACATGGTGGTCACCGACTTCGACGAGTTCCGTCGCAGTGTCGCGCAGAACAGCGTGCAGATTGTTCTCGCCGACCACCATTACTGGGGCGGCCTGCGCGACACGCAGGCGCTGGCGAAGATGTGCGACGTGTTTGGCCTCGGCGTGTCGATGCATTCCAACTCGCACTTGGGCATCAGCCTGATGGCGATGGCGCATGTGGCGGCGGCCGTGCCGAATCTGGATTACGCCTGCGACACCCATTACCCGTGGCAGGAGCCGGATGAAGAGGTGATCAAGGGTGGCAAGCTGTCGATTGTCGATGGCTGCGTGAAGATCAGCCGGGCAGCGGGGCTTGGCCTGGAACTGGATCATGAGCAGTTGGGCAAGCTGCATGATCAGTACCTGACGTGCGGGATTCGCCAGCGTGATGATGTGCGACAGATGCAGCGGTACAAGCCGGACTGGAAGGCGGTCAAACCGAGGTTTTGAGGTGCCTGAATAGGCGCCATCGCGAGCAGGCTCACTCCTACAGGGAAACGCGTTCCAACTGTAGGAGTGAGCCTGCTGGCGATTGGCGTCCTCACGGTTACAACGTTTCTAGCAGCCAATCGCGAAACGCTTTCAGTGACGGCAAATTCTCATTGCGCGGCGGATACACCAGGTAATAGCTGCGCCGACTGGTAATCGGCTCACCCAATTGCAGCAGCTCGCCACTGTGCAACTCATCCTCCACCAGAATCCTCGGCACCAACCCCACACCAATATTCGCCCGCACCGCCTGAATCAGGTGCGAAGTCATTTCAAAACTCGGGCCGATACGCATGCTGCGATGTGGCAGGCCGTGATGGCTGAACCACTCCGCCCACGCCTGCGCATTGCTGCTGACATTGAGCAGCAGTTGCCCGGCAATCTGTTGTTCGGCGTCGTCGCGTTCAGCCGAGGACAGCTGCGCGCTGGCAATCACCACCAGTTCTTCGGTGTGCAGGGGCAGGGCGGTCAGCCCCGGCCAGTCACCGCCGCCAACGCAAATCGCCGCGTCGATTTCGCTGGTATCAAAGTCGATCGCTTCGATACGCGAATGCAAGTGCACGGTCATGCCCGGATGCGCGGTGTAGAAATCCTTCAGGCGCGGCAACAGCCATTTCGAACCAAAAGTCGGCAGCGTCGCCAAGCGCAAACTGTGAATGCCCGAACCAAAGGCCATCGCCTGCAACGTCGCACTGCGAATCTGCCCCAGCGCTTCCGCGAGTTCACGCTGATACATGCGCCCGACGTCGGTCAGCACCACTTGCCGACCTTCGCGAGTGAACAGGCGCATGCCGAGCATTTTCTCGAGAATCTGCACCTGCCGGCTGACCGCACTTTGCGTCAGCGACAGTTCATGGGCGGCGCGGGTGTAGCTTTCGTGGCGCGCGGCAGCCTCGAAAGCCAGCAATAACGACATGGAGGGGGTGAGCGTGCGCGGATTCATTCGTAAAAGTCATCAATAGCGGGTCGAATTTACGGTTGTCCCGATGTCCTGCAGCAATGAACATGGGCGCCATTAGATGGCGGAGCCTGACGCAATCATTCCTTGCGTACAACTGTTCACCGCCACACGGCCCGATTTTGACCGAGATACCCTGACCGATGATTGCCCAGCTGTCGCCCGCACAAGCCCTGACCACTGATTACCAGCAGTTCCTCAAAGCCCTGGAGGCCAGCGGCTTTCGCGGTGAAATCAGCGCCGATTACGCCAGCCGCGTGGTGCTCGCGACTGACAACTCGATCTATCAGCGTCTGCCGCAAGCGGCGGTGTTTCCGCTGGACGCCGAGGACGTCGCGCGAGTGGCGCGACTGATTGCCGAACCGGCTTTCCGGCAAGTGGTGATCACCCCACGGGGCGGTGGCACCGGCACCAACGGCCAGTCGCTGACCGATGGCATCGTCGTTGATCTGTCGCGACACATGAACCGCATCCTTGAAATCAACGTCGAGCAACGCTGGGTGCGGGTGCAGGCCGGGGTGGTCAAGGATCAGCTCAACGCCGCATTGAAATCCGCCGGGCTGTTCTTCGCCCCGGAACTGTCGACCTCCAACCGCGCCACGGTCGGCGGCATGATCAACACCGACGCCAGCGGCCAGGGCAGTTGCACCTACGGCAAGACCCGTGATCATGTGCTTGAACTCGACATGGTCTTGCGCGGAGGCGAGCGTCTGCACGGTTTGCCCCTTGAAGAAAGTGAGCTTGAAGCGTTGTGCGCGCGCGAAGATCGCGTCGGTGAAGTCTATCGCTGCGCGCGGCAGATCATTGATGAACAGGGTGAGCTGATCAAAGCGCGTTTTCCCGATCTCAATCGCTGCCTGACCGGTTATGACCTGGCGCACCTGCGCGAGGCGGATCAGCGCTTCAACCTCAACAGCGTGCTTTGCGGCGCTGAAGGTTCGCTGGGTTTCGTCGTCGAGGCGCGGCTGAATGTGTTGCCGATTCCCAAGTACACAATGCTGGTGAATATCCGCTACGGCGGTTTCATGGACGCCTTGCGCGATGCCCGCGCGTTGATGGCGCTGAAGCCGTTGTCGATTGAAACGGTGGATTCAAAAGTCTTGCTGCTGGCGATGCAGGACATCGTCTGGCACGGCGTCGCCGAATACTTTCCGCAAAGCGCCGAGCGGCCGACGTTGGGCATCAACCTGGTCGAGTTCTGCGGCGATGATCCCGAAGACTTGCAACGTCGGGTCGAGGCGTTTGTCGGGCACTTGAGCCGCGACCGCACGGTCGAGCGATTAGGCCATACCCTGGCGGTCGGGCACGCGGCAGTCAACAAGGTCTACGGCATGCGCAAACGTGCAGTCGGTCTGCTCGGCAACGTTGCCGGTGAGGCGCGGCCACAACCGTTTGTCGAAGACACTGCGGTGCCGCCGCAGCACTTGGCCGAGTACATCGCCGAGTTACGCGACCTGCTCGACAGCCACGGTTTGCAGTACGGCATGTTCGGTCACGTCGATGCCGGCGTGCTGCACGTAAGGCCGATTCTCGACATGAAAGATCCGCAGCAAGCGGCCTTGGTGCGCCCGGTCTCCGATGGCGTCGCGGCGCTGACCCAGCGTTACGGCGGCTTGCTCTGGGGCGAGCACGGCAAAGGCTTGCGTTCGGAATATGCGCCGGCGTTTTTCGGCGAGTTGTATCCGGCGCTGCAAGCCCTGAAAGCCGCGTTCGATCCGTTCAACCAATTCAATCCGGGCAAAATCGCCACGCCTGCCAACAGCGGGGCGGCCCTGCTGAAAATCGACGAAGTCACCCTGCGCGGTGAACTGGATCGACAGATTGACGAGAAAGTCTGGCAAGACTACGGCGCCGCCATGCACTGCAACGGTAACGGCGCCTGCTACAACTTTGATCCCGACGACGCCATGTGCCCGTCGTGGAAAGCCACCCGCGAACGTGCGCAATCGCCCAAGGGCCGTGCGTCGTTGATCCGCGAATGGTTGCGTTTGCAGGGCGAGGCGGGGGTCGATGTGTTGTCCAGTGCCGTTCGCCAACCAGCGTTTTTCAGCACGCTGTGGCAGCGCTGGCGCAATACCCGGGCACAATCCGAAGACTTCTCCCATGAGGTCTACGACGCCATGGCCGGTTGCCTGGCGTGTAAATCCTGCGCAGGCCAGTGCCCGGTGAAGGTCAACGTGCCGGAGTTTCGTTCGCGGTTTCTTGAGCTGTATCACAGCCGTTATCTGCGCCCGGCGCGGGATTATCTGATCGCCTCGCTGGAATACAGCATCCCCTACATGGCGCGGATTCCGGCGTTGTATAACGGTTTGATGGGCGCTGCGTGGCTGCGCAGTGTGCTCGAACGTGCCGGCGGCATGGTCGATGTGCCGCTGCTCAGTCGCTTCGATTTCCATGCGGCGCTGCGTCGTTGGCAGGTGCAACCGGCAACGGTCGCGACCTTGTCGGCGCTGACCCAGGCGCAACGCGAGCGCAGCGTGGTCATCGTGCAGGACGCCTTCACCCGTTACTTCGAGGCGCCGTTGCTGGCGGATCTGGTCGAACTGATTTCGCGGTTGGGCTATCAGGTTTACCTGGCACCGTTCAGTGCCAACGGCAAGCCGCTGCATGTGCAAGGCTTCCTGTCGGCGTTCAACCGTGCGGCGTTGCGCAATGCCCGCCAGTTGGGTGAGTTGGCCAATGTGGGTGTGCCGCTGCTCGGGCTGGATCCGGCGATGACCCTGGTTTATCGCCAGGAATACTTGAAAGTGCCGGGTATGCAGGATTGCCCGGAAGTTGCTCTGCTGCAGGAATGGTTGCTCAAGGTGATGCCGCAGCAGGCGTCAGAAGATAACGCCGCGTCGTTCCGTCTGCTCGCGCATTGCACCGAGAAAACCAACGCCCCGGCCGCGACTCGCCAATGGGAGCAAGTGTTCGAGCGTGCCGGTTTGAAGTTGGCGACGCAGGCCACTGGTTGCTGCGGCATGTCCGGCACTTACGGCCATGAGGCACGCAACCGTGAAACCTCGGCGGTGATCTACGAGCAATCGTGGGCGCGTCAGGTCGAGGCGCCCTCGGAGAAGGGTGAAGCGCTGGCCACCGGTTATTCCTGCCGCAGTCAGGTCAAGCGCCAGTCGGATCAGGCGCTGCGCCATCCGTTGCAGGTGCTGCTTGAGGTTCAGCGTCGCTGAGCGATTGGTCCGAGTCCTTGTCCCAGATCAGCCGTGGATCGAAGCTCATCGCCGCGAGCATGGTGAACACCACGACCAGGCCGAAAAACAGGATGCCCGGTCGTGGCTCGATGTCGCCCAGGGCCTGGAATTTCACCAGCGCCGCGACCAACGCCACCACCAGCACGTCGAGCATCGACCAGTAACCGATCAGCTCGACGAAGCGGTACAGCTTTGAACGCTCCTTGCGCGCCCAGGCGCTGTCACGCTGTACGGTAGTCAGCAGTAACGTCAGGGCGACGAACTTGATCCCCGGCACGGCGATACTGGCGATGAAAATGATCAGCGCGATATCCCACGCGCCCGCTTCCCAGAACTCCAGGACGCCGCTCATGATTGTGCTGTCGGCGCCACTGCCGAGCATGGTGGTGTTCATCACCGGCAGCAGATTGGCCGGCACATAAAATGCCAGCGCGGCGAGCATGTAGGCCCAGGTGCGCGTCAGCGAGTTGGTCTTGCGCCGATGCAGCGGCGCATCGCAACGCGGGCATTCGTGCGGCTCGCCAGTCATGTCGCAGGCCAGCCCGCAGCTGTGGCACAGGCACAGGTCGAGTTCGCTGGCAGTCGGTGGCCGCTTCATAGAATGTCCCAGAGATCGCGAATGTCGCGGCCGGCAATGCGGATCATCATCAGGCTCAGCACCGCCAGCGCAAACAGGCCGATGCCGGGCAACACGTCGAGCAGTCCGGCGAGTTTGAACACTGCCACCATCGCGCCCAGCAGACACACTTCAAGCATGCTCCACGGGCGCAGGGTTTCCAGCCAGCGCATGCACAGCTTGAACCCCGGCGCCCGTCGCGAGGAGAGCGCGAAGCTCAGCACCCACACCAGCAACACCAGTTGAAACGCCGGCGCAATGATGATGGCAATGGCCGCAACCATGGCGATAAAGGTAATCGGCCCCTGACTCAGCGCCAGCACCGAGTCCCACAGCGTCGCGCTGTTTTTCAGGCCTTTCATGCTGATGCTCATCACCGGGTAGAAATTGGCGAACAGCCACAACATGGCGGCCGTGAACGTCAACGCCAGGCGTTGTTCGACGCTCAGGCCGTTGAAACGCTGCAGGACACCGCCGCAGCGTGCGCACAGGGTTTTCTGGTGTTTGCCGAGCACGGCTTTTTCATACACACAATCGCAGTGCTCGCAGATGATCAGGTGTTCAGTGTTGACCATGGACAACGCTCGACAGCAAAGACCTGATCACTATAGACGCTCCCCCGTAGGAGCTGCCGCAGGCTGCGATCTTTTGATGTTGTTTTTTAAAAGACAAGATCAACAGATCGCAGCCTTCGGCAGCTCCTACATGGCGTCAGGTCGGTTACTTGCGATCGAGCCACACGGTTTGCGCGTTGCAGAATTCGCGTACGCCGAAGTGCGACAGCTCGCGGCCGAAACCGCTTTTTTTCACGCCGCCGAAGGTCACGCGCGGGTCGCTGGCGGAGTAGCCGTTGATGAACACGCCGCCGGTTTCCAGTTCACTGGTCAGTTGCTGGGCCAGTTGCACGTTGGCGGTGTAGATCGTCGCGGTCAGGCCGAACTCGCTGTCGTTGGCCAGCGCTACTGCGTGGGCGCAATCGCGGGCGGTGATGATCGACGCGACCGGGCCGAACAGTTCCTGTTTGAACGAGGTCATGCGGTCGGTGACGTCGGCCAGCACGGTGGGTTCGTAATAGTTGCCAGCGCCTGCGGCTTTGCCGCCGCCAAGCAATAGCGTCGCGCCTTCTTCCAGGGTGTCGCGCACTTGCTGATCGAGTTCGTCGCGCAGGTCGAAGCGCGCCATCGGGCCGATGTACGTGTCGGCGGCCAACGGATCGCCGACTTTCAGCTTGCGTGTGGCTTCGACGAATTTGCGAGTGAATTCTTCAACCACGCCTTCTTCGATGATCAAGCGTTTTGCCGCTGCGCAAACTTGACCGGAGTTCTGGTAACGACCGATGACCGCAGCTTGTACCGCTTCATCCAGATTGGCATCGTTGAGCACGATGAACGGGTCGGAACCGCCCAATTCCAATACGCATTTCTTCAATGCAGCACCGGCCTGCGCGCCGATGGCCATGCCGGCACGCACGCTGCCGGTCAGCGTCACAGCGGCAATGCGCGGGTCAGCGATGGCGCTGGACACGCCTTGCGGGGTGACGTTGATCACTTCAAACACGCCTTCGGCGAAACCGGCGCGGGTGAAGGCATCGCGCAACAGGTAGGCGCTGCCCATCACATTCGGCGCGTGCTTGAGCACGTAGGTGTTGCCGGCGATCAGCGCTGGCACGGCGCCGCGCAGCACTTGCCAGATCGGGAAGTTCCACGGCATCACGGCGAGGATCGGGCCGAGTGGGCGGTACTCGATGCGCGCCTTGCCGCCTTCGACCTGAG
Organism: Pseudomonas helmanticensis; assembly: GCF_900182985.1. Classification (NCBI taxonomy): domain Bacteria; kingdom Pseudomonadati; phylum Pseudomonadota; class Gammaproteobacteria; order Pseudomonadales; family Pseudomonadaceae; genus Pseudomonas; species Pseudomonas helmanticensis. The sequence goes on along the minus strand of NZ_FXUY01000001.1, from coordinate 1,749,039 downwards.
TCGGTTCCGCGTCGAGCATGGCCGGCCCGTTTTCGGCGTACCACTCGCAGAGCTTGGCGCATTTCTCGATTTCGCCGCGAGCCTGAGCGATCGGCTTGCCCATTTCCTGAGTGATCATCGTCGCCATGGCATCGCTGGTTTCACGCAGCGCAGCGGCCAGAGCGGTCAACAGGCGCGAACGATCCTGCAACGGCTTGCGCTTCCACTTGCCGAAGCCAAAGGCTGCACGAGTCAGCGCGGCATCGAGGGCGGCGGCGGATTCAAAGGCGTAATGGCCGATCTGCTCGCCGGTGGCTGGGTTGATCGAGATGGCGTGGGTCTGGCTGGAAATCTGGCTCATGGCTTCGTCCTGCATGTTCGTCGGATGAGCCTAGAGTAGGGTGGTGTTTGTTTTCTGGAAACTGAATAATAAAGATCGTTTCTTTCACGATTGGAGAATGACTGTGGATCTGGTGCAACTGGAAATTTTCAAGGCCGTTGCCGAGCACGGCAGCATCAGCGCCGCCGCTGCGCAGATCCATCGCGTGCCGTCGAACCTGACCACGCGGATCAAGCAGCTTGAGCAGGATCTCGGTGTCGATCTGTTTATTCGCGAGAAAAGCCGTTTGCGCCTGTCGCCGGCGGGGTGGAGTTTTCTCGAGTACGCGCGGCGCATTCTCGACCTGGTACAAGAAGCGCGCGCCACCGTAGCGGGCGAAGAACCGCAGGGCGCGTTTCCTTTGGGTTCGCTGGAAAGCACGGCGGCGGTGCGCATTCCCGAACTGCTCGCGGCTTATAACCAGTTGCACCCGAAAGTTGATCTGGACCTTTCCACCGGGCCGTCCGGGACGATGATCGACGGCGTGCTTTCCGGGCGTCTCGCGGCAGCATTCGTCGACGGCCCGGTGCTGCATCCGACGCTGGAAGGCGTGCCGGCCTTCGAGGAAGAAATGGTCATCATCGCGCCGCTCAATCACGCTCCGGTAAAGCGTGCGGCGGATGTGAATGGCGAGAACATCTATGCCTTCCGCTCCAACTGCTCCTACCGGCATCACTTTGAGAAATGGTTCAGTACCGACGCCGCCGTGCCCGGCAAAATCTTCGAAATGGAGTCGTATCACGGCATGCTCGCCTGCGTCAGCGCTGGTGCCGGTCTGGCCCTGATGCCACGCAAGATGCTGCAGAGCATGCCGGGCAGTGCAACCGTCAGCGTCTGGCCGCTGGCGGCGGATTTTCGCTACCTGACGACGTGGCTGGTATGGCGTCGGGGGACGGTGTCGCGCAGTTTGAGCATGTTCGTGCGGCTGCTCGAAGAGCGTGGCGTGGTGCGCGCAGAAGAGTAATTGACACTTTGTGTCATGGCTGTATCTTTATCGAAGTTTCGCAATATAAAAAACTATACAGCGCAGCCATGAGGACGAGGAAATGAGTACAGCCCTGAGCGAAAATGCAGCCCTGAGCGGTAAGGAGGCGGTCGGCGAACGTTTTGTCCTGGACACCATGCGCCATGCCCAGCAGCTGACCTGGAAGGCCGTCGATGCCATCGCCGCAGTGATCAAACCGGGCATGCTGGAGTCCGAAGCGACGGCGCGTGGCAAGGAAATCCTCGCCGAACTGGGCATGGACCGGATCTGGCATCCGCTGCTGATTCGCTTCGGCGCCAACACCCTGAAAACCTTCAAGCAGCGCTCCGACGGCGATCCGGTGCTCGGTGAAGACGACATTTTCTTCATCGACATGGGTGTGGTCTGGCAGGGCCACGAAGGTGATGCGGGGGCGACTTACACCAGCGGATCGGACCCGGAAATGAAAGCCTGCGCGGCAGCGGCCAAAGCGCTGTTCGACCGGGTCGAGGCGTTCTGGCGTGAGGGTGTATCCGGGGTTGAGCTTTACCGCTATGCGACGGATCAAGCCGAGGCGATGGGCTGGATGTTGAACCTGAATATCAAGGGGCATCGGGTCAGTGATTTTCCGCATGCGATTCACCGTGGCGGCGACCTTGGCGATTTCGAGCAGGCACCGAATGCCGGCGTGTGGATTCTGGAAATCCAGATCGCTCATCCGACGCGACCGTTCGGTGCGTTCTATGAAGATCTGCTGATCTGAGTCGTGCTGTTTTTTGAGAGCGTGCTTTTATGTAGGGGGCGTGACAACAGGGCGCAGCGCTGTAGTTGTTTTTATATAGCGTCAACTTCGATGATGCACGCCGTTTCCTAACTCCAAAGTCAAAAAACAGGACGTCCAGCATGAAAGTCAGTGCACGCAACGTATTCAAAGGCAAAGTCAGCAATGTTCAGGCCGGCGCCGTCAACGCCGAAGTGGTACTGACCCTGGCTGGCGGTGAGCTGTTGGTTGCAGTCGTGACCATGGAAAGCATCAAGAACCTCGGCATCGCCGTCGGCAAAGAAGCCGTTGCGCTGGTCAAGGCGCCATGGGTCATGCTGATGACCGAGTCCAGCGACATCCGCCTCTCGGCGCGCAACTGCCTGGAAGGCAAAGTGCTGAGCGTGACTGACGGTGCGGTCAACGCCGAAGTGGTCATCGAGCTGGCTGGCGGCTCCAAGGTCTACTCGATCGTGACCCGCGATGCCGTTACCGAGCTGGGCCTGGCCAAAGGCGTCAGCGCCACGGCGGTGATCAAGGCTTCGCACATCATCCTGGGCGTTCCAGCCTGATTTAGCTTTCAGGCAAATAAAAAACCGCTGATTCCGCGATTCGGGATCAGCGGCTTTTTGCGTCATGGCGTGCCGTTTCGCCCGTACAGGCGATAGCCCTCGCGCTGGTTCAAGCGATCGTAGTAGGCGCTGACGGCGGGCAAGTGCGGATGTTTCAGCGGCGTTTCAAACCAGCGATTCACCGACAACCCGATCGGGATATCGGCCAGTGAAAACTCTTCGCCACTGACGTAAGCACCGGTCGATTGCAGCTGGCGATCAAGAATCTGCATGTTCTTCGACCATTGTTCGATCCCGACCGCCAGCGCAGCGCTGTCCTGATAATCCGGCGACTTGCGCACCAGGGACATCAGCGGATACGACCACGAGCGATTCAGCTCCGCAGCCTGCCAGTCAATCCACTGATCGACCCGCGCCCGGGCCATCGGCTCAGCCGGATAAAGCTGCGCGCCGCCGTAACGCGCGACCAGATAACGGATGATCGTATTCGATTCCCACAGCGTGAAATCCCCGTCCTCAATCACCGGCACCATCGCGCACGGGTTCAGCGCGAGGAACTCCGGGGTATTCGTCGATTTGAACCCCGAACCCCAGTCTTCACGCTCGAACGGGATGTGCAATTCGGCGCAAGTCCACAGCACTTTGCGCACGTTGATCGATGAGGCCTTGCCGAGTATTCGCAGCATGTCATTGCCCTGAAAGGGTGGGTGGTTGTTCGAGTGCGCTGGCGAGAAAATCAGCGAACGCGCGCGCCGCCAGACGTGTCGCGCGGCCCATGGGAAAGTAGGCATGAACCGGCAAGTCGGCCATTTTCCATGCCGGCAATAACTGCAGCAATGTGCCGTCCTGCACCTCCTGCGCGCAGGCCCAGGACGTGGTCGAGGTGACTCCCAAGTCAGCCACGGCCGCGGCCAATGCGCCGGCAGTATCGTTGACCGAAATCTGCGCCGTCAGACTGACCGACGTGGTCGCGCCGTCGCGCTCGAATTGCCAGGATGAAGCCTGCGCCGCCGCCGGCCCGCCGATGATCCGGTGTTGTTCCAGTTCCTCGGGGCGTTGCGGCGTGCCGTGCCGCGCGAGATAGGCGGCGGACGCCACGACGATTCGTTGCATGCTGCCAATCAGCTTCGCCGTGCCGGCCAGATCCGGCAGTTTACCGACGCGAATCCCGACATCGACCGCTTCCTTGACCATGTCCTGCCACTGATCTTCGAGCATCAGTTCGAGGTGCAGTTGCGGGTGGCGTTCGGTGAACGCTGACAAGCGCGGGATGATCACCCGAATAGCCATCGTCGACGGCATACCGATGCGCAGCAATCCGCGTAGTTCACCGGTTTCGCGCACGCTGTTTTCCGCATCGTCGACGGCGGCAAGGATTGGCTCCATCCGCGCCAGAAACTCCAGGCCCGCTTCGGTCGGCACCACCGCGCGGGTGGTGCGCGACAGCAGCCGGGCGCCGAGGCTGGCTTCCAGCTCGGCAATCATTCGCGACACCTGGGATTGCGTCAGGCCCGCCTCGCGCGCGGCGGCCGAGAAACTGCCCAGGCGTGCGACGCGGGTGTAGAGCCGCAGGCTGTGAAGGTCTTTGAGTGGCATGCCGGTTCCCGTGTGCGCGGAGGATTGATGCTGGATCGAGATAAATCTTAGCCCAATTCACTGGCTACCGAGCATGAGTCGAAGCGTGGATATTGGCCACATCGGACACGCGGCACGGCCGCCAACTCCGCAACTTGCCCTTATCGAGCTTCGAGGAACACATCATGCAAATCGCCCATTCGATTGCCCTGGTCACCGGTGCCAACCGCGGCATTGGCCGTACCTTTGCCGAAGAACTGCTCAAGCGTGGCGCGGCGAAAGTCTACGTTGCCGTGCGCGACACCGCTGCGCTGGCCGACCTGCTCAAGAGCGGTGATCGCCGCCTGGTGCCGCTGCCGCTCGACGTGACTGATCCCGATCAGGTGGCTGCCGCTGCCAGTGTGGCCGCCGATGTCACGTTGCTGATCAATAACGCCGGGTATGCCGCGTTCGACGGCGCCATCAGCGCGCCGGACATGCTCGACGCTCGCCTGGAAATGGAAGTGAATTACTTCGGCCCATTGGCCCTGACCCGAGCGTTCGCGCCGGTTCTCGCGGCCTCCGGTGGCGCGGTGTTGAACATGTTGTCGATGCTCTCGCTGGTTAGCCTGCCGATGGCAGCAACGTACTCCGCCTCGAAAGCTGCGGGCCTGTCACTGACGCGCAGTTTGCGTGCCGAGTTGGCCGGGCAGGGTACTCAGGTGGTCGGCGTGCTGGCGGTGCAGACCGAAACGGCGATGGGCGCAAAGCTCCCGGAACCACGCCTGAGCCCGCTCGAGGTGGTGACTGACGCACTGGATGCGATCGAGGCCGGCATCAACGATGAGGTCGTCGCTGGCGCCCAATCGCGCAGCATTCATCAGGCGTTCATCGCTGACCCGCAAAAGCTTCAGGCGCTGATGTCGACGCGTCTGCCACAGCGCGGCTGATTACCCATCCTTGATCGAGGTGTGCCATGGACTTCCTGCAAACCCTGCTCGAACGCAATGCCGCGTTTGCCGCCAACGGCTTCTCGGCCGAATTGAAGATCATTCCTTCCCAGCGCGCGCTGATCGTCGGTTGTGTCGATCCGCGTGTCGATCCGGTGGATGTGCTTGGCCTGCAACCCGGCGAGGCCGCGGTGATCCGCAATGTCGGTGGTCGGGTCACCCCGGCACTGTTTGAAACGCTGGCAATCCTCGGCCGCGTTTCGCAAGCGGGCGGCGCGGCGCTCGGTGAAGGCTGGCACTTGATCGTCCTGCAGCACACCGATTGCGGTATTCGCGGATGCCTGCACCACGCACCGGATTTGCTCGCTCAGTACATGGGCGTGGCCACGGAACAATTGCCATCACTGGCGATAAACGACCCGCGTCAGGCCGTGGCCATCGATGTCGCGGCGCTGCAAGCCAACCCACAGTTGCCCGCTGGTTTCAGCGTCAGCGGTCTGGTCTACGACGTCGCCACCGGCCGGGTCGAGACCGTGGTGCCGGCCGGTCGCTTGCGTCCCTGACAACCCCGATTTTCATAACATTGATCTGGAGAAATACGATGAGTACGTTTTTGGTAACAGGTTCTACCGGCGACACCGGCGCGCCAACCGTCAAAGCCCTGCTTGAGCGCGGTCACCGGGTCAAAGCTCTGGTCCGTCGTGAAGACGAGCGCTCGCAAAAACTCAAGGACATGGGCGCCGAGATTCACGTCGGCAACTTGCGCGACCTGAAGTCGTTGCGCCCGGCCATGAAAGGCGTGGACGGCGCCTATTTTTGCTATCCGCTGAGCGATGGGCTGGTCGAAGCCGCCGCGTTGTTTGCGCAGGCGGCGAAGGAGCAAGGCGTCAAGCACATCGTCAACATGTCGCACAAGCAATCGCGACCCGATGCACGCAGTCAGGCGACGTTGAACCACTGGATGTCGGAACAGATTTTCACCTGGTCGGGCATTCCATCCACGCATTTGCGCGTGACGTTCTTCGCCCAATGGATGCTCTACATCGCCGACTTTATTCGTGAAGGCCGTTACCTGACACCGTTCGACGCCGACAGCCGTTTTGCACCCATGGCGGCCAGTGATATCGCACTGGTGGTCGCCAATGTCCTGCTCAAGCCCGAAGGGCATGGCGGTCAGGCGTATGCGCTGCACGGCCCGATCGAGTACAGCCACCGCGAGCTCGCCGCGTTGTTGGGCAGTACGCTGGGCAAGGAGGTACGTTTCGAGCAGGTGGAAGTCGAGGAGTTTGTCCGGCTGCTCGGCGTCGATGGCGATCCCGCGTTTGCCGTACATTTCAACGCGGTGAAAATCGACCAGCGAGAAAAACGCCTTGAGGGTCTCGACGATACGGGGGCGGCCATCATCGGTCAGCCATTGCAGACACCCGCGCAATTCATCGAGGAGCATCGCCAGCGCTTCATCTGAGAGTAACGAAACAGGGCCGGTTCGCTGCACAGCGTTCCGGCCCTTTTTACGTTCAGGCGATGACGATTACACGCTGCTCGCCAACTTCCCGCCCATCATCCGCCGACGATAGGACGTATCCCGATTCGCCAGCCAGAAGTACAGCGGCGAGGTCACCAGCAAGCCCACCAGCCACGACAGATCGGCGCCGTTGATGTGCGCCGACACCGGGCCGACGTACAGCGGCGTGTTCATGAACGGGATCTGCACGGCGATGCCGATCGCATAAGCCAGCAAAGCCTGTGGGTTGTAGCGGCCGTAGATGCCGCCATCCACCTGGAAGATCGACTGGATGTCGTACTTGCCTTTGTGGATCGCGTAGAAGTCGATCAGGTTGATTGCGGTCCACGGCACCAACACCACCAACAGCACCAACACCATGTCGACGAAGTGGCCGATGAAGTCCTTCGAGGCGCCGACGGCGGCGAAGCAGCAGGCCAGCAGCACGATGATCGAGATCACCGCGCGGCTCTTGGCGGTGGGGATCCAACGGTAGGCGAAGGTCTGCACCAAGGTGATCAGCGAGAGCACGGCGCCGTACAGGTTGAGGGCGTTGTGGCTGATCACGCTGAGCAGGAACAGCACCAGCATCAGCGGGCCGATGGAGCCGGTGGCCATTTTCACCGCATCCATGGTGTCCATGCCGACGGGCGTGGCGAGCACAGCGACGGCGCCGAAGATGAACGCCAGGCTCGAACCGAGCGCCGAACCCAGATACGTCGTCCAGAACGTCGAGGAGACTTTGACGTCGGCCGGCAAGTAGCGCGAATAGTCGGACACGTACGGCGCAAACGCGATTTGCCACAACGCCGCCAGCGACACGGTGGCGAGCCAGCCGGAGAGGTTGAAGCCGCCACGGGTGAGGAAATCATCGGTTTGAATGTGAGTAAAGATGTAGCCGAAACCGACGACGATGCCGATTCCCAGCACCCAGGTGCCGATGCGGTTGAGCACGTGGATGAAGCGGTAGCCGATGATGCCGATGATCCCCGAACCGAGGGCACCGATAACGATGCCGACCGGCACCGGAATGCTGTCGGCCACGCCGTGCAACGACTTGCCGGCAAGAACGATGTTGGAGGCGAAGAAACCGATGTACATGACGCCGGCAATCAGCACCACCAGCAGCGCGCCGAGGGAGCCGAACTGCGCGCGGCTCTGGATCATCTGCGGAATGCCCATTTGCGGGCCTTGCGCCGAGTGCAACGCCATCAGCACGCCGCCGACCAGATGGCCGACGAGTATCGCGACGATGCCCCAGACCAGATTCAAGTGAAACAACTGCACGCCCAGCGCACCGGTGACGATGGGCAACGGCGCGATGTTGCCGCCGAACCAGAGCGTGAACAGATCCCTGACCTTTCCGTGGCGATCTTCGGGGGGCACGTATCCTATCGTGTGTTTTTCAATCAGCGGAGCGGAGGATGCTGCAGGGGTAGCCATGACGAACTCCAAGGCAAGGATGAGTACGTGGACGTACTTCGGCAAGCGCCGGCACGGGCGGCGCAATTCTTGTTGAAGCGATCATGTGCAAAGCATCGGGATAGATAAATTAGTAAGTTTGTTGCTACAGACCTTAAAAAAAATATGCTCCGGGTGAGGCATAGCTCCGGTATGTTCAGGCTTCACCCTTATCCGGCTTTGCACGGTCCTGTGGGGAGGGGATTTTCTGTGGCGAGGGGATTTATCTGTGGCGAGGGGATTTATCCCCGTTGGGTTGCGAAGCGGCCCCTGTTTTTAAAATCAGAAGAGGGGCCGCTGCGCAGCCCAACGGGGATAAATCCCCTCGCCACATATAAATCCTGTGGCACAGATAAATCCCTCTGACACAGATAAATCCCTGTGGCACAGATAAGTCCCTCTGACACAGATAAATCCTTCTGCCACAGATATTCCCCTCAGAGGTGCTCTGTGCAGGAGCTGCCGAAGGCTGCGATCCTTTGATTTCTGGAGATTCCCATGGCCGCCTACAACCTGCGCCAGCTCAAATACTTCGTCACCACCGCCGATTGCGGCAGCGTCGCCGAAGCCTCGCGCAAGCTCTATATCGCGCAGCCATCGGTCTCCACCGCTATCAAGCACCTGGAAGAAAGCTTCGGCGTGCAGTTGTTCATCCGCCACCACGCCCAAGGCGTCTCGCTGACGCCGAGCGGCTCGCGCTTCTATCGCAAGGCGCTGGAGCTGTTGCGCGTCGCGCATGAGTTTGAGCAGAACGCTCTGGCCGACAACGACGTGGTGTCCGGGCAGATCGATATCGGCTGCTTCGAAACCGTCGCGCCGCTGTACCTGCCGCGCCTGATCGCCGGTTTCAAGGCGCGCTGGCCCGGCGTCGAAATCCGCATTCGCGATGGCGAACAACAGGAACTGGTGCAAGCCCTGACTGCCGGCAGCATCGACGTCGCGATGATGTTCGAACACGACCTCGACAGCACCATCGACACCACGCCGCTGATGCCGCCGCAGCAGCCTTACGCCTTGCTCCCGGCCAACCATCGTTTCGCGCAACAGGCCAGGGTTTCGCTGCATGATCTGGTGCTGGAACCGATGATCCTGCTCGACGTGGTGCCGAGCCGAACTTACTTCGTGAGCATCTTCGAGGAACGCGGACTGACGCCGAACATCGTCTTCAGCTCGCCGTCGATCGAGATGGTGCGCGGCATGGTCGGCAATGGTTTTGGCTTTTCGATTCTGGTGACCAAACCGTTCAGCGACTACACCTACGACGGCCAGCAAGTCGTATGTGTGCCGCTGGCGGAAACGGTGACCGGTTCGGGCTTGTCGGCGGCGTGGTTGCGGCGTGTGCAACTGACCAAACCGGTGCAGTTGTTTGTCGATCATTGCCGTGAGGAACTGGCCCGACTGTACGCGTGAGTGCAGTCGAGCCGGGTTTCAAGCGCGGATAAACACCAGCAGGCGCCGGAGCATGTCATCGCAAGCCTGCAACTGATCGAGGCTGACGAACTCATCGGGTTTGTGCCCTTGGTCCATGCTGCCGGGGCCGCAGACCACGGTGGGAATTCCTGCCGCATCAAACAGTCCGCCTTCGGTGCCGAACGCTACGGTGCCGAATTCCTCGCAACCGCTGAAGCTGGCGATCAGCTGCGCTGCCTGACTCTGCGCATCGGTGACCAGGCCCGGATACGCTGACAACTCACTGAAACGGATTTCACTGTGTTCACTGACCGCACGCATACGCGGCAGCACTTCGCGTTCGGCATAGCTTTTCAGCGCCTCGGCGACCAGCGCCGGATCCTGCGAGGGCAGGGCGCGGATTTCGAAATCGAAACGGCAATCGGCGGGCACGATGTTCAACGCTTTACCGCCGCTGATGACGCCGGTCTGCACCGTGCTGTAAGGCGGATCAAAACGCGCATCGTGATGCTCTGGCGCTTTCAACTGCTGACCGAGGCGCCCGAGTTCACCGATCAGCTCGGCGGCGTACTCGATGGCATTCACCCCAAGCGGGGCATACGCCGAATGGCACGGATGGCCATGCACATCGCAGCGCATCGCCAGTTTGCCTTTGTGGCCGAGCACCGGTTTCAGTTCAGTCGGCTCGCCAATGATGCACAGCAGCGGTTTGACCGGACGTTGCTCCAGAACCTTGAGCAACGAACGTACGCCGAGGCAGCCGACTTCTTCGTCATACGACAATGCGATGTGCACCGGCAGGCGCAACGACGTCTGCACCAGCGCCGGCACCAGCGCGAGCACGCAGGCGATATAGCCCTTCATGTCCGCCGTGCCACGGCCGAACAGTTTGCTGTCGCGCTCAGTCAGTTCGAACGGTGGCATTGTCCACGGCTGACCATCGACCGGCACCACATCGGTGTGCCCGGACAGGACGATGCCCGGTTGATCCACTGGGCCGATCGTGGCGAACAGGTTGGCTTTGCTGCGCTCATCGTTGTAGATCAGCGCGCACGGCACGTCGAAACCTGCGAGGTAATCCCTGACGAACTCGATCAACTGCAAGTTGGATTCACGGCTGGTGGTGTCGAACGCCACCAGCGCCTTGAGCAACTCGACGCTGTTCATCGATCATCACCGGCAACGCCGTAACCCGGCGCCTTGGCGGGGTCGAGGGCGCGGTCGATGTAGTCCTGCAGTTGTGGCTGATAGGCGTCCCAGAGTTTTTGCAGTTGGCCGATCGGGTTTTCATCCGCCCAGTCGACGCGCAGATTGACGATCGGCCAAGTCTGTTCGCCGACCACCACAACCGCTGCCGAATGCACCGGGCCGGCTTCGCCACCGAGGGCTTGCGCCGCGTGCAGGGCTTTGAGCAAACGGTCGGCCAATTGGCCTTCGCCGTCTTCAAAGGCGCTGACCATCGCTTCGATCACCGAGCGCCCGGCGAGCATGTTGCCGGCGGCTACGCATTGATCGCCGGAGACGGCGTTGTGTACGCCAAGGGTTTGCGAACCGCTGAAGTGTGCGGTCTGGCCCAGATGGTTGATCGCGGTGATCTGGCGATACTGGCTGTAGCCGTTGCGCGTGAGGACTTTGTCCAGCGCATCGTCCGGGGCCAGGCCTTGCTCCATCAATGCCAGCACTTCCGGGCCGAGCGACGGCAGGGTGATGTTCTGGCTCGACACCGCGCCGACACCCGGCAGCAGCCATGGGCAGCGGGCGCCGACGGCGATGCTGGAGGAACTGATGGCGACACCGAACTGGCCGGTTTCGGCGCAGCGGGCTGCGATTGAAAAGGTCATCTATTGAACTCCTTGTGTATCTGGGCTGGCCTCTTCGCGAGCAGGCTCGCTCCCACAGTGGAATGCATTTCAAGTTGGGTAGCAGGTTTCCTTGCTGGCCTCTTCGCGAGCAGGCTCACTCCTACAGGGGGCATGCATTCCAAATGTGGGAGCGGGCTTGCTCGCGAAGGCCGCGACTCGGTCTAAAGTCTTACTCAGGAATCACCGCAATCACATCAATCTCCATCAACCACTGTGGCTGCCCCAGCGCCGACACCACCAACCCGGTCGAGATCGGGAACACGCCCTTGAGCCACTTGCCGACTTCGCCGTACACCGCTTCGCGATAACGCGGGTCGATCAGGTAGGTGGTGGTCTTGACGATGTGGCTCATATCGCTGCCGGCTTCTTCGAGCAGTTGCTTGACGTTGCGCATCGCTTGTTCGGCCTGCGCACGCGGATCGCCGAGACCTACCAGATTGCCATCGAAATCAGTACCGACCTGACCACGCACATACACCGTGTTACCGGCGCGGACGGCCTGGCACAGGTCATTGTCCAGCGACTGGTTCGGGTAAGTGTCTTTGGTGTTGAACATGCGGATGCGGGTGTGAGTTGGCTGGCTCATGTGAAGCTCCTGACAAAGGTTGGCCCGGCGCAATCGGCGCCGGGGCGAAAGAGCGGATCAAGCGTCGACGGTGTCAGCAACGTGGCTGTGCGTGGCTTGATGCAGTTCGGCTTCACGCTGCTCGGCATCGCGATAGTCGAGGTACTTGCGCTGGGTGGCGATGTGGTCGGCGACGTGCTTGGCGTCGTGCCAGACGCCCCAGATGAACGACGAACCGCGACGCGACTGCCACGGCAGACCGAGGAAATACACTCCCGGCTCGCTCGACACACCGCGCTGATGCACAGGCTTGCCGTTGTCATCGAACGCCGAGACTTGCAGCCAGGAATAGTCCACGGCAAACCCGGTGGCCCAGATGATCGACGTCACGCCAGCCTTGGCCAGATCGAGATCGGCCAGCGGGTTTTTTACGCATTCAGGCTCTGCAAACGTTTCGCGAGCTTCCGGTTCTTCCGGCAGATCGAGACCATTGCGTTCGATGTAGGCATCGGCGGCATCCAGCAGCGCCAGATAGTTTTCATCGCCGCGATTGAGGTTGCCCGCCAGATCCTGCTTGAAGGTCACCACGCCGTTGTTGAACGATTCGGTGACCCCGACCAGGGTCATGCCACGATGGGCGAGGCCACGGAAATCGATGGTGCGCCCGCCATGGGCGCCGCTGACGGCAATGGTCACGTGCTCGCGGCCGGGTTTCATGGCGGCCTGATCCCACTCGCCGAGCACACCCAGCCACCAGCAGAAATCACGGTTGCGGTAAGCGCGAGGCGGTCGGTCGTGGGCGCCGACCGACAGGTAAACCTGCTTGCCGGAACGTTGCAGCTCATCGGCAATCTGTACCCCGGAAGAACCGGCACCGACCACCAGCACCGCGCCTTGCGGCAGCTGTTGCGGGTTGCGATAGTCGGCGGAGTGGATTTGCAGCAAGCGTGCGTCTTGCGGGGCAATTGCCGGGATCACCGGTTTCTGGAACGGACCGGTGGCGGCGACAACGCGGCTGGCTTCGATCACGCCTTCGGACGTGTCGACGGTGAAGCCTGGGCGACCGACATTGCGCACCACGCTTTTGACTTCGACGCCGGTACGAATCGGCGCGTTGAATTTCTTCGCATAGGCTTCAAAGTAATCGGCCACGCGTTCCTTCGGGGCGAAGCCGTCGGGGTCGACGTCATCGAATTCCAATCCCGGGAAGCGGTCGTGCCATGCCGGACCGTTGGCGACCAGCGAGTCCCAACGCCCGCTGCGCCAGCGTTCGGCGATACGGTTGCGCTCGAGGACGATGTGCGGCACACCGAGTTTGCTCAGGTGCTCGCTCATCGCCACGCCCGCTTGGCCGGCACCGACGATCAGCGTGTCTGTTGTTATTATTTCAGTGGTCATCTCTACATCCTTCCTAGCAAGGCAGTTGGATTCGGGCGCTGTTCGGCTTGTCCGTTTTGCTTGAGGTCAGACTAGGGAGAGGGGGGGTATCGGTAAAATATTATTAAGCTGGGATGTGAAGATAAAATTCTGATGCAGATGGGTGAAAGCCTTTGAATACGGGCGTGCAGGGGGCGGGGGCACTGAACGGGATGTCACCGCAAGGAAGAAAAAATCAGCTCGCCTGAGGCCACCGGACGATGACCTCGCGCCTGTTTTGGAATACTCGAAGGGCTAGATCCTTCGCGCCCCGGCTTGCCCGGGCAGGTGGCCCGTCAGCAAGGTCTTGGCCGTGCCCGGCTCGGCCGGCAAATGCTCGCTGAGATCCCAGATCTCGAGCATTTTCGCGTACTCGAAGGCATGACGCGGGTCCGCTTGCACCCACTGTTGAAATTCCAGGCGCTCGTCGGCGCTGCAACTATTGTCGAGTAGCCACATGCACCAATGAGCGGCCTGTTCGAGGACGGCGTCGTCCACTACCTCGGTGCGGGTCGTATTCATAGAGCGCTACCTGTTGGGTCGATTCAGCCACTCTACGAAGCGGTTTGATAAAAAAACGTCAAAACACCCGTGATGAACGTTTTTTCATCGGCGGGCGCGCATGGCCGCTGTAGCGACTGAATCGAGATCTGCCCGCGAGCTAATTACCATCCGCTACCTTGCGCTCGATCTCGTCGACCTTGCGCTGCAGCGTCTCGGCGTCCTGCTCCTTGGTACGGGTCGAAGTGGGGGTGATCACCTCGTCGACGGCTTTGGTATCGTCATCCGTGTCTGCCAGATCGCGTTGCACCACATTGACCGGTTTGCCCGAAGAGTCGACGGCCGGTGTTACGGGTTGGGTATCGTCAGTGCTGTTCATTTTTCTCAACCTCCAGTGACCTGTACGTTGGATACGATGGTCGTGCCGGAGTTCGAGATATTTTCAATCAGCGCTGATCATCCCTGACCGTGGGCCACTGCTGCCAGTTGCCCGGTATCGACGCGGACAAATACCGAATCGCCAATCGCGGTAAGCACGTCACCGGCATACACCTCGCAGATCACTCGGCTCTTGCGCCCGATTTCGCCTTCGACTTTCGCCCTTAGCGTCAGCGTCACGCCCATTGGCGTTGGTTTGATGAACTTGATGCCGAGGTTGCCGGTGACGCAGTCGATGCGCGGCAGGCTGCCGGCTTCGCGCTGTTCGTTGCGGTAGTGATAGGCCATGGCGGTCCAGTTGGAATGGCAGTCGACCAGCATCGCAATCAGGCCGCCGTAAACCAGTTGCGGCCAGCCGCAGTATTGCGCGTCGGGCAGGTGTTCGGCGACGACGTGCACGCCGTCTGCGTGCCAGTGACTCTTGATGTGCAAACCGTGCGGGTTGCTGCCGCCGCAGCCGTAGCAGACGCCTTCAGGCGCGGCGATGTCTTGCAGGGAGGTTTCGAGGCTGGACATGCGAGGGGTCATCCTGGAGTGGTAAGCCCGGTCAGGCGTATGCGGTTGCGCCCGCCGCGTTTGGACTCGTAGAGCGCGGCGTCGCCTTGTTCGATCAGCGCGGTGAGGCTGGCCGGTGGAGTGTCGAACAGGCTGGCGCCGATGCTCAGTGTCACGGCGGCGGGCGTGGGGAAAGTCTCTGAGGCGCTAGCGAGGAACTGCTCGCGCAGGGCGTTGCCCAGTTCGACGATGCGTTCGGTGGAGACGTTGCTCAGCAGCATGACGAACTCGTCGCCACCCAGGCGCGCGGCCAAGGCGTTGCGTGGCAGCTGCGAGCGGATCATCTCGCTCAAAGCGATCAGCAAACGGTCGCCGGCGGTATGGCCATACAGGTCGTTGACCAGTTTGAAGTTGTCGATATCGATCAACAGCAGGGCGCCACGGCGCTCTGGCGAAACCTCGGCGAGCAGGCGTGGTGCGCGTTTTTCGAGGGCGCGGCGGTTGTACAGGGCGGTCAGCGGATCGCGCTCGGCGAGGCGGGCGATTTGCTGTTCCCGGCGGTAGCGTTCGGTGCCGGTCATCGACAGCGCAATCAGCATGATCGCCATCGCGCCCTCGACCAGGGAAATCTGGATGATCTCGCCCTTGAACGCGGCCAGGTCGATCAGCGTGCCGGGAATCACCACGGTCAACGCTTTGGCGACATAGAACAGGCCGTGGAGCAGCAGCACATAGCGCAACTGCACCGCGCCGACGCTCAGCGATTTGCCGTGCGGGCGCAGCAGGAAACTGCCCTTGAGCGTCGCCGCCGCGACCAGCAGCGAGTTGGCCACCAGCATGACTTTCGACCACTGCGGCCCGTCCGGCAACAGCAACAACGCCAGCCAGAGCACGAAAATCAGGTACCAGGCGCGCGACAGCCGCGTCTGGGTGAAACGCGCGACACCGAGCAGGAACAGAAAATGCGCGGTGACCAGCAGGCCGTTGGCAAACCAGATCCCGATCAGCACAAAGCCGTTGCTGCGCAGCAGGGCGAGGGTGGAGCCTACGGTGATCGTGGCAAACCCGGCGCTCCAGAACAGCAGCGAAGGTTCACGGATGCTGCGCCACTCGACCGCCAGGTACAGCGCGGCAGCGGCCGCGAGCGCGATCGAAAGGGTCAGCATCGTAGGAGGGTCGAGCGGCATTTCTTCAGGGGCCTGTCTGTGGGGCAGCAAGACCGGCGATTGTAAGCGTTTGCGGCTGATTTGGCAGGAGGGCGGCGCGAGCGGCTGTGGCCGTCGCGCCGAACGGTTACTGGCTGGCGTCGAGCACCACGCGGTAGCGCGCCTTGCCGCTGCGCAAATGCTCGACCGCCTCGTTGACCTGGCTCATGGGAAACATCTCGACCTGCGGCAGAATCTGATGCCGGGCGCAAAATTCCAGCATGGTCGCCATGGTGGCGGGCGAGCCTACCGGCGAGGCGGACAGGGATTTCTGCTGCGGGATCAGATCGAACACATGCACCGGAATGGCGCTGGGCACGATGCCGACAAAGTGCAGTCGGCCGTTGGCACGCAGGGTGGCGAGCATGGCTGTCCAGTCGAGGTCGGCGTTGGCGCTGATCAACAGAAAGTCCAGCGTGCCGGCAATGGCTTTCAAGGCATTGCTGTCGGTCGAAGCGACGACATTGTGCGCGCCGAGGCGCTTGGCTTCGTCCTGCTTGTTCAGCGACGAGGTGAACGCCGTGACTTCACAGCCCCAGGCGTTGAGAAAACGCAGCGCCAGATGGCCGAGGCCGCCGATGCCGACCACGCCGACGCGGTCGGTGGGCTTGACGCCAAATTGCAGTAACGGGTTGAACACCGTGGAGCCAGCGCAGAACAGTGGGCCGACCATGGCCGGGTCAAGGTTGTCGGGTACCGCAATCGCCCACGCCCAGTGCGAACGCAAGCGGTCAGCGAAGCCGCCGTTGCTGCCGATGATCGTCGGTTGCGCGGTGCCACACAGTTGCTGCGAGCCGCTGATGCAGGACGAGCAGTGCATGCAGCTGCCCTTGTACCAACCGATGCCCACGCGCTGGCCCATTTTCAGGCCGCGCACCTGAGTGCCCATGCGGACGATTTTGCCGACCACCTCATGCCCTGGCACAAAGGGGTAGCGGCTGATGCCCCAGTCGTTGTCGATCAGCGACTGATCGGAATGACAGACGCCGCAATATTCCACGGCGACTTCGACGTCTTCTTCGCCCAATGTGCCGGGATCGTAGCTGTAACGCTCCAGCGGTGCGCCGGCAGCGGTCGCCGCCCAGCCATTGAAAGTTGCGGGTTCGGTGTTGCTCATGGGGACACCTCCGGTTCGACTCGCGGGGACAGTGACAGCCCGGCAAGTCTAGTCGGTCATTGCGCCGGCGCGAGCCAGGTGTCGACGACTCGCCGATCCAGCTCTTCCCAGTACGCCATGCCCAATACCCGTGTGGTGTTGAGGCCACGCAGGTAGCCGCGCAATTGGTTGGCGGTGTCCTTGATCAGCTGCGGATCGGCGATGTTCTTGTCCAGCAGGACGCTTTCATACTGGACGAGATACTCGGCCACTCGCTCGCGGAAATCGGGCAGAACGGCGTCACGGATCAGGTCAAACGTTCTCAAAGCGGGATCCTCATTGATCTTTTTCTAGTTGTAGTGAGTGTGTATCAGTCTGCTCGGCGCGCAACTATTGCTAGAAGTAATAGTGACCATCACGAAACGCAAGTTCTGCTTTGTCGGTAATGAGCGGAAAATCGGCTCCATCGAACACGCAGCTCAAGGAATTTGCGCGATGAAGACTCTGACCCGACTGGCTCTGGTTGCCCTGTTGATGGGCGGCGCGGTTGCTACTGCACCGGCCTACGCAGGCGACGCCCGGTCCTGTCATCTTCAAGCCATCGCCGGCAGCAGCGCCACATTGCAGCACTCGCAGACCGTGGGTGTACTGCTCAGCGAGAACACCCTGGAAAACCTGCAATACCTTGAGCGTTACCACGACATGGCGTTGAACGGCGCAAAAGATGCGCTCGATACGCGGATTCGCCAGGCGTTCGTTGCCAGCTCCGATCCGGAACTGGCGATCGACTGGCTGATGAGTTCGTTGCAGCAACAGTTTCTGTCGGTGACCGTCTACGACAATCTCGATGCGCTGATTCAGGCGCATCCGGACATCGTGGTCAAGCTCGACACCTTCAATCGCCTGCTGACGCAACGCAACAGCCTGGTCGAAGCGCGGTTTACCGCACGCTTCTACGACGCTGACCTGCAATACATCGGCAAGGCCGAAGGCGCTGTCGAGAAACAACTGCCTTCGGTCTGGGTACATAACCAGGCAGCGCCGCAAGTCGCCGCGCAGATCGACAGACAGCGAGACCTGCAACTTAACGCATTGAAGCAATTCGATGTGTCGCTCAAGGCCTTGGTGGCGTCGAGCTGAACACTTAAAACATAAATGGCGACGGCGGCTCCGTGAGGCTGAACCGTTGCCGGTTGAACCGAACCTTTATTTTCAGGATTTTACTGATGCGTCCTTTATTTGTGCCTGCCATGGCTGTTGCTTCCCTGTTGCTCGCCGGTTGTGCCTCCACGCCGAACAACCCGACCCTGACCTTGCAGACCAGCAAGACCCCGGCGCAATACGCCGATTGCGTGGTGCCGAAACTGCAGGGCAGCGCGTTGAACCCGACGGTGTCGCAGACCCAGCGCAGCTACCGCATCGTGGTGCCGAGCAAGATTTCCGCGGACAACATTCTGGAAGCCTACAAGGCTGGCACTGGCGGCAAGGTGTTCCTCTACGAGCGCCACTTGCTGGCCTCGAACTACCTGCCTTCGAGTTTTGAGCGCGCCGCGCAGGACTGCATCTGATTTCACCCCGTACACGTATGTAACAGAGCTCCTTTGGTTGGCCGCAACCAACCAATTTTTTGCCCCGCGCCTTCATTCGGTCGCGGGGTTTTTTTTGCTTTTTTTCGCTGAGACTGCACACACCCATTGTGGGAGCGGGCTTGCTCGCGAAGGCAGTTTATCAATCGCTCTCTGTATGACCTGACAGACCGCTTTCGCGAGCAAGCCCGCTCCCACAGGGTTCGTTCAGGAACTCAACCACTGTCGGCATAGAAAAGTCAGCTGGTTCGAAACAGTCACCGGTGTCCATCCGTCAATGGGCAAAAGCGCTATCGCAGAAGGTATAGTCGGCTCTGCGACAGATCGCCCGGCTGCTGTAACATGCCGCACCTCACCTCATTTATCGCGAGCACTGAAAATGGATTCTCACTCGATTCTGACCTTCACCCTGGTCGCCGCGATTGCGATCGCCAGTCCCGGCCCGGCGACGTTGATGGCGATCAACAACAGCCTGGCCCATGGGCAGCGCAGCACCATTTGGTCCTCGTTGGGCAATGCCAGTGGGCTGTTCTGCCTGTCGGCGGCGGCGATGCTCGGATTGGGCGCGTTGCTGGCCAGTTCGGAAGTCCTCTTCAACGCGGTGAAGGTCATCGGTGCCGGGTATCTGTTCTATCTCGGCGTCAAGCAGCTGTGCAAAAAAGGCCCGATGCTGCCGGAAGGCACGGAAGGGGACGCGAACAAGGTGCGGCCGACGCGCAGCAAACTGTACAAGTCAGCCTTTCTCACCGCTGTGACCAATCCCAAGGCGACGATGTTTTTCACCGCGCTGTTCCCACAGTTCATCGATCAGGGCGCGGCGCTGCTGCCGCAATTCCTGATACTGACGTCGATCTTCATGGCGTTGTCGGTGTCGTCGCTGAGCGTCTATGCGGCGCTGGCCTCGCGGGCCAAAGGGGTGCTGACGCGGCCGGCGCTGTCGCGTTGGGTCAGCCGCGTCGTGGGCACGACGTTCATTGGTTTCGGTGCCGCGATCCTGACCATGCGCCGGCAGACCGCTTGATCGCCGGACTTCGGCTCAAACCCATTTGAACTGCGCCGGGAATCTCGCGACAAAGCAGGTTCCCGACTCGGCATCGGATGTCACCTGCAACGTGCCGTTGTGTGCAGCGGTGATCTGCGCAGCGATGTACAGGCCCAGCCCCAGGCCTTCACCGCGCTGACCGGCTTCGGACCGGGAAAACGGTTCGAACAGCAGCGGCATCAATGGCGCCGGAATCGGCGTGCCCTGATTGCTCAGCGAGATGACGATTTCATCGCCCTCGGCACACGCCTTGAGGATGATCGGCGCGCTGGCCGAGCCGTGGGTCACCGCGTTGCCGAGCAGGTTGGACAGCAACTGGCTGATGCGCAGGGCATCGCAATAGACCCCCGTCGGTACGTTCAATTCATGAATGAAGGTCGCGCGCGGGTGCGAAGCCTGGACCTCTTCCAGGGTCAGCAGCAATGTCCGTTGCAAGTCATCCACCAGTTTGCGCTGGACCGGAATCCCGCCACCCAGACGGCCACGGGCAAAGTCGAGAATGTTCTCGATCAGCACGCCCATGCGCATCGAGCTGTTGCGGATGGCCGACAACAGATTGAGCGAGCGCTTGTCTTCGGTTTTGGTTTGCAGCAGATCGGCGCTCATGCGGATCGCGCTCAGCGGTGTGCGCAGGTCATGGCCGAGCACCGCGATGAATTGCTCGCGCAGCCGCCCGAGTTCGTTGGCACTGGCCAGCTCGACCTTGGCGGCCTCCAGATGACTTTGCGTGTCGAGGCTCATGGCGATCAGTTGGGCGAACAGCGTGAGGGTCTTGGCGATCGCCGGTTCGTCGAGATTCGCCGGCACCGAGTCGATGGCGCAGAGCGTGCCGAAAAAATCACCATTGGCTTTGACGATCGGGATGGAAATGTAGCTTTCCAGGCCGTAGGTCTGTGGCGTGTGATGCCGGGAAAAGATCGGGTGCGCGCTGGCGTGGCCGAAAATCACCGGTTGCTGGTGTTGGCGGATTTCGTGACAGATGGTCGATTCAAGCACCAGTTCGCCGCCGGGCTTGAGCCCGAAGTCGATCGAGTCGTCGACGGCGCAGGCCACCCAGTTTCGCTCAGTCACCCGCGCCACCGCCGCGAAGCGCATGCCGGTGAGGTGTTTGACCATACTCAGAATCACCGGCACCGCGTCAATGCTGCTGATGGCTTCGATGTCTGGGATGAACTCCGGATTGGTCATTAGGCGGCGCTTCGCAATGAATTTGCTCAGAGACTATCCGTTATCGCCGGTGATGACTAATGGGCTTGTCGGAAAAAGACGAAGGGCGCGTGGTTGTTCCAGGCGCCCTTCGCGGTTGAACGTTTTACGAGTGTTTTAGAATTTGTACTTGGCCGTCAGCATGTAACTGCGCGGGTTGCCGTAGTTGTCGGTGGATCCCCAGGTGGTGTTGTAGCCGATGGCGGAGTAGTAGACGCGGTCAAAGACGTTGTTGGCGTTGACCTGCAGATCCAGGTGTTTGTTGACCTCATAACCGGCCATCAGGTCGGTGACCGCGTAGCTGCCCTGTTCGAGGCGATAGCTGCCGACGCTGAGCGGTACATCGTTGTACATGCGGCTCTGCCAGTAGACGTTGCCGCCGATGCGGAATTTCTCCAGCGGGCCTTGCAGGCGGTACAGGGTCGAAACCTTGAACAAATGCTCAGGCGTATCGGTGTCGAAGCGCTGATTATTGTTGTCCGGGTTTTCGTCCTTGATGTAGTGCGCGCGGGTGTAGGTGTAACCGGCGCCGACTTGCCAGTTCTCGGTCAGGGCGCCTTGCAGTTCGACATCCAGGCCTTGGCTGCGGACTTTGCCGGAACCCTGGTAGCAGGTCATCACCGGGCAGCCGAGCTGACTTTCGGCGAGGGTTGCGCGGTTGGTCTGGTCGATCTGGAACACCGCCAGGCTGGCGTTGAGGGCGCCGTTGAAGTACTCGCCCTTGATGCCGACCTCGTAGTTTTCGCCGACGATCGGGTCGAGCTGTTTGCCGGAGATGTCCTGCTGGGTTTGCGGGGTGAAAATGTCGGTGTAGCTGGCGTACAGCGAGTGGTGATCGTCGAGCTTGTAGATCAGGCCCGAGTAGCGCGTCAGGTTGCGGGTGACTTTGTAGTCGCCGTCACCGGTGCGGTCATCGTAGTCGTACCAGTCGAGACGGCCGCCGAGGATCAGTGTCAGCGGGTCGGCCAGGCTCAGGCGAGTGGTCAGGTACACCGCATCCTGCGTGGTCACCGTGCGGGTTTTGCTGTCACGCACGAAGTCCGGTTTTGGTGCACCGATCGGCCATGCCGTGGTGTAGGGGTCGTATTCCTTGGAGGTGGCATCGTAGACGCGGTTGCTGGCGCCGAGGACCAGTTCGTGGGTGCGGCCGAAGGCTTCGAACGGGCCGCTGGCAAAGGCGTCGAGCGCGGTTTGCTTGTCGGTGTTGTGCGACTGGTAGGCGGTGGTTTCCAGCGGGCCTTTGTAGCGCGACAGATAAGTGCCGGAGAACTCGCCGTTGAGTGTCGAGGACGAGCCGGCGAGGTGCAGTTTCCAGTCGTTGTCGAAGCGGTGATCGACTTCACCGAAGACGGTGTCAATCTGCAGCTTCTTGTTTTCCCAATCGGTGCCCGGATAGGTGGAGCGGGGCAGGTCGAGGTGATGACCGTCGGTGCCGATCGGCAAGCCGCCCCAGAAATAGTTGGTTTGCTCGTTCTGACGGGAGAAGCCCAGGGTCGCCGTGGTGCTTTCGCTGAGGTCGGCTTCACCGATGGCATAGAACAGACCGTGATCGTTCTGCTCTTTGTCGCGGAAGCTGTCGGCGCCCTGATAGGAACTCACCACCCGGCCACGCAAGGTGCCGCTGTCATTCAGCGGGCTGGAGGCGTCGATCTCGCCACGGTAATCATCCCAACTGCCGGCGGCGCCGGTGAGGGTCACTTGTTGATCGGTCGTCGGGCGTTTGCGCACCAGGTTGATGGCCGCCGAAGGGTTGCCGGCACCGGTGACGAGGCCGGTCGCACCGCGAACGATTTCGACCCGGTCGAACATCGCCAGGTTCGGCTGCACCGCCATCGAGAACGGCGAATAAGAACTCGGCAGGCCGTCGTACATGATGGTATCGATGTCGAAGCCGCGAGCGCTGTAAGTCTGTCGGCCGGGGCCGCTGGACTGATTGAGGAACAACCCCGGCGTGGCCTTCACCACATCATTGATGCTGGTCATGTTCTGGTCGTCCATGCGCTGCCGGGTGATCACGGTCACCGCTTGTGGCGTTTCGCGCATGGTCAGCGACAGCTTGGTCGCGGTCTGCATCGGGCCAGTGGTGTAGGAGTCCGTGCCTTCGGTGGTGCTGCTCATTTGCGTGGCGCCGATTTCGGTAGCGCCCAGCTCGAGGGTGGTCGGTGCATTGGCTTTTTCAGGCGCTGCCTGGGGTTTTTCCTCAGCTGAAACGCTGGTGATGCCCGCCATGCAGATGGCGATTGCCAGCAAGTTGGGCGAGAGGTTCGAACGGCGGTGAATGGTCTGAAACGACATCAATCTGCTTCCCCGGGAAATACCAAAACGAATCTGATGCATGCGCATGTAAGAAGTATTCGCATTAGCATGTCAGATTGATTCGCACGAAGAAAGTCATGCGAGTCAGATAGTTAACAAATTTTTCACATTTGCCGGGGTGGCTCACAGTCTCGAATCAGGACGATTTGAGCGAGTGAAGCCAGAGAAATTACGGGGTGTAGAGGGCCGAGCGTGGGGGCAAACAGTGTGCAGCGGTGTCGATGATATGAGCCATCATCGACACCGCCGCTGAAGGGATGACTCAGTCCAGATCTGCAGCCTGATGGCGCTCGGCAACCTGGCTCTCTTCATCGCCCCACGTGCGGTTGACGCGCATGCCGCGAACGACCGCAGGCCGCTGCGCGATGTCTTCGGCCCAGCGCTGGACATGGGTGTAGTCCTGCGCGGAGAGAAATTCTGCCGCCGAATAAACCGTGTTGCGCACCAGTTGGCCATACCACGACCACACCGCGATATCGGCGATGGTGTAGCTGTCGCCGGCCAGATAAGCACTTTCGCCGAGACGCCGATTCAGCACATCAAGCTGACGCTTGGTTTCCATGGTGAAGCGGTTGATCGGATACTCGAGCTTCTCCGGCGCATAGGCATAGAAATGCCCGAAACCGCCACCCAGATAAGGTGCCGCGCCCATTTGCCAGAACAGCCAGTTGAGGGTTTCGGTGCGTCCGGCCAAGTCCTTGGGCAGCAAGGCGCCGAATTTTTCCGCCAGATACAGCAGGATCGAACCGGACTCGAAGACGCGGACCGGCGGCTCGACGCTGCGATCCAGCAACGCCGGAATCTTCGAGTTCGGATTGATCTCGACAAAACCGCTGGAGAACTGATCGCCCTCGTTGATGCGGATCAGCCAGGCATCGTATTCGGCATCGCGGTGACCGAGCGCGAGCAACTCTTCGAGCACAATGGTGACCTTCACCCCATTCGGCGTGGCCAGTGAATAGAGCTGCAACGGGTGCTTGCCGACCGGCAGGGTCTTTTCATGGGTTGGCCCGGCAGTCGGGCGGTTGATACTGGCGAACTGGCCGCCGGACGGTGCGTCGTTTTTCCAGACCTGGGGCGGAACGTAGGGCGCTTTGCTCATGTAACTGACCTCATCGTTGGCTGGCTGAGAAGAGACAGACACCCTAAGGAAAATTCGCCGCCCTTGCCAGGCTTACTTCGCAGTGCTTGCCTGGCTGATATCACCACAAAAAATATCGACGCTGCCATCGGTAGCGGCGGTGCGCACGACCACCGAATATTCGCCGGCAAGCAATGTCGATAATGCCACCGGCGCACTTCTGGAAAATGCCCAACCGCGCACGGGCTGGCGTTCAGTGCTGACTTTGTCGTTCATCGCATAGGCCACCGGCCCCGGTTGCGCGCAACTGCCTTGATTGACGAAGGCATACAGGCGCAGGGGCAGCGAGGCGCCATTCGGTGCGCCGCTGATGAAGAAACTGAAGCCGGTTTGCTTGCCGCCCCAGTCAGCGAGGGTGACGTTGCCGATCTGCCCGCTGTTCTGGCGGGTGGCGGTGAGCGTCACGTTCGCGCCGGGGCTGGATGATGTGGCGCAGCCGGACAGGCTTGCTGCAAGCATCAATACGCTGAGTGATTTTGCGGGTTTCATTGCCGAGCTCCTGTGCTGAAGAGTGTGCAACGGTTCAGTTAAGCAGATTGCCCTGAAGGCTCGCGCTCTGGCCCCTTCGCTGGCAAGCCATCTCCCACAGGTTTTTGGGTTGCCAAAGAATCGGCAGGCGCCGTCGGACATTGTGGGAGCGAGCCTGCTCGCGATAGGGCCGCTGGGGTCACCGACAATCTGCGCTGGCCTTGGCCAATTCAGCGTTCATCGGCCACCGCGTCTGCAGATGCTCAGTCAGATAATCGACAAAGGCCCTGACCTTTGGCGTCATCGCCGCGCGTTCCTGTACGCAGACGTAAATCTCCATCGGCTCAACCACCTCGCTGTGCTGATGGTCAAACAGCGGCACCAGTCGGCCACTCTCGATAAAGGGCGCCGCCACGAACTCTGCCAGCCGTGTGATGCCTGCACCGTTGGCTGCCATTTGCGCCAGCGCGTCGATGTCATCGCTGATCGCCGTTGCATTGATGTCGGCATCGTAACGTTGCCCGTCGCGGCTAAAGCTCCAGCGCAGAAAACGCCCATCCAGCGGGTAACGAAACGCCAGGCACGCGTGGTGTCGAAGATCGTCCGGTGATTGCGGCCAACCGGCGCGCTGCAGATAGGCAGGCGAGGCGCACATGATGAACGGCAGCGAAACGATCTTGCGCGCGACGATGCCGTCCTCCAGTTGCGGCTTGATCCGCAGGCTCAGGTCGATGCCGTCCTGGATGTGGCTGATCTTGCCGTTGGTGGTCGACAGTTCAACAATCAGGCGCGGATGCAGCGCAGCGAAACCAGCGATCAACGGCGCCAGCACATGCCGGCCGAACGCTGAGGTCGAGGCGATGCTCAGACGACCCTGCAGTTCGGTTTCATGACTGCTGATCAGGTTTTGTGCCGATTCCAGATCCGCTGCAATGCGCTTGACCCTGTTGTAATACACCGCGCCGTTTTCGGTCAGGGCCATGCTGCGCGTGGTGCGTTGCAGCAAGCGCACGCCGAGGTGTGCTTCGAGTCGATTGAGAGTCTGGCTCACCGCTGCCGCGCTGACCCCCAATGCCTTGGCGGCAGCGACAATCGAGCCCGATTCGACGACTTTGATAAAACTGGCAATCGCCGCTAACAGATTCATCCATGGCCCGCTGAGAGGGTTGATTCGTAAGTTGTGCTTTATAAAGTACCTGCGATTGGCCGTCTAGTTGCAAGAAAAAGCCTTTGCTAAGGTGCCTGCTCCCTGTCATTGGATGGAACCGCCCTATGAATCAAAGCACCCAGTCCGAAGCTGTCTATCTGAGGCGTCGCAAGCTTTCGCCGCGCGCCACGCCCTACGTGTTTGCGTTGTACATGGCAACGATCATGGCGTTCCTGATGTCGCTGGTGATCACCGCCGCCAACTCCGGGATTGATAACGACTACCTGAATAATGCGTTGCACGCCTACAAACTGGCGATGCCGGTGGCGTTCCTGTGCATCCTCGTCGTGCGGCCCATCGTGAGCAAACTGGTAGCGTTGACGGTGCATCCGCACCGCTAGGGCTGCTTGAGCCAATATTTCAAAAGCGCGCCTCGCGATCCTTGCAGTGGATCCTGCTCGGGAAACGCCAGATGATCGATACTCTGCTGCTGTTCCTGGCTCGGCGCCGCGCGGCAGATATCGGCGTGTTGCCCCGGCGGGTACGCACCCACCACCAGAAAGTCAGCGCTGGATTGCAGATTGCAATGACCAGTGCCGGCGGGCAGCAGCAGGGCATCGCCGGCACTCACTTGCAGCACATGTCCGTCAGGCCCGCCAAGCATCAACCGTGCATGGCCAGCGGCAACTCCCAGCACTTCATGACCCTCGGTGTGATAGTGATGAAAGTCATACACCCCATAGCGCCATTGCGGCGGCCAGCCATTGGCGCTGAAGATCTGTTCGAACAACGCAGCCGGATCGCTACCCTCAATGGCAATCGCTTGCGGATAAACCAGCACCGGCAAGCGCGGGTTGTTCGGTACCCAATCGTTGCGCTCGAACAGCAAGGTATGTACGCGAGCCGCCGTTGAATCGGACATCACCATTCCTCCATCAGTCGTTGAGCAATCGACAACGAGCCTCAGAATAATTCGTCAGGCAGCCGATAAAAGGCGCCACCGCCCGCGTCTGTCACGACCTGAATCAACGCAAATCAATCGAAACTTCGTCGTCGCCCCGACTGTCCAGACCCTTACACCTCCCGACGGATATCACCTCGGGAAGGCTTCATGCAGCGGTGACAGGCGAGGATCGAAATGACGACGACAGTGGGAGACTTTCTGGTTGAGCGGCTCAGCCAATGGGGCGTCACGCGGATCTTTGGTTATCCGGGCGACGGCATCAATGGCGTCTTCGGCGCGCTGAGCCGGGCACACGGAAAAATCGAATTCGTTCAGGCGCGGCATGAAGAAATGGCGGCGTTCATGGCCTCGGCGCATGCCAAGTTTACCGGTGAGCTGGGCGTGTGCATCGCCACCTCCGGCCCCGGTGCGTCGCACCTGATCACCGGGCTCTACGATGCGCGGATGGATCACATGCCGGTGCTGGCAATTGTCGGCCAGCAGGCGCGCACCGCGCTCGGCAGTCACTATCAGCAAGAACTCGATCTGTTGTCGATGTTCAAGGATGTCGCTGGTGCATTCGTGCAGCAGGCGTCGGCGCCCTCGCAAGTCCGGCATCTGCTTGACCGTGCAGTGCGCACGGCCATTGGCGAGCGCCGTGTCACGGCAATTATCCTGCCCAATGACTTGCAGGATCTGCCCTATGAAGCGCCGGCCCGAGCGCACGGCACCGCGCATTCCGGGGTCGGTTATACCAAGCCGAAAGTACTGCCTTACGACGTCGATCTGCAGCGTGCAGCGGAGGTTTTGAATGCCGGCGAGAAGGTCGCGATTCTGGTCGGTGCCGGTGCGTTGCAGGCCACCGATGAAGTGATTGCGGTGGCGGAAAAACTCGGCGCCGGGGTGGCCAAGGCGCTGCTCGGCAAAGCTGCGTTACCGGACGATCTGCCGTGGGTGACCGGCAGCATCGGCCTGCTTGGCACCGAGCCCAGCTACAAGCTGATGAGCGAGTGCGACACCTTGTTGATGATTGGCTCCGGATTCCCATACTCGGAATTTCTGCCCAAGGAAGGCCAGGCACGCGGTGTGCAAATCGATTTGCAGCCGGACATGCTCAGCTTGCGTTATCCGATGGAGGTCAATCTGGTCGGCGATGCCGCTGAAACCCTCGCCGCGCTTCTGCCGCTGCTGGAACAAAAGACCTCAAGCAAATGGCGCAAGAAAATCGAAGGCTGGCGCGGCAGTTGGGAGAAAACCCTGGAAAAACGCGCGATGGCCAAAGCCAGTCCGATCAACCCGCAGCGGGTGGTGTACGAACTGTCTCCGCGCCTGCCCGATCAAGCGATCATCACCAGTGACTCCGGCTCCTGCGCTAACTGGTATGCCCGGGACCTGAAGATCCGGCGGGGCATGCAATGTTCGTTGTCCGGTGGCCTGGCGTCGATGGGCGCTGCGGTGCCCTATGCGATTGCCGCCAAGTTTGCTCATCCCGAGCGCGCGGTGATTGCGTTGGTGGGTGACGGCGCGATGCAGATGAACAACATGGCCGAGCTGATCACGGTCGCTAAATACTGGCGCCAGTGGGCGAGTCCGAAGTGGATCTGCGCGGTGTTCAACAACGAGGATCTCAATCAGGTGACCTGGGAACAGCGGGTGATGGAGGGCGATCCGAAGTTCGAAGCGTCGCAGAGCATTCCCGATGTGCCGTATCACCTGTTCGCGATTTCGATTGGCCTGAAAGGCATCTTTGTCGATCGCGAAGAAGATGTCGCCGCCGCCTGGGAGCAGGCGCTGGCGTCTGATGTACCGGTGCTGATCGAGTTCAAGACCGACCCGAACGTGCCGCCGCTACCGCCGCATATCAAGCTTGAGCAGGCGAAGAAGTTCGCCACGACCTTGCTCAAAGGCGACCCGGACGAGGCCGGTGTCATCCTGCAAACCGCCAAACAAGTGCTCAGCTCGGTCCTGCCCGGAAAAAAATAACCGGCTAAATCCCCTGTAGGAGCTGCCGCAGGCTGCGATCTTTTGATCTTTGTTTTTAAGATCTAGATCAAGTGATCGCAGCCTTCGGCAGCTCCTACAGGGGGAGTGGAGGTGTGATGATTTTTGTGGGTTGTGCGGGGTGGAGTCTTGGGCGCGAGCATTGGCCGGAATTTCCCGCTGAGGGTACGCACTTGCAGCGCTATGCCGCACGCCTCAATAGCGTCGAAATCAACAGTTCGTTCTACCGTGCGCATCGTCGTCAGACCTACGAGCGTTGGGCGGATTCCGTGCCGGACGGGTTTGCCTTTGCAGTGAAGATACCCAAGCTCATCAGCCATGAACTGCGCCTGGCAGGTTGCGCAGCAGCACTCGATGAGTTCCTCGAACAATGCGCCGGATTGGGCGATCGATTGGGTTGTTTGTTGCTGCAATTACCACCGTCGCTGGCGTTTGATGCGGTAGTTGCCGAGGCATTCTTTACCGCGCTACGGGAGCGTTTTGGCGGCGCGGTAGTGCTGGAACCCCGACACGAGTCGTGGTGCGAGGCGGAACCAATGTTGCTCGATTTCCGGATTGCCCAGGCAGCGGTCGACCCCTCGCGCATCAGCAGTGACACCGCGCCAAGAGGTTGGGCCGGCGTCAAATATTGGCGCTTGCACGGCTCACCGCGCATTTACCACAGCGCCTACGATTCAGCCTTTGTGCAAAGACTCGAACAAGCACTGCAGATCGCGGCGGCCGAGGGCGCCGCGACCTGGTGCATCTTCGACAACACCGCCAGTGGCGCCGCGACAGGCAACGCGTTGACGCTGGCGACACTGACATCCCCTTGAATCAGGCTGAAAGGTGCTCATACAGAATCGTTGCACCGACGATCATCAGCACCACGCCACCGACGATTTCCGCACGCTTGCCAACCACCGCGCCCAGCACGCGACCCAGCATCACGCCAATCGTGACCATGGTCATCGTCGCCAGACCGATCGCGGCCGCAGCCACCCAGATATTCACGTCGACAAACGCCAGGCCAACGCCCACGGCGAGCGCATCAATGCTGGTCGCAAAAGCGGTGACCGCGAGGATCATGAAGGAGTGCTGGCCAGGTTTTTGTTCTTCTTCGTCTTCGTGCTTCAGACCGTTGTAGATCATGTGCAGGCCGAGAATCACCAGCAGGGTGAAGGCGATCCAGTGATCCCATTCGGCAACCCAGCGGGTCGCAGCCTGGCCGATCAGCCAGCCGATGATGGGGGTGATGGCTTCGATCACGCCGAAGATCAGGCCGGTGCGCAGTGCTTCGGTGAGACGCGGTTTGTGCAGGCTGGAGCCTTTGCCGATGGCGGCGGCGAACGCATCCGTGGACATGGCCAGAGCGAGGAATATCAGGGAAACGGGATTCACGGGGGCACACTTCCAGTCGGGCTATGAGTCAACGACACAACCACACGCCCGACTTTAGGCATGGATGTGTCGTCGGTCTCACCAACCAAAAAGGTGTTCGTACCACGGCAGGTTGCCGAGAATGTTGATACGAACGCTTCCGAGGGACTCGGAAACAGGCTACTCCCCAACGAGGGGGCGGATGTTATCAGGTAAACATGAAAAATTCGTCAAGGCAGCGAATCGGAAATTTGCCGTAACAAGTCAGGCTCGCTGCCATTGTCCAAATTTTTGCTGAGTCTTAACGCTGCAGAAACGCCAGCAGGTCTTCATTCAATGCCTGTGCATGCGTCACGGCAAACCCGTGCGGCGCGCCGGCGTAGACCTTCAGCTCGGCGTCCTTGATCGAAGCAGCGGCCAGTTTGCCGGTGGTTTCGAACGGCACGATCTGATCGCCGTCGCCATGGATCACCAGCGTCGGCACATCGATCTTGGCCATGTCGGCGCGGAAGTCGGTTTCCGAGAATGCCGTCACGCAGTCGACGGTGCCTTTGAGCGAAGCCAGCAACGCGACGTTCAGGGTTTGCGTAAGAACGCCGTCGGAGACTTTCTGGCCCTGATTGGTGCCATAGAAAGGTGCGGCGAAATCCGCGATGAACTGCGCACGATCCTGCAGCAGGCCGGCCTTGATGCCGTCGAACACCGACGTGTCGACGCCTTGCGGGAAGTCGGCTTTCTTGCCGAACAATGGCGTGACCGAACCCAGCAATACCAGCCCGGCGACACGTTCGCTGCCGTGGCGGGCGATGTAGCGGCTGACGTCGCCGCCACCCATGGAAAACCCGACCAGGGTGACGTCGCGCAGATCCAGATGGTTGATCAGTTGTGCGATGTCATCGGCAAACGTGTCGTAGTCGTAGCCGGTCCACGGTTGATCGGAACGACCGAAACCCCGGCGGTCGAACGCGATGGTGCGGTAGCCGCGACTGCTCAGGTATTCCATCTGGTACTCCCACATGTCGGCATCCAGCGACCAGCCGTGGCTGAACAGCACGGGCTTGCCGCTGCCCCAATCCTTGAAATAGATCTCGGTGCCGTCTTGGGTGGTGAATGTGCTCATGCAAACTCCTTGCGTCGGGGGATGATATAGGGACGTATCGATGCCGAATTGGCCACGATCACTATCCGCGCAAAGTCCGTTTGCCACTTGTACGCAGGTGCTGGGTTACAGCGCTCAGGGTTGTATGATG
The DNA here is from genome assembly GCF_900182985.1 of Pseudomonas helmanticensis. Taxonomy (NCBI): domain Bacteria; kingdom Pseudomonadati; phylum Pseudomonadota; class Gammaproteobacteria; order Pseudomonadales; family Pseudomonadaceae; genus Pseudomonas; species Pseudomonas helmanticensis. Next base: position 1,717,469 of record NZ_FXUY01000001.1, on the reverse strand, counting down.
CAACCCTGAGCCGCAAGGCTGCCCAACGAGCTGATGGAGTACGTTTACGTGAAGCGCAAAAGCCTGCAAGGCAACGCCTGCCCGGTCGCCCGGACACTCGATCTGATCGGTGACTGGTGGTCGCTGTTGATCATTCGCGATGCACTGGAAGGCATTCGCCGCTTCAGCGATTTTCAGAAGAGCCTCGACATCGCGAAAAACATCCTCAGCGCTCGGCTCAAGGCGCTGGTCGAGCAAGGGATTCTGCAAACGGTGCCGGCCGCTGATGGCTGCGCCTACAAGGAATACGCGCTGACTGAGCGCGGCAAGGCCTTGCAGACGGTAATCGTTGCGTTGTCGCAGTGGGGCGGGGAATTCATGTACGCGCCGGGTGAGTCGGGCTCGGTGATGGTCGATGCGCAGAATCGCCAGCCGATTCGCAAGCTGGAACTGCTGGCCGAGGATGGGCGAAAGTTGCGGGGGGATGAGGTTGCTACGCGCCTTGGTGTGGCGCACTGAGGTGCTTTGCGCGCTGGGTAAATCTCGATAGACGGTAGAAACATAAGTTTGACGTCAAAATGATGGCCATCTAATATCGCGCCACTAATTTGATATCACTTTCCGTCTCGAGGGATCGAACATGTCCTCACCCGCCCTCGTGGCGAGGTTGTGCTTGGCTTTGCTGTGCCTTTCTCCGCTCCAAACCGTAGTTGCTGCACCCACACCCGGTGACACCGATCTGATCCGCGAACGCCAGAATCGCCTGCTCGAAGAGCAGCAGCGGCGTCTCGATGAACTCAAGGAATTGCCTGGCAAGGACGCCCGGCCCGTACAACCGGCAGCGCCCACCGATACTCGCTGTTTCCTGATCAAAGACATCGAGCTCAAAGGCGCCGACAGCCTTTCCGAGCGCGAGAAAACGCATCTGCTTCAAGCCTACATCGGTACATGCGTGGGGGTGCCGCAGCTCAACCAACTGCTGAAAGCCATCACCGATCACTACATCGAAAAAGGCCTGGTCACCAGTCGCGCGTATCTGCCGCAACAGGATCTGTCCGCCGGGCACCTGAAAGTGCTGGTGGTCGAAGGCAAACTCGAAGGCATAAAGGGCGCCGACAACAGCAAGCTTTCCGATCGCGAATTGGCCATGGCTTTCCCCGGCAAGGCAGGTGACCTGATCAACCTGCGCGAGATCGAGCAGATGGTCGATCAGCTCAATCGACTGCCGTCGAATCAGACCAAGATGGAATTGTCGCCCGGCAAAAACGTTGGCGGCAGCGAGGTGCTGGTCACCAACACGCCGGAAAAACCCTGGCGTGCTGGTTTGTCGCGCAACAACGACGGCCAGCGCAGCACCGGTGAGCAGCAGTGGGGCACCTCGTTCGATTGGGACAGCCCGCTCGGCCTCGCCGATCAGTTGAATCTGCGTGGCGGTCACGATGCGATGACTGATCATCAGCACACCTCCAACAACGCCATGCTCAATTACAGTCTGCCGTGGGGCTGGTGGAACTTCAGCTACACCTACAGCCAGAGCGAATACCGCTCGCTGATTGCCGCCAACGGATTCAATTTCAAGCAGACCGGCGACAGCGAAAACCATCAGTTGCGTGCCGAGCGGGTGATCCACCGCGACGCCGTCAGCAAGACCTCGCTCAGTACCGGTCTGTCGTACCTGCGCACCAACAGCTTCATTGAAGACAGCAAGCTGAAACTGAGCAGCAACCGCATCAGCGAAGCGCAGTTTGGTCTCAACCATGGCCGTCGAATCGGCAGTGCTTTCGTCAACGTTGATCTCGGCATGCAGCAAGGTATCGGCGCGTTCGACGCGCAGGGCAGTCACGATCCGGGCCCAGGCGAACCGGACGCGCGCTACCGCAAATACACCGCAACCCTGAGCTACTTGCAGCCGTTCAAGGTATGGGGCGAGTCCTTCAGCTTCAGCAGCCTGATGACCGGTCAGCGCAGTGAAGACGTGCTGTTCAGCCCGCAGCGCAGCAGCCTCGGTGGTTCTTCGTCGATTCGGGGCTACAAGGATCAGTCGTTGTCCGGTGACAGCGGTGGTTACTGGCGCAACGATTTGCGCTGGAGCCGCCCGGTCACAGCGCAGTGGCTGCGCCCGGTATTCGCGGAGTACGGCACCAGCCTCGGCTACGACCAGGGCGTGATTCGCGGTGATCGCTACAACGGTGACCAGCATGGGCGCATGTCGAGTAACTCCGTGGAGTTGTTCGCCCGGGGTCAGCACGTCGCCGCCAGCGTGACGTTTGCCCATTCGCTGGAACGACCGGACGCGCTGACCGAGCGCGAAGCGCCGATCTATTTCCGCCTGGATTTCTTCATTTAATTTTTGCCTGCCCCGAGATTCTGATATGGACATTCGCCACCTGACCTTCATGGCCGGCCAACCCTCTGCTGCCGTAAAACCGCGCGAACGCTTCTGGGGCATGCCTAAACGCGGCCTCGCGTTCCTGCTGGCCAACGTCATGTTTTGGCAACCGATGTGGGCACAGGCCGATGGCATCGTCGTCAATGCGCCGGGCACCAGCCTTGATAACGCGGGCAATGGCGTGCCGATCGTCAACATCGCCGCGCCCAATGGCAGCGGGCTGTCGCATAACCAGTTTCACGATTACAACGTCGACGCGCAGGGCGTCATCCTCAATAACGCCACCGCACGCACGCAGCTGACGCAGCTGGGCGGGATCATCCTCGGCAACCAGAATCTGCGTGGTGCAGCGGCGCAAACCATCCTCAATGAAGTCAACGGCGGCAGCCCAAGTCAGTTGCGCGGTTACACCGAAGTCGCGGGGCAGTCGGCGCGTGTCATCGTCGCCAACCCTTACGGCATCAGTTGCAACGGCTGCGGTTTCATCAACACGCCGCGCGTCACGCTGACCACCGGTAAACCGGTGCTCGACAATGGTCGTCTGGATCACTTTCAGGTCGATCAGGGCAGCATCTCCATCGACGGCGTCGGCCTCGATGCGAGCAGCGTCGACAGCTTTGAAATCATCACCCGCAGTGCGCAGATCAACGCGCAGATCCACGCCAAGAACCTCAACATCACCACCGGTCGCAACGACGTCAACGCCGACACGCTCAACGCCACCGCGCGTGCCGATGATGGCAGCGCCAAACCGCAACTGGCCATCGACTCCTCGGCGCTGGGCGGCATGTATGCCGGCGCGATCAAACTGGTGGGCACGGAGCAGGGCGTCGGTGTGAAGCTGGCGGGCGACCTGGCGGCCAGCGCTGGCGATATCCAGATCGACGTCAACGGTCAGTTGCGCATGGCCAAAGCCACCGCCAGCAATGCCGTCACCGTCAAAGCGCAAAGTCTCGATGCCCAAGGGCCGGTGTACGCCGGCACGCAACTGGCCGTGCAGACCGCCGAAGAGCTGATCAACCGCCAGAGCCTGGCCGCCCGTGACAGCGTCAGCCTGAGCAGCGCTGGCAAGCTGACCAACAACGGCGTGATCGAGGCCGGGGTAAACGCTGACAACAGTCGCAATGCCAGCGGTGATTTGGCCATCAACAGTGCTGCGGTGAGCAACACTGGCAGCATTTTAGCCAGCCGTACGCTGAGCGCGGCGGTGGCCGCCGGGTTCGACAACCAGAACGGCATCGTTCAAGCACAAAACGTTAATCTGAGCGCGGCTCGCCTGGTCAACCAGGGGCTCAACGCCCGCATTTATGGTGAAACGCGCCTGGCGCTCAGCGCTCCGGCGATGGTCAATCTCAACGGGCTGATCCGCTTTGCCGATGGTCAGGCTGCGACACTTTCGGTCGACAGTCTGGACAACCGTCAAGGCCGGATCGAAATCGCTGGCGGCAGCCTCCAGCTCAACGCAGGTGAGCTGCAAAACGCCGACGGCAAAATCATTGCCGGACGACTCGACATCGACGCCCGGCAACTCAATAACAGTGGTGGCCTGATCGGTGCCAGCCAGAATGATGCCAAGGTTGTTGCCCGTGAACGTCTGGACAATGGCAAAGGCAAGATCCAGGCGAAAACCACGCTGGCAGTGTCTGGTGGAGAGTTACTCAATCAGGGCGGCACGCTGGCCGCTGACAAAATCAAGGTCACGGCGACGCGCCTCGATAACAGCGGCAAAGGTGTTGTCAGTGCCGAAAACGGCACTGCCGAACTGACGCTTACCCAGGATCTGGATAACCACGACGGCAAAGTGCAGGCCTCGGATCGCCTGACGGTGGCGGCGAAAGGCATCGATAACCGAAACGCCAACCTGATCGGCAAAACCCTTGAAGTCAGCAGCCGCGACACACTCGACAACACGCAAGGCACGATTTCGTCCGATGACAGCGCGGTCACCAGCGCAGACCTCGACAACAGCCAAGGCCTGATTCAAGGCAATGATCGTCTGAACCTGACCGCGCGCGATTTCCAAAACGCTGGCGGCAAACTGCTCGGCGGCGTGGTCGATGCCAACCTGCGCAATCTCTCGGGCAACAACGACGGCACCGTCAGCGCCGCAACCGGCAAGCTCACGCTGGTGGTTGAGCAGCACCTGAACAACGCTTTGGGTCGCCTGCAATCGAGTCAGGCTGACGTCGACATTCAGGCCGGATCGCTCGACAACCGTGGCGGTGTCGTTGCCGCAAAACAATTGTTGATGGTGGCTAAGGACGGCCACATCGACAACCGTGGCGGGCGCATGATCGCCGACGGTCTGGACCTGCACGTCGCGAGCCTCGATAACAGTGATAGCGGCTTGTTGGCGGCGGGTGCCGATGGTGCGCGATTGATCCTCAAGCAAACCGCGCCGGGGCAATCGCAACTGCTTAACCACAAGGGCCGGATTCAGAGCGAAGGGCAGTTGCAGATCGACAGCGATGTCGTCGATAACAGCGCCGGTGTCCTGCTCGGCAAAACCATCGACATCAACGCCACGCAACTGAGCAACAACGACAAGGGCGGTATCGTTGGCAACGGTGGTGATGTTGTCCTCAACATTGCCGGAGTCTTCAGCAACGTGACCGGTGTGGTCGATGCCGCCGATCAGCGTCTGCTGCTCAATCAGCTCACTTCGCTGGACAACCGTGGCGGCACCCTGCGCGGCAAGCGTCTGGACATCACCAGCGCCGCGATCAACAACAACGATGCCGGGCAGATTGTCGCTGGCAGCGACGGCCTTAAAATCACCGGTAAAACCCTGCTCAATCAGCAAGGCGTGATTCTCGCCAACGGCAGTCATGCCGAACTGGTCCTCGGTACTGGCAGCCTGCAAAACCAAGGGGGAACGCTGCAAGCCGACTCGCTGGAGATCACCAGCGCCGACCTCGATAACAGTGCAGTCAACGGTAAGGCCGGTTTGATCTCCAGTCTGATCGATGACCTGACACTGACCGTGACGCGCCTGACCAACCGCGCCGGCAAACTGTTCGGCAAGGATCAGGTGATCTTCAGCGGCACCAGCCTGGATAACACGGGCGGCGAGATCAGTGGCAATCAACTGGGCCTCGAAGCGGTCGGGCAGATTCTCAATCAGGGCGGCCTGATCGAATCGGCCACCAGCCTCAAGCTGGTTGCCAGCGGCCTGGATAACAGCGCTGGCGGCCAAGTCCGCGCACTGGGGGGCGCCTCCAGTCAAATCAAACTGACCGGCAACCTCAACAACCAAAGCGGTGCAATCGAAATCGGCAGCCAGGATTTGGTGCTGTCCGGCGCGCAACTGAATAACCTCAGCGGCAACGTGCGCCATGCGGCGCAGGGCTTGTTCGATCTGGACCTGACTAATCTGACCGGCACGCAAGGCAGCCTCACGGGTCTGGGCAAAGGCGTTTGGGATGTCGGCTCGGTCAACGGCGTCGGCACCTGGCAACTCAACGGCGGCCTGACCTACACCAGCGCGCAGGATCTGAGCCTCAACGCCGGCGACCGCATCGCCAGTGCTTCGACGCTGAACCTCAATGTCGCCAACCTGAACAACGCCGGGCAATTGGCGAGCGACGGTGACCTGACCCTGAACCTGGGCGGCAATCTGCTCAACAGCGGTAAAGTTTCGGCGCAGCAGAAACTCACGATCAACGCCAACGACGTGATTCAACAGGACGGTCGACTGGTCAGCGGTGGCGACACCGTCATGACCCTGCGCGGCACGCTGGACAACCTCGGCCGTCTGATCGCCAACCAGAACCTCACGGTGACGGCGGCGCGGATCAACAATAACGGCACCCTCGGTGCCCAAGGCAACCTCGAATTCACCGCCGCCAATGGCATCTACAACGACGCCGATACGCTGCTGTTCAGCGGCGGCACGATGAAGCTGCACGGCAACAGCCTGAACAACTTCTATGGCGACATCTACAGTCGCGGCAACCTGAGCTTCGACGCCGTCGGTGGTGGTCGCGCTGCGGTGTTCAGTAACCTGTCGGGCACCGTTGAAGGCGAGGGCGACATCGACATCAATGCGGTCTCGGTGGAAAACGCCAAGGCCGAATTCGAGCTGACCTCGGGGCAGTCGTCCGGGAGCCTCAGCTGGGTGTGCGCTCAGCATTGCGGGGGCGGCGATGGTTGGAAACGCGGCTACATCACCATCATTACCGACTTCAACGATCAGGTTCTCAAGGATTCGCGGGCGGCACGCTTCGTTGCCGGGAAGAACCTCAATATCCACGCCAATCGGGTGGAAAACCGCTACAGCCTGCTGGCCGCCAACGGTGATCTGACAGTCACTGCCGACAGCCTGTTGAACCAGGGCGCCGCTTCGCGCTCGGGACAACGTGTGCTGAAAATCGGTACACCGGAGCACATCGCCAACAGCCTGTGGGATCAGATGGAATTCATCGATATCCCGGCTTTCAACGCGGCGACGGCGGCGGGTAATTTCGATCAGGCGCGGTTCGACGAACTGGCCAGTCGCTCCAGCGACTCCCGATTCTTGCCGACCAGCGATGTCACCACCTGGAATGAAAACGGCAACACCGTCTACTCGGCCGTGATGCAGGCCGGCGGCAAGGTCAAACTCGACGTCGCCAACAGCATCCAGAACGGCACGCTGTACGACAACACCTATGGTCAACTGACCGGCGCCTTGTCCAGCGACCAGACCGATGCGGTCGGTGGCATCAACATCAACCTCGGTAAGCACAGCACCGACGCCAGCGCGCAGGCGCCGAAATCCGTTACCCGTATCGAACACATCGATGCCGATGGCGTGAAGCAGATCAGCTTCGTACCCGTGGACTTCAAAGGCGTGCCGTTTGCGGCGGTCGATCCAACGGCGTCCTCGACGTTCCGTCTGCCGAAAGGCCCGTACGGCATGTTCGTGCAGAGCAGCAACCCGCAGAGCCGCTACCTGATCGAGACCAACCCGGAGCTGACTCAGACCGCGCCGTTCATGAGTTCCGACTACCTGCTCGGCAAACTCAATTTCAGCGCCGATGAAACCGCGCGCCGCCTCGGTGATGGCCGCTATGAATCGCGCCTGATCAGCGACGCCGTCATGGCCCAGACCGGTCAGCGTTTCCTTGCCGGCGGCCTGGAGAATGACTACGAGCAATTCCGTTATCTGATGGATAACGCGCTCGCCAGCAAAAACGAACTGAACCTGTCGGTCGGCGTCAGCCTGACCTCGGAACAGGTCGCCGCACTGACCCACGACATCGTGTGGATGGAAGAACGCATCGTCGACGGCCAGAAAGTGCTGGTGCCGGTGCTGTATCTGGCCCAGGCCGAATCGCGCAACGTGCGCGGCGGCAGCCTGATTCAGGGCCGCGACCTGGAGCTGATCGCCGGTAATGACCTGGTCAACGTCGGCACTCTGAGTGCGAGCAAAGACGTCTCTGTCGATGTGAAGGGCAGCCTCTATCAGGGCGGCCTGGTCGAAGCCAATGAACGCATCAAACTCATGGCGACCGACAGCATTCGCAACGCACTGGCCGGCGAAATTCGTGGCAACCAAGTCGAACTGACCAGCCTCAAAGGCGACATCGTCAACGATCGCACCGCCATCGCCGTGCGCGACGGCAACGGCATGCGCACCCTCGTCGATGACGGCGGCAACATCAGCGCACGGGACAGCCTTACCATCAAATCGGGCAACGATCTGGTCAACTCGTCATCCATCAGCAGCGGCGGCGACGCCAGCCTGAGCGCGTCCCGCGACATCAACCTGTTGGCGACGCGCGAAGAAAACGAACTGCACGAATCGTTCGATGGCGGCCATCGCTCAACCATTACCACCACCGTGGACAATCTGTCCTCGACAGTGAAAACCGGCGGCAACCTGAAGCTTGATGCCGGTCGCGACATCAACGTCGTCGCCAGCACCGCCGAAGCCAAAGGCAACCTCACCGCCGACGCCAAGCGCGACATCTTCATGTCCTCGGCCGGCGACGAAAACAACGTCGAAACCCACAGCAAGGACGGCAAGAAACGCGTCCACGAAGAAGATAACCACACCGTCCAGAAGGCCGCTGAATTCATCGCTGGCGGCGACGTAAAAACCAACTCCGGCCGCGACACCACACTGGTCGCGAGCAAGATCAGCGCGGGCAACGAAGCTTACGTCTACGCGGGCAACGACCTGAACCTGCTGGCCGCGCAGAACAAGGATTACACCCTTTACGACATGAAGGAGAAGGGTGGTTTCGGCAACCTGAAACTGCAACGCGACGAAGTCACCGACACCACCTACGTCGGCAGCGAAATCAAGACCGGCGGCAACCTCTCACTGGTCAGCAAAGGCGACCAGCGCTACCAGGTGGCCAAGCTCGACAGCGGCAAGGACATCATCCTCGACAGCGGCGGCTCCATCACCTTCGAAGGGGTGAAGGATCTGCATGATGAGAGCCATACCAAAACCAACAACAACGCCGCGTGGGTCTCGGCGAAAGGTCGCGGCAACACCGACGAAACCCTGCGCCAGACGCAGATGATTGCCAAGGGCAACATCATCATCAAAGCGGTCGATGGGCTGAAGATTGATATCAAGGATGTCAATCAGGAGTCCGTGAGCCAGACAATCGACACGATGGTCAAGGCCGATCCGCAACTGGCGTGGTTGAAGGATGCCGAGGCGCGGGGGGATGTTGACTGGCGGCGCGTGAAGGAGATTCACGAGTCGTTCAAGTATGAGAATTCGGGGGTTGGTCCGGCGGCACAAATCGCTATCGCGATCATGATGTCGTTCGTAATGGGGCCGGGTGGGTTGGCTCTGGTCAGCGGAGGCTTCACCGGTGTCGTTGCTACCAGTCTGGCGACGACGGCTGTAACCAGCACCATCAGTAACAAAGGCAATCTGGGTGCTGCCTTCAAAGAAACATTCAGTGCCGACAGCCTGAAGGGTGCAGCCATCGCCGGATTCACGGCGGGCATGCTCGATTACGCGGATGCCAACTGGTTCGCGGCTGGAAACAGCAAAACGGCGAGCATCTTAACCAGCAGCAACTTTACCGACGTCGCGATCCGCACTACAGGACGTGCTGTCATTTCCAGTGGCATCTCCACGACCATCGGCGGCGGTAGCTTTGGTGACAACTTTGGTGCTGCATTGCTGGGGGAGGCGAGCAGTGTCGCCATGGCGACCGGATTTAATTTTGTTGGCGACAACACAATCAAGTTTCCGGAAGGCAGTGTTGAAAAGGTAGTAGCGCATGCGTTGATGGGTGGTTTGATCTCCCAAGTCATGGGCGGGGATTTTGCTACGGGCGCTGCTGCGGCCGGGCTGAACGAAGCCGCGATGAATGTGCTCATCGACTTCGCTGGCGGCAATGACGAGTTGCACTTGATGCTGTCGCAGCTAACCGGGCTCATTGCCGCCTCGGCCGTGGATGGGGATTTTCAGCAGGGGGCAAATATTGCGAAGAACGCCACCCAGTACAACTGGCTGTTACATAGAGAGGTTGTAGCGGCAGATAAAGCTCGAGCAGCTTGTGGTACCGGGGATGGAGGTCAAACGTGCCGGGACAATATCACCCGGGCGGTAGCCGCATTGGATGGCGAAAGACAGCGTGAAATGGAGGAGTTTGGGCGTAAGACTCAGCTACAAGCACTACAAGAAGGGTGGACGCGCGAGCAATACGATGCAGCCATTGCGAGTTATTTTTCCGGCATTGACCCAAGGGAGCTTACAACTGTTTACCCTCCGTCGATGGATCCGGGGTTTCTGGCCAGAGAAGCGGGGATTGGCGTTGGTAAAAATGCTGTTGCTCTGCCAGGTGAGGCAGTTAAGGCAGCGGAATCGATCTGGAAGGCAGTGTCATCACCTTTAGATACGATTGGTGCAATCGCTGGGGGCATAGGTGGGTTAGCGGTGGGGTTCAAAGACTGGATTACCAGTCCGATCCCGTCGCATACGCTGGAAAAACAGTTTGATAAAGTAGCGACCGCGTCCGCCCAAGAGTTGGGCGGTATGGCTTTCGATGCGGCCACCGGGCTTGTCACCGCCTATATTGGGGACAGAGCCGTTGAGTGGGTTGGTGGGAAGTGGGTTAGTGCAAAAGGCACAACGGGAACCCCAGTAACGAAGGGGCCTTGCTGCTTTGCTGCGGGTACGAAAGTTTCTACACCGCAAGGCGACCGCGTTATTGAGTCGCTCAAGGTGGGAGATGTTGTCTGGAGCAAGCCTGAGAAAGGGGGCAAGCCGTTCGCTGCTGCCATTCTGGCAACGCATCAGCGTTCGGATCAGCCGATCTACCGCCTCAAGCTCAAAAGTGTTCGTGGCGCTGGCGCAGCGGAAGGCGAAACCCTGCTGGTTACGCCGAGCCACCCCTTCTATGTACCCGCCAAACGTGATTTCATTCCTGTCAAAGATCTGGAACCGGGTGATCTGCTGCAGTCACTGGCTGATGGCGACACCGAAAACACCTCGTCCGAAGTCGAATCGCTTGAGCTGTACCTGCCCGAGGGCAAAACATACAATCTGACGGTCGATGTGGGGCATACGTTCTACGTTGGCGAGCTCAAGACCTGGGTACACAACACTGGGCCTTGTGATTTGCCTCCGGATTATTTTGCGGATGGTGCAAAAGCTACTGGTGGCGCTGCCGGAAAGGTAGACGAGTTTATTCCTCCAGGAATGGATCGCCCATTCCGTCCTGTTAACCCAGAGTTTCCGCCGAGCAAGTCTGTTGTTGATGCAATGGAGAGCCCGCAAATTAAAAATATGGTGGGTTGTTCCAGGACAGACTGTTCAGATATTGCAAGCAAGTTGTTTGATGCTTCTGGCGGTAAAGGGACGGTCATTGAAGTTCGCCCTGCGAGAGCTGGCGATTTAAATGTTTATGAGAATGGAGTTAAAGAGCCGGGTCAATTTTATCACCAGGTCTATACTGATGGTCGGTATGTTTATGATCCAAGGCTATCGTCCAACCCTATTCCTAAAGGGGATTGGGAGCAGCATATTAAAAATATTAACCCGGGCGGAGTGTCGATCTCTGATAAGTTGAAGGGGTTGCAGTAATGGGCGTGACTAGAGTTTTAGACTCGGAAGGTGAGCTGCTTAATATTCTTCATGACTTGAATGCACTTGAGTGGAGAAAGTATGGGCAACGTAATCCAGAGGTCTGGATGGGTGATCATTTTGAAAGAGAGGATCGTTCGAGATTTCCTCCATATATAGCTTTTCGATTTGAAAAAGAAAATGAATATATTATCTCTGTTTTGAATGAGGTGATTGGTTCGTATAATGGCTTGATTTCTTGGGTGCTGACAGGTTGTGAGCGTTATGCATCCTTTGGCATGAATTGGGTAATTGAGCCTGCATATATTAAGGAGGTAGAGGCTAAAGCCCAATTTTTAGGGCAGTCTTCTGGAAGCTATCTTGCCAAGTATGAGCCTGAGTTTGGCTCTATTGCCTTTGAAGACTTGGTTGGGTTAACTGAGTATATTCGTAAAAAATTCTCAGAATTGCATATCTCAGCCAATGAACTGTAGAAGTCTTGGCTTGGATAAATTGGGGGCAGACCCTGAGGGATCCCCACAAATCTACTCCAGGCTCTGCTCCTGATGATGTACCTTATCACGCAGAGCTTTCTCCAGGAATAAATGGGAATAAATGGGGACAGACCACGTTTAGAAAGCACTCTGAAAACATGGTCTGTCCCCTTTTTACTTTTTACCTCTGTAGATGATAAAACAGGGCGGCCGAAAAACTATTACTAGGAGCCAGGTATGAAGTCCATTAAGGAGAAGAATTAGATGATAATCGGAGGGTATACGCTTAGTCCTGAGTACGGTAGAGTGCAAATCCCTCTTGTTCATCAGCCGACTATGGATGATGTTAAATCCATTATATTTGAGTGTGGTAATTTCGATGGCGTAACTTCGTTGTCTATTACGCCTGCACCTGAAACTGGGCCTTACGAAATTAATCTTTATGCTGATTCTGGAAATTATCTTCTGATGTTGAATCAATACCTGGATGATGGCGGGCACGTTGTGCGTACCCTTAATAATACGTCAGCCGGAACAAAACTGGTTGACATTCTGGGTGATTGGTATCAGGCAAGTTTAATTACAAGAGATATAGAGGTCGTTGTCTCTTGTTTTCAAGAGTTTTTATGTTCTGGCGATGTAAGTTCATTAGTGTTAAGCGTTTAGAGTGGCGGCAAAAATACAGAAGATCCCTGCCCAGGCATTTGCTAAACCTGCTAAGGCGTCCAAGGAGATAAATGGGGACTGGATAAATGGGGGCGGACCACGTTTAGAAAGCACTCTGAAAACGTGGTCTGTCCCCTTTTTACCCCCGACAAAGGAGGAGCTCGAATGGTTCAACAGTATAAAGTGGGATTGAGAAATGATTGACTCGGTAACTGGTGAGCGAGTTGTGGTCTATCTCGACGATATTTATGGGCCGTTTATTAGGGTGTCATCGTTTGAGGATGGCGGGGCCATGGAGGACTTACTGGATGAAAAATTCTTTGTTCTTTATTGGAAAGGAACCCCGGACGATTTGAAAGATTTAGGTGGTAATGAGTACTACTTTGGTGGTGCCGCCGATCCCGCCAAGCTGCAAGCAATTTTGGACTCTATCGAGTTTGAGTGAGCGCCAAAAAGAAGATGAACGGAGAGATAAACGGGACAGACCACGTTTGGAAAATAATTAGAAACGTCGGCTGACCCCGTTTTTCACCGTTTTCGAGGACGACGTAGCTACAGCGGAGCCTGAGCCATTTGAAATTAAACATTCATTGTCGCTGACAGCCTCATCTCCGATGATTTGCTCAGGCAGCAACGAATTCCCTGCCTTTGAAAGGTTTCAACGCAGTTCGAAAGTTTCTTCTCGGATACGGTCTTTGAATCATCCGGGATCGTATCGGGTTGGAATCGTGAGGAGCTGGAGCGACGGGTGGTTGCCGGTGCGGGTGGTCAATACACCCACTATGCCAATAGTCTGATTACCTTAAGTAAAATTTGCGAAGGCCTTTACCAGATCGTTGATCTTGAAATGTTCTACCGAAGCTTGGGTTGGTGCGCTGTTTTCCAAGATGGACAATACGCACTCGCAGGAAATTTCTGGGACGATGAACCCCCGTAAGACTCAAACGCCCCGAACTCCGCCGGGGCGTTTTCATTTACTGGGCCGAGCCAGTAAGCGTTTACCTAAACGCCGGCACGACATGCTTGATAAACAACTCCAGCGATTTCTTCTTCTCCGCATGCGGCAAGCTGTTGTCACACCAGAAGCTGAACTCATCCACGCCCAGTTCCTGGTAATACTTGATGCGCGGGATGATTTCCTCCGGCGTGCCGATCATGGCCGTCTTGTGCAAACTCTCCAGTTCAAACTCCGGACGCCCGGCAAATTTCTCTTCCGGGCTTGGGTCGAGGAAGCCGTTGACCGGCGTTGCCTTGTTGCCGAACCACGCATCGAAGGTGCGGTAGAAACGTGAGATCGCTTTCGCGCCGACTTGCCAGCCGTCCGGGTCGTCGGCGGTGTGCACGTGGGTGTGGCGCAGCACCATCAGTTGCGGGCGAGGTACGTCCGGGTTGTTGTCCAGGGCAGTCTGGAATTTGTTCTTCAGGTCGAGGACTTCTTCGTCGCCCTTCATCAATGGCGTGACCATGACGTTGCAGCCGTTGGCCACGGCGAAGTTGTGTGAGTCCGGGTCGCGGGCGGCGATCCACATTGGCGGATTCGGTTTTTGAATCGGCTTCGGCACGCTGGTCGAAGTGGGGAATTTCCAGATGTCGCCGTCGTGGGCATAGTCGCCTTGCCACAGGGCGCGGACCACCGGAACCATCTCGCGCAGGGCCTGGCCGCCGGATGAGGCGGGCATGCCGCCGGCCATGCGATCGAACTCAACTTGATAGGCGCCACGGGCCAGGCCGACTTCCATGCGACCGTTACTGATCACATCGAGCAGGGCGCATTCCCCGGCGACCCGCAACGGGTGCCAGAACGGCGCGATGATGGTGCCGGCGCCGAGGTGGATGGTCGTGGTTTTCGCCGCGAGGTAGGCCAGCAGCGGCATCGGGCTCGGCGAGATGGTGTATTCCATGGCGTGGTGTTCGCCGATCCACACGGTGCTGAAACCGCCGGCCTCGGCCATCAGGGTCAGTTCGGTCAGGTCTTCGAACAGTTGGCGGTGGCTGACGCTTTCGTCCCAGCGTTCCATGTGTACGAACAGGGAAAATTTCATGACGCTACCTCGGATCTTTTGTTGATGGCCGGTCGTTTGCGGGCCTGTGTCACTGGCATGAGCGCTGAACGCTCGCAAGTCTTCTCACCATTCAAGCACGCCTTCGAGACGGCTGGTCGGTTGATTGAATATTGGTATACCATAATACGGAATATCCGCAAAATATTTCTGACCGACACTTCGAACAAGGAAGGCGCAGTAGATGAACATCAAACAAAAATTGACCTTGGCATTCGCGGCCATCGCCAGCCTGCCGGTACTGCTGGTAGCGATGCTGATCATTATCAACGTGCGCGAGGCGGCACGTGACAACTTCATCGACAGTACCGGGCGTGAGGTGCGTCAGGTCGAGAACGCCATGCAGCTGTTCTTTGAAGGCATCAGCCAGAACGTCGCGTATCTGGCTGAGCATCCGCAATTGCAGGGGACTGATGGCAGCCTTAAACGCTATCTGAGCAGTGATGCCGCGCAGATCCCGCTGGGGCCGCAGGATCAGCAAGTGTTCACGCTATTCGCCGGTCTGGCCAAGGCCCACCCGGCTTACACCTATCTCTCGCTGGGGACGCAGGAGGGCGGCTATCTGTTCTGGCCGGGCGACCCGCAGCTGGCCAGTTACGACCCGCGTACGCGGCCCTGGTACCAAACTGCGATGGCCAATCCCGGCAAGACCCTGCGCACCGATGCCTATTACTGGGCGGCGGATGACGTGGTGCTGGTGAGCACCGTGCGCAGTTTCAACAATCAGTTGGGCAGCAACGCCGGGGTGGTGAATATCGATGTGTCGCTCAAGCAACTGACCGATCTGGTCAAGCAGATCCGCCTCGGCGACAGCGGTTATCTGATGCTGATGGAAGCCAATAACACGGTGCTGGTCGACCCGAGCGATCCGTCGCATAACTTCAAGAAACTCGACGCGCTGGGCGATGGTTACCAACAACTGGCCGAGGCTGGCAAAGGTCTTGTCGAAGTGGAGCTTGCTGGCGAGCGGTACATGGCGCTGGTCTGGCCGTCGGAAGCGCTGGGCTGGCGTTTTGTCGGTGTGGTCAGGGCCAGTGAAGTCATGGCCGGCGCCACACGTTTGACCTGGATCATCGGCGCCATCGCTGCCGTTTGCGCGCTGCTGTTCGCCATGGCGGGCGCGTGGTTTGCCGGCTTGATGGTCAAGCCGATTCGCGGGGTGGCCAGTGGGCTTGAAGGGATTGCGCAGGGCGAGGGCGATCTGACGGCGCGGCTGGAGGTGCGCGGGCAGGATGAAACCGCGCAATTGGCTGGCTGGTTCAATCAGTTTCTTGAAGCGATTCGCACGTTGATTCAGCGCATCGGTCAGGCGGCCGGGCAGATTCACAGCAGCTCCGGCAGCGCCACCCAAGTCTCGGCGGAAATGGCGGAAGTGGCCTCACGGCAGCGCGAGGCGGTGGACATGGTCTCGACGGCGTTTCATGAAATGGTCGCCACCTCCAACGAAGTTGCGCGTTCGTGCAGCCAGGCTGCGGACTCGGCTGATAACGGCCAGCGTCAGGCGCACACCGGGCAGCAGCAGATCGATGCGGCGGTGAGCAATGTCGGGCGCTTGAGTCAGGAGATCGGCCACAGCGCCGAATCGATGCAGCAACTGGAGCAGGACAGCACCGACATCCAGTCGATTCTCGGCACCATCCGCTCGATTGCCGAGCAGACCAATCTGCTCGCGCTGAATGCGGCAATTGAAGCCGCGCGGGCGGGAGAGCAGGGCCGTGGTTTTGCCGTAGTCGCCGATGAAGTGCGCGCGCTGGCCAAGCGCACGGCGGATTCCACCGGCGAGATCGACGCCTTGCTCGGCAACCTCGCGCGCCGCACGCATCAGATGGGCAAGCAGATGCATGCGAGCCTTGAGGTGTCGCAGGAGACTGTGGTGTCGATCAATGAGGCGCGGGCGAGCTTTGAATTGATTCGCGAATCGGTGGACGTGATCCGCGACATGAACACGCAGATTGCCACCGCAGCGGAGGAGCAGCATCAAGTGGCCGAGGACATCAATCGGCATATCAGCCAGATTCATGGTGATGCGCAGTTGGTGGCGAGCCTGGCGGATTCGACGCGGCAGGATGCGCAGAATCTGACGGCGTTGTCACAGACATTGAATCAACTGGTAAGCCGGTTCCGCACCTGATCCGCCAGCCCAGACACCACAAAACCCCTGTAGGAGTGAGCCTGCTCGCGATAGCGTTATGTCAGCCGACATCTAAGTTAACTGACACAACGCTATCGCGAGCAGGCTCACTCCTACAGTTGATTTGTGCGTGATCTAGAGTTCTGGATCAGGCCACCGCAGGCAACGCACCCATCTTGCCGTGGCAATACACCAGCGGTCCGGCAACCTGCTCAGGCACGATCAGGTTCTTCACCGCGCCGACCATGATCGCGTGGTCGCCCCCTTCGTATTCGCGCCACAACTCGCACTCGATCACCGCCGTCGCATTGGCCAGGATCGGGTTGCCCAACTCGCTCAACGTCCACTCGATGCCCTGCGCCTTGTCCTTGCCTTTGCGCGCGAAGGCATAGGCTTCGCTTTGCTGTCCGCCGGACAAAACGTGAATGGCAAAGCGCTTGTTCTTGATCAGCACTGGATAGGAATCGGAGCTGTAGTTGGGGCAGAACAGCACCAGCGCCGGGTCCATCGACAGCGAACTGAACGCGCTGGCGGTCAGGCCGACGATCTGGCCGTCGTCATCCAGCGTGGTGATCACGGTGACGCCGGACGGGAACGAGCCCATGACTTGTTTATAGATGGCAGCATCGATCATTGGGTGGTCCTCGGGTGTTGTGACGCGGTTTTTATGTGTTTGTAGGTCTGATGGTATACCGTAATACATTCTTTGCAAGGGATTTACAGTTGAACCGATAAACGTGCTGCTTTCGTCGGAAAGTCAATGTTTACGGGGCTTTTGCCTAGTCAAAGGAGAGCGTGATCAGCGAGGATAGCGGATCAGGTAGCGCTCAAATTGCCGGATCAGTCTTGTGCAAAGCTTGGAATACCATAATATGGTTCGCATCTGAGGGGCGACCAGAGAGTCCCCCCGGTTTGGCTTCATACAACGATAAGAACAGACAAACTCGAGTTCATGCATATGTCCCAGATGTCCCGGCAAGATCCGTTGATCGAGAATCACACGGTCGACTACGTCCCACTCGCGGAACGCCACGGGAAGGCCCGCGACCTTTTCACCCTTTGGTTCAGCACCAACATTGCGCCACTGCCCATCGTCACCGGCGCCATGGTGGTTCAGGTGTTCCATCTCGATCTGCTCTGGGGCCTGCTGGCGATTGCGCTGGGGCACATGATCGGCGGCGTAGTGATTGCGCTGGCGTCGGCACAAGGCCCGCGCATGGGCATTCCGCAGATGGTCCAGAGTCGCGGTCAGTTCGGTCGTTATGGCGCACTGTTGATCGTGTTTTTCGCGGCGATCATTTACATCGGCTTCTTCATTTCCAACATTGTCCTCGCGGGCAAATCCATCGTCGGCATTGCGCCGTCGGTGCCGGCGCCGCTGAGTATTTTGATCGGCGCACTGGCCGCTACGGCCATCGGCGTGATCGGCTACAACTTCATCCACACGCTGAACCGCATTGGCACCTGGGTGATGGGCAGCGCGTTGCTCGCCGGTTTCATCTACATCTTCGCCCATGACTTGCCGGCGGACTTCTTCACCCGTGGCAGTTTCAACCTGTCCGGCTGGCTGGCGACGGTGTCGCTGGGGATCATCTGGCAGATCAGTTTCTCGCCGTACGTCTCCGACTATTCGCGTTATCTGCCAGCCGACATCGGCATCGCCAAGCCGTTCTGGGCGACCTATCTGGGCGCGACGCTGGGTACGATTCTGTCGTTCAGTTTTGGCGCTGTTGCGGTGCTGGCGACGCCGGAAGGCACCGAAGCGATGGTTGCGGTCAAGCAGTCCACCGGATGGCTGGGGCCGATTCTGATGGTGTTGTTTCTGCTCAATATCATCAGCCACAACGCGTTGAATCTGTATGGTGCGGTGCTGTCGATCATCACCTCGATCCAGACGTTCGCCAGCCAATGGACGCCGAGCATCAAGGTGCGCGTGATGTTGTCGAGCGTGGTACTGGCAGGCTGCTGTGTGGTCGCGCTCGGCGCCTCGGCGGACTTCATTTCCGAATTCATCGGTTTGATTCTGGCGCTGTTGCTGGTGCTGGTGCCGTGGGCCTCGATCAACCTGATCGACTTCTACCTGATCAAGCGTGGCAACTACGACGTCACCTCGATCTTCCGGGCTGACGGCGGGGTTTACGGGCGCTTCAATCTGCACGCGATCATTGCCTACTTCATCGGCATTATCGTGCAGCTACCGTTCGCCAATACGTCGCTGTATGTCGGGCCTTACGCCAATCTGGTCGACGGCGCGGATCTGTCGTGGCTGGTGGGTCTGGTCGTCACCGTTCCGCTGTATTACTGCCTGGCGACACGCGGCCAGGTCCAGCAGAGCAGGGCGGCGAAACTGGGGTACACAGACTGAGTCATCCCGCAGCTAAAACTGTGGCGAGGGGATTTATCCCCGTTCGGCTGCGCAGCAGTCGTGAAATCAGCGAATGCGTTTCTCCCTTGGGTTGAAGGGGGCCGCTTCGCAGCCCAACGGGGATAAATCCCCTCGCCACAAGTGATCTGCGGGATGCTCACGCATCCCGGTGGTCATTCATATTGGCCATATCGATCCCCTTTTGGCCCATTCCCCACTGTGATCCGTCTACGCTGTCGGCAAGAATCAAAACCACAACTAGACGCTGGATCTTTTTTGCCCTCGGCTACCCTTGCAGCCGCTGCCGTGTACAGAACATAAAAACCATCGAACTCACGCCGCATTCTGGGGAAACAACCATGGTCACGATGAAACGCATTCTGGGCGCCACCGTGTGTGGGCTGACGCTGCTGGCCAGCGCTGTCCAGGCCGAGCAACGCGAACTGCGCGTGTACAACTGGGCGGATTACATCCTGCCGGCCGTACCCAAGGATTTCGCTGCGAAAAGCGGCATCAAAGTGACCTGGGACACCTTCGACACCAACGAATCCCTCGAAGCCAAATTGCTGACCGGCAACTCTGGATACGACCTCGTGGTGCCGTCGAACCAGTTCCTGGAAACGCAGATCAAGGCCGGCGTGTTCCAGAAACTCGACAAGTCCAAGCTGCCGAATTGGAGCCACCAGGATCCGGAGTTGTTGAAACTGCTGGGCAAGAACGATCCGGGCAACCAGTACGGCGTGCCTTACATGGTCGGCACCGTGCTGATCGGCTTCAACCCGGCCAAGGTCAAGGCGGCATTGGGCGATAACGCGCCGGTGGATAGCTGGGATCTGGTGTTCAAGCCGCAGAACATGGAAAAGCTCAAATCCTGCGGTGTAGCGATGCTCGATTCACCGACGGAAATCCTCCCGCTGGCCCTGCATTATCTCGGCCTCGACCCAAACAGCCAAAACCCCGCCGATTACGAAAAAGCCAAGGAGTTGATGCTCAAGGTTCGCCCTTACGTGACCTACTTCAACTCGGCCAAATACATGACCGATATCGCCAATGGCGACATCTGCGTGGCCATCGGTTACTCCGGCAGTTTCTATCAGTTCGGCAACCGCGCCAAAGAGGCGAAAAATGGTGTGGTCGTCGACTGGCGCTTGCCGAAGGAAGGCGCGCCGATCTGGTTCGACACCTTCGCGATTCCGAAGAGCGCGAAGAACGTCGAAGAGGCCCACGAATTCCTCAACACCCTGCTTGATCCAAAAGTCATCGCGCCGATCAGTGACTTCCTCGGATACCCGAATGCGAACAAGGATTCGATCCCGCTGATCAACAAAGAGATCACCGACAACCCGAACCTGACACCGACTCCCGAAGCGCTGAAAAACCTCTACGTCGTCCAGCCATTGCCGCAGAAACTCGAACGCGTACGCACCCGCGTCTGGACCAGCATCAAATCCGATAAATAACCTTCGTCCAGACGAAATCCCCCTGTAGGAGCTGCCGCAGGCTGCGATCTTTTGATCTTGTTTTTAAAAATCAAAGTCAAAAGATCGCAGCCTGCGGCAGCTCCTACAGGGAGTGCGTGCGGTTCTCTTTGCGGGAGATGAGCAGGCTCAGCAGGACCGAGCCGAGAATCACCCCACCTACCACCACCAGCGACCACTCCACCGGCATGTGCAGCCACGGCATCAACACCATCTTGCCGCCGATAAACACCAGCACAATCGCCAGCCCATACTTGAGCAAATGAAAGCGGTCAGCCATGTCCGCCAGCAGGAAGTACAGCGCGCGTAATCCCATGATCGCGAAGATGTTCGAGGTGAAGACAATGAACGGATCGGTGGTGACGGCGAAGATCGCCGGGATGCTGTCGACCGCGAACATCAGGTCGCTGGCCTCGATCAGCACCAGCACCAGAAACATCGGCGTCGCCCAGCGCACGCCGTTCTGCAGGACGAAGAACCGCTCGCCATGAAAGCCGCTGGTGATGCGCAAATGCCCACGCACCCAGCGCAGCAACGGATTCTTATCCAGATCCGGTTGCTGCTCGGCGAACACCAGCATCTTGATCCCGGTGACGATCAGGAACACACCGAACGCGTACAGCAGCCATTCGAACTGCGAGACCAGCCACACACCGGCAAAGATCATCACCGCGCGCATCACGATCGCCCCGAGCACACCGTACAGCAGCACCCGGCGCTGCAACTCCGGCGGCACGGCGAAGTAGCTGAAGATCATCACAAAGACGAACATGTTATCGATCGACAGCGATTGTTCGATCAGATAACCGGTGAGGAATTCGAGGGTTTTCTGTCGGGCGATTTCGCCGCCAAAGCTGCCGTTCAGATACCACCAGAGCAGGCCGGCAAAGCTCAGTGCCAGCAGGCACCAGGCAATGACCCAGGACAACGCTTCGCGCACTGACACGCGGTGCGCCTTGCGTCCGCCGAAGACAAACAGGTCCAATGCCAGCATGGCAAGAACGAAAACGATGAAGGCGCCCCACATCCACGGTTCGCCGATATTGATGTTCGTGGCAGACATGTCACGCTCCCGGTCTTATTGGTTTAGAGTCAGACGAGGTCATGCTAGCGACGACGCTGCGGCAAAGAAAAATCGTTTATTTCTGCGCAACAGTTCGTTAAAAACGAAGTGTCGGGTGCGCGGCGGCGATTAGATCCTTTCTCGAACCTCTTTTTTTGGAGCGACTATTTCAGCGATGAGCAACGACCCTCTGGAACCTCAAGCAGTCGGCAGTCCGATCACCAGCAGTGCGATTTTCATCGTCGCAACGCTCAATGCCGGCCCCGACGCAGCGGAAAAAGTGAAGGGCTGGTGCGGCGATGTCGCCGGGCTGGTGCGCTCGGTGGGCAAGCGCGTACCGGCGGGCAACCTGACGTGTATCTGCGGGTTTTCTTCGAATGCCTGGGATCGCCTGTTCGGCAGTCCACGTCCGGCGTCATTGCACGGTTTTCGTGAGTTCGGCGTCGCAGGGCGCCACGCACCGGCCACACCGGGCGATCTGTTGCTGCACATCCGCGCCGATCAGATGGACCTGTGTTTTGAGCTGGCCACACAGATCATGGCCGTGCTCGGCGATGCCGTGACGGTGGTCGACGAGGTTCAGGGGTTCCGCTATTTCGACATGCGCAGCATCATCGGTTTTGTCGACGGCACGGAAAACCCGGTCGGCCGCAAAGCGGTGAATTTCACCATCGTCGGTGATGAAGATGCGGACTTCAGCGGCGGCAGTTACGTGCTGGTGCAGAAGTATCTGCACAACATGACCGCGTGGAACGGTTTGAGTGTCGAGGCCCAAGAGCGAGTGATCGGGCGCACGAAGTTATCGGATATCGAACTGGGTGAAGACGTCAAACCGAGCAATTCCCACAGTGCGCTGACCACCATCACTAACGCAGCGGGCGAGGAAGTGAAGATCCTGCGCGACAACATGCCGTTCGGTCGGCCGGGAGCGGGGGAGTTCGGCACGTTTTTCATCGGCTACGCGCGTTCGCCCGAACCGATGGAGCAGATGCTGGAAAACATGTTTGTCGGTAAGCCAGTGGGCAATTACGACAAGTTGCTGGATTTCAGCACCGCCGTCACCGGCAGCCTGTATTTCGTGCCGTCAGCCGATTTGCTGGAGGAGTTGGCGGATCGCTGACTGCAAACGGGGTCGGGACTGATCAATCCCGACCCCGTTTTTGTTCAGGACAGCGGCGGCGTGCGCGGCGGCACCAAACGCTTGGAGCCCGTCGATTCAAACGCCGAGGCCAAACGCAGCAGCGTCGAATCGTCATAAGCGCGACCGGCGAAGGTCAATCCGGCCGGCATGCCGATGTCGGCCATGACGCCCATTGGCACCGTTACCGTCGGCACGCCGAGGTGACGGATCGCGAGGTTGCCGTTGGCGACCCAGACACCGTTGCTCCAGGCGATGTCCGCCGATTGCGGATTAACATCGGCATCCGCCGGACCGACGTCGGCCACCGTCGGGAACAGTACGGCGTCGAGTTTCAGCGCATCCATCCAGTCTTCCAGATCGAGCTTGCGGGTCTTCTCCAGGCCGCGCAGACCGTCGGGCAACGTTGAAATCTGATCCCACGGCGTAATGCCACGCTCGGCCATGCGCACGTATTCATCCATGCCAGCGGCCAGATCACCTTCACGGTTGGGCAGGGTCCCCGGGTCGTGCGGGAAGATTTTCGGCCCGTCGACATCGACCAGGCGATTGAGTTTTGGATCACCGTTGGCCCGCAGGAAATCATCGAAGGCCCAGGCCGACAGATCCCACAGTTCGTGGTGCAGGAACTCTTTGGAGACGATGCCGCGATTGAACACGGTCGGCGCGCCGGGACGGTCGCCTTCGCAATTGGACACTAGCGGGAAATCGACTTCGATGACTTCGGCGCCGGCGGCTTCCAGGGCGGCGCGCGCCTGTTTCCACAGGTCGATCATTGATTCACGGGTGTTGATGCGTTGCCCGGTCGGGCCACCGATGCCCGGCTCTGCGCTGGTGCCGGCGTCGGGGTCGGCGTTGATGTACATCTTCGGCACGCCCAGACGTTTGCCGGCCAGAGCGTCGGCCTTCACCGCCAGTTCCGCGTAGGAAGCAGGGCGCACGGACATCACGCTGGGGATCGGCACCCACGGTTGCAGGCGCCACAGATCGCCACGGGTGTCGGTGTCTTCAGCAACCACGACGTCGAGCACTTCGAGCAGATCAGCCATGGTCCGCGCGTAAGGCACGACCACGTCCATGGTCGGCGTCAGCGGCCAGTTGCCGCGCACCGAAATCACCCCGCGCGAAGGCGTGTAGGCGCACAAACCGTTGTTCGACGCCGGGCCGCGACCGCTCGACCAGGTTTCTTCGGCCAGACCGAATGCGGCAAAACTGGCGGCCGTGGCGGTGCCGGCACCGTTGGACGAGCCGGAGGCAAAGGGTGCGGTCAGGTAATCGGCGTTATACGGACTTTCGGCGCGACCGTAGACGCCGCGCTGCATGCCGCCATTGGCCATCGGCGGCATGTTGGTCTTGCCCAGACAGATCGCCCCGGCGGCGCGCAGGCGCTCGATGGTGAATGCATCGCGGTGCGCGACAAGATCGACAAATGCCGGGCTTCCGGACGCGGCGGTGAGGCCTTTGACCAGGTAGCTGTCCTTGGCGGTGTAGGGAATGCCATCGAGCGGACCGAGGGTTTCGCCTTTGGCACGACGGTCGTCGGCAGCCTGCGCTTCTTGCAGTGCGTCGGGGTTACGCACGACCACCGCGTTGAGTGCGGTGGCGCTGTCCGCGCCATCGTAGGCATCGATTCGCGCCAGATAAGCCTGCACCAGCTCGACCGAAGTGGTCTGGCCAGATTGCAGCGCCGCGCGTAGCTGGGCAATGGAAACTTCAGTGACTTCGATCATGTCATTACCGCCGTCAGGTTCTCAAAAGGGTTGTTCATCATTGTTGTTGTGAAGCGTGCAGAAAGATTTTCGATGGACGTAACTCTACCTTGAACTTCGAGCAAAGGCTCGCGCAAGTTCGATAATTATCGGGTTATTCAGCGGAAAAATTCTCCAGGAGTCTCTCCGAATTGCTGGCGGAATGCTGAAATGAACGCCGAGGTCGAGTCATATCCGCAGGCCAATGCCACGTCGGTGACGCGTTCGCCGCGCTCCAGCGGTGTCAGTGCGCCGAGCAAGCGCAAGCGTTGCCGCCAGGCGCGGAAGGTCAGGCCGGTGTCGCGCAGAAACAGCCGCGTGAGGGTTTTCTCGGTGACGCCGAATTTTTCGCTCCAGTGACTCAGCGTGGTCTGCTGTTCCGGATGCTGCTCCAGGCTCTGGTAGATCTGCTTCAGGCGCGCGTCTTGTGGCAGCGGCAGCATCAGGTCGATCGGCGGGGCTTCGGCGAGTTGATCGAGGATCACTTGCGCGAGCCGCCCGTGTGCGCCGCTCAGGTCGTACTCCACCGGCACCTGACTGAAGGCGCGGATCAGTTCTCTGAGCAAATCGCTGACCCCGAGCACATGGCAACGCTCGGCGGCCCAGCCGGCGACGCTGCAATCGATGTACAGACTGCGCATCTCGGTGTGCGGCGAACTGAACACCCGATGCGGCACACCCGCCGGAATCCACACCGCGCGCTCCGGCGGCGCGACGAAGCGGCCGGCGCTGGTCTGCACTTCGAGTACACCCTGAATCGCGTACGACAATTGCACCCACGGGTGACTGTGACGGCGGGTCAACGCACGATTAGGCAGTGATTCGGTGCGCCCGTACAACGGACGCGGCAGGCTGGGCAGCCCGGGAATGCTGCGTCTGACGCTTTTGTCGTGTCCTTTTGGCGGCATCTGGAGGATCTTCGGCGTTAGTCGGTAATTTGCACTCACGTTAAAGTCGCTGTCACGTACTGGCAACCCCCGGATGAGCAAACCATGACGCGCCCAAGATTCTTGCCCGACAACTTCACCTTGACCCTGATCGGCGTTGTGCTGCTCGCCAGCTTCCTGCCGGCCAGCGGCCAGGTCGCGGTCGGCTTTGGCTGGCTGACCAACCTCGCTATTGCACTGCTGTTTTTCCTGCACGGCGCCAAACTCTCTCGCGAATCGATCATCGCCGGTGCCGGTCATTGGCGCCTGCACTTGCTGGTGTTCGGCCTGACCTTTGTGTTGTTCCCGATTCTGGGGTTAGCGTTGAAACCGCTGCTGTCACCGCTCGTCGGCGACAAGCTGTACATGGGCATGCTCTACCTCTGCGCGCTGCCGGCCACGGTGCAATCGGCGATTGCTTTTACTTCGCTGGCGCGGGGCAATATACCGGCGGCGATTTGCAGCGCGGCGGCGTCGAGCCTGTTCGGCATATTCCTCACGCCATTGCTGGTGACACTGCTGCTCAACGTCCACGGTGATGGCGGTTCGACGCTGGACGCGATCCTGAAAATCAGTGTGCAATTGCTCCTGCCATTCGTTGCCGGGCAGATCGCCCGCCGCTGGATCGGCGCATGGGTGGGGCGCAACAAGAACTGGCTGAAGTTCGTCGATCAGGGTTCGATTCTGTTGGTGGTTTACGGTGCGTTCAGCGAGGCGGTCAACGAAGGCATCTGGCATCAGATTCCGGTCGTCGATCTGCTCGGGCTGGTGGTGGTTTGCTGCATCCTGCTGGCGTTGGTGTTGCTGGCATCGACGGTGCTCGGCAAGGCCTTCGGCTTCAGTCAGGAAGACCGCATCACCATTCTGTTCTGTGGCTCGAAAAAGAGCCTGGCCACCGGTGTACCGATGGCGCAGGTGTTGTTTGCCGGCAGCACCATTGGCGTGTTGATTCTGCCGTTGATGCTGTTTCATCAGATTCAATTGATGGTCTGCGCGGTGCTGGCGCAGCGTTATGCGAAACGCCCGGAATCGGTGCCCGACCTCATGGCACAAGTCGACCCATAAAATTCCCCCTGTAGGAGCTGCCGCAGGCCGCGATCTTTTGATCTTGTTTTTAACAGACAAGATCAAAAGATCGCAGCCTCGTTGCACTCGACAGCTCCTACAGGGATGCCGTTCCCCGCAAGAGAAGGGGTTATTGAGGGCTGTTGAACTGGTCGGAATAACTGCCGGTCATCAGCGCCGAAGCGACCCGATCAGAGCCGACACCGACACGGGAATAGGCAAATCGATTGATGCCCGTACGATCAGCGCCATCGGCAGCCACCGCACCGGCACCAACATGATCGGAACCGTCAGAAGCCACCGCACCCGCGCCGACATGATCAGAACCATCAGAAGCCACCGCGCCGGCACCGACATGATCGGAACCGTCAGAAGCCACCGCACCGGCACCAACATGATCGGAACCGTCAGAAGCCACCGCACCCGCGCCGACATGATCTGAACCGTCAGAAGCCACCGCACCGGCACCGACATGATCGGAACCGTCAGAAGCCACCGCACCGGCACCAACATGATCGGAACCGTCAGAAGCCACCGCACCGGCACCAACATGATCAGAACCGTCAGAAGCCACCGCACCGGCACCAACATGATCAGAACCATCAGAAGCCACCGCCTGAGGCTGCGCCGCCCATGCCCCAGGCACTACAACCGCAGCCGCAACCGCCAGAACCACGCCTGACAAAAGCCTGTATTTCATGATTTTCTCCACGACCCGGCAGCCACAAAGCGTTAACGCATCGTCCGCCGTACGATGACTGGCGCTACGACTCATTGGCTCGGGTTGATCTGGTTGGCGAAAGGCACGAGCGCACCGTCAGGCGCACGGGTGTCGACGTAATAAGTATCGAACTGAATCAGTATAGATCGCTGAACCGTTACGGCATGGCGGGGGGATCGACGGGCGTTAGGCGTTTCGTTTCCTTCACTTGGCGGGCAAAGGCGAAATCAATCTAAAAATGCCAGTCTGGGCGAGCGAGCCTTTGCTAGGCTCAAAGGTGTAGGCGAAGACGCAGACTGATGCGCAATCGGATAGCAAGGGGGCGTGGGGCGCGCTCCGAAGGGTACACGGTTAGAAAGATCTCCGCGCTGAGATCCAGCCCTTATGCCGTGTGAAGCAGCCGAGGCCGTACCTTTTCAATTTGGTCCGGTACTGTGGGAAGCCCGATAAACCTTGTAAGCCAGAGACCAGCACTGGCCGCCTACTCGAACTCCAAAGCCCGCTTCGTGCGGGCTTTGTCGTTCTCGCCAGGTCAGATCGACTGCAGCGCCTGCGCCAGGTCGGCGCGCAGGTCTTCGACGTCCTCGACCCCCACCGACAGGCGCACCAGCCCATCACCGATGCCGAGTTTCGCGCGGGTGTCCGCCGGGATGGTCGCGTGAGTCATGATCGCCGGGTGCTCGATCAGGCTCTCGACGCCACCGAGGCTTTCCGCCAAGGCAAAGATCTTCACGTTCTCGAGGAAGCGTCGCGCGCCGGCCAGATCGCTGTTCAGATCCACCGAGATCATGCCGCCGAAACCACGCATCTGGCGCTTGGCCAAGGCGTGTTGCGGGTGCGATTCCAGTCCTGGGTAATAGACCCGTTTGACCTGCGGCTGCTGCTCCAGCCACTGCGCCAGATCCAGTGCGTTGCTGCAATGACGCTCCATGCGCAGCGCCAGGGTTTTCACCCCGCGCAGGGTCAGAAACGCATCGAACGGACCGGCGATGGCGCCGACTGCGTTCTGCAAAAAGCCGAGCTTCTCGGCCAGCTCAGCGTTCTGGCCAACCACGGCAATACCGCCGATCACATCGGAGTGGCCGTTCAGGTACTTGGTGGTCGAGTGCAGGACGATGTCGAAACCCAGCTCCAGCGGGCGCTGGATATACGGGCTGGCAAAGGTATTGTCAGCCACCGAGATGATCCCGCGTGCCCGGCAGATACGGGCGATGGCCGCCAGGTCTGACAGGCTCAGCAGCGGGTTGGTCGGCGTTTCGACCATGACCATGCGCGTGTCGTCCTGCAACGAGGCTTCGAACGCCGACAGATCCGTCAGATCGACAAAGCTGAAACGGTGCCCGGCACTGCGCTGACGCACCTTGTCGAACAGGCGGAATGTGCCGCCGTACAGATCGTTGCCAGAGACAATGTGCGAACCGGCATCGAGCAATTCCAGCACGGTCGAAATCGTCGCCAGCCCCGAGGCGAACGCGAAGGCCTGCGTGCCGCCTTCGAGATCGGCAACGCAGCGCTCGAGGGCAAAACGCGTCGGGTTGTGCGAGCGCCCGTAATCGAAACCCTTGTGCACGCCGGGGCTGTCTTGCAGATAGGTGGAGTTGGCGTAGATCGGCGGCATCAGTGCGCCGGTGGTCGGGTCCGGCGCCTGCCCGGCGTGGATCACCCGGGTCGCGAAGCCTTGGGATTTATCGTCGTGCTGACTCATGCGAGGGATCTCCGTAATTGGTTGAGCATGTCGGTGCGGGTGATCAGACCGTGGAAGCCTGAGGCGTCGGCAATGATCGCGACGAGGCCACGGCTGAGCACCGCTTCGAGTTCGGCAAGCGTAGCGCCGGGGGCGAGGGTTTGCAGTTTGTCAGTCATCACGCTGGAGACCGATTGACTGAAGCGCGCGGCATCTTCGTGCACCGGCAGGAGGATGTCGGATTCGTCGATCACGCCGACCAGTTGCTTGCCTTCCACCAGCACTGGCAGTTGCGAAACATCCGCCAGGCGCATGCGCTGGAACGCGGTCAGCAGGGTGTCGTCAGGGCCGACGCTGATGACGCGGCCATCTTCGAAACGGCGAGCGATCAAATCACGCAAATCGCCGTAGCCCTTGCGCTGCAACAGGCCTTGATCGGTCATCCACTGGTCGTTGTAAACCTTCGACAGATAACGCGTACCGGTGTCGCAGACGAAGCTGACCACGCGTTTCGGTTCGGTCTGTTCGCGGCAATAACGCAGCGCGGCGGCGAGCAGGGTGCCGGTCGACGAACCACCCAGAATGCCTTCGGCCTTGAGCAACTGGCGGGCGTGAGAGAAGCTTTCCTCGTCACTGATCGAGTAGGCGTGACGCACGCTGGAGAGATCGGTAATCGACGGAATGAAGTCCTCGCCAATGCCTTCCACCGCCCATGAACCGGGCGTCGGCATCGTGCCGTCACGGCTGTATTGCGCCATGACCGAGCCGATCGGATCGGCGAGGACCATTTCCAGATCCGGTTGCACCCGCTTGAAGAAGCGACTCAGGCCGGTCAGCGTCCCTGCCGAACCGACACCGACGACGATGGCGTCCAGATCATGTTCGGTCTGTGCCCAGATTTCCGGCGCGGTGCTGCATTCGTGGGCCAGTGGGTTGGCCGGGTTGTTGAACTGGTCGGCGAAGAATGCGCCGGGAATGTCTTTCGCCAAACGGGCGGCGACGTCCTGGTAATACTCCGGATGGCCCTTGCCGACGTCGGAGCGGGTGATGTGCACCTCGGCGCCCATGGCCTTCAGGTGCAGGACTTTTTCGGTGGACATTTTGTCCGGCACCACCAGCACCACACGATAGCCTTTGGCGCGGCCAACCAGTGCCAGACCGAGGCCGGTGTTGCCGGCAGTGGCCTCGACGATGGTACCGCCGGGTTGCAGGCGACCATCGCGTTCAGCCGCATCGATCATCGCCAGACCGATACGGTCCTTGATCGAGCCACCGGGGTTCTGCGATTCGAGTTTGAGAAACAGTGTGCACAGACCAGTGTCGAAGCGAGTGACTTGCACTAGCGGAGTATTGCCGATCAGCCCAAGTACGGCAGGGCGTGATTCCTTAGACATTTCTTCACCTCTTTGTGGTGTTGATCGCGTTCCATTCGCGGGGAAAAGACTCGCGTGCAACATAGGCTCAGACAGGGACTGTCGCAACCATTAGTCCGTTGGAAATACTGCCATTTCGATCTAACCATAGAACCAAATCGGAGGCCGCGACGGCAAGATTTTCGTGGGTTTACAGGGAGGCGCCATCGAGTATTCAAAGGGCGTCTTCAGCGCCACGCAGCGCTTGATCTGCGCAGCAATATCCTGCAGGGAAACCGCTCGGTCATTCTGCTATCGCAACGGTGCCAAAGCGTTTTCCAGTGATCGCGGTGATCATGAGTGGAACTCGTGATCATCAAGATTAAAATGAGTTTGTCTCAATCGTGACCGCTGTCGACAATGGCCCCCATCAACAAGACATTGGAGTTGTTTGTTATGGCACTGGCCCATTCCCTTGGATTTCCGCGCATCGGTCGCGACCGCGAACTGAAGAAAGCGCAAGAGGCGTTCTGGAAAGGAGAACTGAACGAGGCAGGCCTGCGTGAAGTGGGTCGCGAGCTGCGCAAGGCGCACTGGGATTTGCAGAAAAACGCCGGGATTGAATTGCTGCCAGTCGGCGATTTTGCCTGGTACGACCAGGTGCTGACGCACTCGCTGATGTTCGGGGTGATCCCTGAGCGTTTCCGTCCGCACGTTGGCAAAGCCAGTCTGCAAACCCTGTTCGGCATGGCGCGTGGCGTCAGCGACAGCTGCTGCGGCGGTGCCCATGCACAGGAAATGACCAAGTGGTTCGACACCAACTACCACTATCTGGTCCCGGAATTCAGCGCTGATCAACAGTTCCAGCTGGGTTGGGAGCAGTTGTTCGAAGAAGTCGAGGAAGCCCGCGCGCTGGGCCACAACGTCAAGCCAGTGATCATCGGCCCGCTGACGTACCTGTGGCTGGGCAAGGCCAAGGGCGCCGAGTTCGACAAGCTGGAACTGCTCGATCGTCTGCTGCCGCTGTACGGCCAGATTTTCTCGCGTCTTGCCGCTCAAGGTGTCGAGTGGGTGCAGATCGACGAGCCGATTCTGGTGCTCGACCTGCCACAGGAATGGAAAAACGCTTTCGAGCGTGCCTACAACCAGATCCAGCGCGATCCGCTGAAGAAGCTGGTGGCTACCTACTTTGGTGGCCTGGAAGAAAACCTTGGTCTGGCGGCCAATCTGCCCGTCGACGGTTTGCACATCGATCTGGTGCGCGCACCGGAGCAGTACCCGACCATTCTTGATCGTCTGCCGGCTTATAAAGTGTTATCGCTGGGTGTGGTCAACGGCCGTAACGTCTGGCGCTGCGATCTGGAAAATGCCTTGGCGACGTTGCAGCATGCGCATGAGCGTCTGGGCGATCGCCTGTGGATCGCGCCATCCTGCTCGTTGCTGCACAGCCCGGTGGATCTCGGTCGTGAAGACAAGCTCGATGCTGAGCTGAAAAGCTGGCTGGCCTTCGCCGTGCAGAAGTGTGAGGAAGTGGCTGTGCTGGCTCAGGCCGTCAACCAGCCCGAAGCGCCGAAAGTCCTGCGTGCCCTGACCGAAAGCCGTTCGGTGCAGGCCGCCCGTGCCGCTTCGCCGCGCATTCACAAACCGGCGGTGCAAGCGCGTGTCGCGGCGATAACCGCCAAGGACAGTCAGCGTCAATCGCTGTTCGCCCAGCGCATCGCCAAGCAGCGCGCGGGTCTTGATTTGCCGCTGTTCCCGACGACCACCATCGGTTCGTTCCCGCAGACCGCGTCGATCCGCCTGGCTCGGCAGTCGTTCAAGCAAGGCAAGCTGACCCTGGCCGAATACACCGAAGCCATGCACAGCGAAATCCGCCATGCAGTGGAAATCCAGGAGCGGCTGGGCCTCGACGTGCTGGTCCACGGTGAAGCCGAGCGCAACGACATGGTCGAGTACTTCGCCGAGCAACTCGACGGCTATGTGTTCACGCGTTTTGGCTGGGTGCAGAGTTACGGTTCGCGCTGCGTCAAACCGGCGGTGATCTTCGGCGACCTCAGCCGGCCGAAAGCCATGACCGTGGAGTGGATTCGCTACGCTCAGGGCCTGACCGGCAAGGTCATGAAGGGCATGCTGACCGGTCCGGTGACCATGCTGATGTGGTCGTTCCCGCGTGAAGACGTCAGCCGTGAAGTGCAGGCGCGACAACTGGCGCTGGCGATCCGTGACGAAGTGGTTGACCTGGAAGCTGCCGGCATCAAGATCGTGCAGATCGACGAAGCGGCGTTCCGTGAAGGTCTGCCGTTGCGTCAGGCCCAGTGGCAGCATTACCTGGACTGGGCGACCGAGGTGTTCCGCCTGTGCGCTTCCGGCGTGCGCGACGAAACGCAGATCCATACACACATGTGCTACAGCGAGTTCAACGACGTGATCGAGTCCATCGCGGCAATGGATGCCGACGTGATCACCATCGAAACCTCGCGTTCCGACATGGAGCTGCTCGACGCTTTCGAAGCCTTTGCCTACCCGAACGAAATCGGCCCGGGCGTCTACGACATCCACTCGCCACGTATTCCGGATGCTGCGGAAATGGCCAACCTGCTGCGCAAGGCCGCCAAGCGCATTCCCGCTGAACGGCTGTGGGTCAACCCGGATTGCGGCCTGAAAACCCGTGGCTGGCCGGAAACCGAAGCAGCGCTGGTGCACATGGTCACCGCCGCCCGCCAGCTGCGTAAAGAACTGGCGTAACACCTTAACCTCCTGAATAAACACAACCCCTTGTAGGAGTGAGCCTGCTCGCGATGGCGTCGCATCAGTCAGTAATGAGTTGACTGACACACCGCTATCGCGAGCAGGCTCACTCCTACAAGGGTTGTGTGTGAAGTTCAGAATCGGGGATTTCCTTGGCATCGCCGGGAGGCTGTTGCTACTGTGTCCAGCGGCAGTCCAAGTGTGGCAGACGACACACATGCACGCCTTCATGCGTGAAAACGCAGAATCTGTGCCCCATCGAACGGGTCCGTCAGGTAATGCGCTTTGACCCCGAATGTTTCCTGTAACCGCTGTGGTGTCAGCACCTCCAGCGGCTCGCCCAACGCCACCAACCGCCCGCGCTCCAGTACCGCCAGACGATCGCATTTCAACGCCTGATTTAGATCATGCAGGGCGATCAACGTGGTCACCGGCAACGCCTGCACCACGTTGAGAATGGTCAGTTGATGCTGAATGTCGAGATGATTGGCCGGCTCGTCCAACAGTAGAATTTGCGGTCGCTGCGCCAACGCCCGGGCGATGTGCACTCGCTGCCGTTCACCGCCCGACAGGCTGCGCCAAAGACGATTGCGCAGGTGAGTCGCGTCAACGTCGGTCAGCGCTTGCTGGACGATGGCGTCGTCGGCATGCGACCACGGTTGCAACGCCGAAAGCCACGGCGTGCGGCCCAGTGCAACGGCGTCGAACACGCGAATGCCGTCGTCGGTGTCGGCCTGCTGTTCCACCACCGCAAGTTTTTGCGCGATGCTGCGACGGGGCATTTTGCCGAGGCGCTGACCTTCCAGCAGCACCTCGCCAGCGCTCGGTTCACGCAATCCGGCAAGCAGTTTCAGCAAGGTCGATTTGCCCGAGCCATTTGGCCCGACGATGCCGAGGGTTTCACCGCGCGTGACCTCCAGGCTGACGCCGTTGAGCAGCTCGGCGCCGCGCACCCTGAACGTCAAGCCTGCGCAACTGAGGACGTTGCTCATCGCGCCGATCTCCGACCAACCAGAATCAGGGCAAACACCGGCGCACCGACCAGCGCGGTAATCACCCCGACCGGGATCACCTGGCCCTTGATCAACGTGCGCGACAACACGTCAGCGGCAATCAGAAACACCGCGCCGCCCAGCGCACTGGCAGGCAGCAGACGGGCATGACCGGTGCCGAGCAACAGTCGCGCGGCATGCGGAATCACCAGACCGACGAAACCGATCGAGCCGACAATCGACACCATCACCGCCGTCACCAGCGCCGCGCAACCGATCAGCAGGATCTGCACTCGGCGTACCGGGATGCCGAGCGACGCCGCCGAATCCGCGCCAAAGGTAAACGCATCCAGCGCCCGCCGATGCCACAGGCACACCAGCAAACCCGCGATGGCCACCGGCACCGCCAGCCATACCGAGGGCCAGCGCACGCCGCCAAGATTGCCCAGCAACCAGAACATGATCCCGCGCGCCTGTTCGGAGCTCGCCGAGCGGGTAATCAGAAATGCCGTCAGCGCGTTGAACAATTGCGAGCCGGCGATCCCGGCGAGAATGATCTGCCCGGTGCCGCTGGCCGAACCGCTGACGCGCGCCAACAGAATCACCAGCACGAAGGCGGTCACCGCCCCGGCAAAGGCGCCGACCGACAATGAGATGACTCCGGCACCGACGCCGAGCAACGCGACCATCACCGCCCCGGTCGAAGCGCCGGCAGAAATCCCCAGCAGATACGGATCGGCCAACGGGTTGCGCAGCAGCGATTGCAGAATCACCCCGCACGTCGCCAGACCGGCACCGCAGGCAGCGGCGACCAGTGCGCGGGTCAGGCGGTAGTTCCAGACGATGCCTTCATCAATGGGGTCGAGCACATAACCGGCCCCCCACAACTTATTGGCCAATACTTGCAGGACCACGCCCGGTTCAATCGAAGTTTCACCGATGGCCACGCCAGCCACCACGGCCATCAACAATGTCGCCAGGGCCAGCAACGTGCGGATCAGGCTTGCACTCATTTCGACAGGTCGTAGCCGTTGATGGCCGTGGCCAGTTGTTCCAGGCCATCGAACATGCGCTGGCTGGCCTGCATGGCCATGGCGTCAAGAATGATGATGCGGTTGTTTTTCACCGCGTCCATGTTGCGCGTCACCGGATCGCTGCGCAGGAAGGCGAGTTTCTTTTCATAGTCGTCAGCGGGGAAGCGACGGCGATCCATGCGGGCGATGACGAGGAACGTCGGGTTGGCTTTGGCGATGGTTTCCCAGCCGACCGTCGGCCACTCTTCATCGGATTCCACCACGTTGCGCACGCCGAGGGTGCTCAGCATGAAATCGGGAATGCCTTTGTGCCCGGCCACGAAGGGCTCGATGTCCATTTGTGCGCTGGAGAACCACACCAGCGCGCTGGCGTCTTTCAGTTGTTTGCCCTGTGCGGTGGCAATCGACTTGGCAAGGCTGGCCTTGAGTTGCTCGTTGAGTTGGTGTCCGCGATCCTGCACATCGAAGATCTGCGCCAGTTGGCTCACGCTCTTGTAAATGCTGTCGATGCGAAATGGCGCCAGTCGCGTGCCGTCGGCGCCGACCAGATTGTCCTTGGCTTCGCAATCGGAGGGCAGCAGGTAGGTCGGAATCTTCAGCTCATGAAACTGCTCACGGGTACCGACCGCACCTTGCGGGCCGACCATCCATTCCAGCTCCACGGCGACCAGTTCCGGGCGTTTGCCGATCACCGATTCGAAGCTCGGTTCGTTGTCGGCCAGGCGCTCGATCTTGTCGTCCTGCGTCTTGTACTTGGCCAGCACATTGTTGAACCACAGCGAGGTGCCGACGACTTTGTCGCTCAGGCCCATGGCGTAGAGCAGTTCCGTGCCGGCCTGGCCGATGGTCACCGTACGAGCGGGAGCATGCTCAAAGGTCAGGCTGCTGCCGCAGTTTTCGATGGTCAGCGGGTATTGAGTCGGTGCCGCATGGGCCAGCGTGCCAAGGCACAGGCCGGTGATGAGGGTGGCAACGCGGGGCAGCAGCATGAGGCAGTCTCCAGGAAAACCGTACGGGGAGCGGCAGAGTACGGTTCGGAAACACACCATCGAGCGCGGTCAGGGCAACAGCGCAAGGCCGCTCATCCCGGAAGACGCGCACGGCACGGTGTCCTTCCCGGACACCCCGCCGGTTAGTCAGTCACTGTGCCGGCAGGTCTCCTGACTGATGCGTCATCGCCAATGCTCCGGCCTTCCCGGGGTTCACCCAGTGGCAGTCGTGGAGCAGGCTCAGCACCTACAGTTGCGGGGGCAGTTCCGATCGATGCTGTGCAAGCACCTCGGATTCCCTATTAATCCCGTTTGGAAACCGGCGGCGGCATGGTAGTCGATCAGGCCGCTGAAGGGGAGACGAATCTGCCGGGTGAGGATTAATGCTGGCTCATCAAACCGTGCAACACGCCGAGGCGCAGGCCCGGTTCCGACGGCAGCATTTGTGCGATGCCGAACACTTTGAAGGCGGCCAGCATCAGCACCAGACCACCGGGCAGAATGCTCTGACGATGAGGTTGCAGCCCGGCCAGTTTCAATTGCTGGACGTTGTTCACCTTCAGCAGAAGCAACGACAGGCGTAGGAGCCCGCCGTAGGTGATGCCGTCCTGACCGTAGTCGTTGAGACGATTGGCCTTGAGCACTTTAGCCAGCATGCGCGCAGTGCCGGAAGAGCCGATGGTTTGCTGCCAGCCCTGAGCACGGTAGCGCCGGGCAACTTTTTCAAACTGCAGGATGGCGAAACGTTCGGCTTCCTGTAACGCAGCGGCGGACAGGTCGCCGCCGCGAAAGAAGCGTGTGCTCAAGGTGCCGCTGCCGATGGCGATACTTTCGGTGAGCAACGGTTGCGCGCCCTGGCCGAGGATCAGCTCGGTGGAACCGCCGCCGATGTCGACCACCAGGCGCATGTCGACGGCGCTCGGCAAGGCGTGGGTGACGCCGGCGTAAACCAGCCGCGCCTCTTCATGGCCGCAGATAACGTCGATCGGAAAACCCAGATGCCGTTCGGCGCTGGCGAGAAACAGCTGCGCATTGTCGGCCTCGCGCACGGCGCTGGTCGCCACCGCGCGCACGCGACCGGCTTCGAAGCCACGCAGTTTCTTGCCGAACCGCGCCAATGCCTGCCAGCCGCGATCCAGCGCCAGCGCGTCGAGCGCGCCACCGTCAAAACCCTCGGCAAGCCGCACCGGTTCACGCAGGGTTTTCACTTCCTGTATCAGCAGGCCTTTGCGGCTGCGCACTGACTGCCCGATCATCAGGCGAAAGGCATTCGAACCCAGGTCGATGGCGGCAAACAGCGAGGCGTCGTCTTTCATGGGAATCCCTGCAAAACATCCGTCGCGAGGCTCAAGACGGTTTGCGAGGATTGTGCGGTGATCTTGATGACATCCTGATGACGGGGCAGGGGTGATTCAATGAATTTGCGGCTGTCATGACACTGTCATTATCCGGCGTCTATGCTGACCTCAATACATCGCGTGTTCTTAAAGTTTCTGCTGCCATTCGTGGCAGCTTTTTTTTGCCTGCGATTCAAGCGTGGCCACAGATCGTTCCCATGCTCTGCGTGGGAATGCCTCTAGGGACGCTCCGCGTCCAGTGACGCGGAGCGTCACGGGCTGCATTCCCACGCAGAGCGTGGGAACGATCAGATCGCAGCCTTCGGCAGCTCCTACCGGGGCGGTGGGGTTAGCAGGACTGTGGGGTTTCGCCGCGTGCCAGGCGCGCGTTGATGTCGTCAATGACTTCCGGCAGCTCGGCGATGGTGTCGATCAGGTAATGCGGGCGCGAAGGGGCGAACATCTTGCCGATCCGCGCGCGCTCTTCGGCCAGTCGGTCCGACGGCAGCGCCTGGTATTGCTCGTAGGTCAGGCCCAGCGCGTTGCCGGAGCAGGTCAGCGCCACCGTCCACATGCCGGCGCTGCGACCTTCAAGAATGCCCGGCCAGGTGTCGTCGACCTTGACGCACGCGGCCACGTCGTCGATGCCCAGGGCAATCACGTTGGCCAGCGCCTGCGCCGGGTGCGGCCGGCCATTGGGCACTTCATCGGTGGCGACCACATGATCGGCGACATAGCCGTTTTCCCGCGCGAGTTCGACAACCTTGGCCATCACCACCGCTGGATATCCGGAGCACGAACCGATTTTCAAGCCCTTGTCACGCAACGCGGCAATCGCTGCAATCGCGCCAGGGATCAGCGCCGAATGCAGGGCGATTTTCTCGATCTGCAGTGGCATGAAACGCTCATAAATCGCGGTCACGTCAGCATCGCTTGGCAAACGACCAAACGCAGAACGGTAACGTTCGCCAATCTGCGGCAGGTTGCACAAAGTGCGGATGTGGTCCCACTTGCCCATGCCCATCGGCCCGCGCGCTTCCTCCAGTGATACCGCGACGTCGAACTCGGCGAAGGCTTCGACGAAAATCTGCGTTGGTGCGAACGAGCCGAAATCAACAACGGTGCCAGCCCAGTCGAGGATGGCGGCTTGCAGGTGAGTCGGTTGCTTGTACTGCATGGTCAATCTCCGTTTTCAGGTAAGCGTTGGCCGTCCCTCAAATCAAAGGCAGGCAGTTTGAGGCAGGATTGAATCAATTCATCGGTGGCGCTGAGTCGAACAGTTCGGCAATCACCGGCCGGTTCCTGCGGATGCCGAGGCAACACAGGTGGTATTCGATAAAGAACGGGTGATCGACAAAGGTGATCGGCGTGGTGCCGGGCGTTTCGGCGTACTCGACGGCCGATACGAAACCGATGCCGATGCCTTTGACGATTGCGTGGACGATGGCTTCGCGGCTGTTCAGTTGCATGACGCAATTGAGTTCGATGTCGAGGCGCTTGCAGCGTTCTTCCACCAGTTGTCGGGTGCGTGCGCTGGTTTCGCGCATTACCCATTTTTCCTTGCTGATCGCGCTGACGTGAACCTGCGTCTGGCTGGCCCAGGGATGGTCATCGCGCACCACGGCAATGATCGGGTAGCGGTGATACAGCTGCGTATGAAAGCGCTCATCGAATTCCGACAACGCCAGAATCGCCACGTCGATATCGAAGTTGAACAACCGCGCCAGGGTGTCCTTTTCCGAAGAGAACGAAGTTTCCAGTTCGATATCCGGGTGGCGTTGCATCAGCTCATACGTCAGGTTCATCGCAATCGGTGGCGACACCGCACCGAGGCGCAGCATGCCGGTCTTGCGTTGTTTGAAACTCTGCAGCAGTTGCACCGCTTCATCTTCCTGGCCGAACAAGCCCTGGGTGATCGCATAGAGCTTGTGCCCGGCCGAACTCATCTCGATGTAGCGCCCACGGCGGTGGAACAGCTCCACCGAGAAGGTTTTCTCAAGTGCGTTGACCTGTTCGCTGACGGTCGGCTGGCCGACGCAGAGATACTCGGCGGCTAACGTGAAGCTGCCGGTCTTGGCCACCGCATGAAACGAACGCAACCACTTGTGATACTGGTACATGCAAGCCCCGTCAGCGTCGGATGAACAATGCCACTGCCGCGCTGCACAGGCAGGCGCTGGTGACCACTATGAAGATGAGAGACGTGTTTGCCGTGGTGTCAAGCAAACGACCAATCATCGGCTCGGCCAAGCCGGCGAACAGATAGGACGAAAAGTTCATGATCCCGGTTGCCGTGCCGGCGCGTTTGGCACCGACCAGATCCGGGCAGAGCGCCCAGAAACTCGATGCCGGCCCATAGACGAAGAATCCACAAAGGAACAAAGCCACCAGGCCAATGACGCTGTGCGGCGGCAGGCTCCACATCCACAGGCTGGTCGCGGCGCCGAGGACCATATAGAGCATGATCGCCAGATAACGCTTGGAGCCGAACAGCTTGTCCGACACCCAGCCATTGCTCAGGGCGCCGACCGCCATGCCGACGGGGAGGGCGACGGTGATCCATTTCGGGTCGATCATGCTGTCGCCGCTTTTCCAGTCAGCGCCGAGAAAGTGCACCGGCACCCAGACGATCAAGCCGTAGCGCGCCGCGTTCTGAAAGCCCAGCGACAGTGCGGCGATCAGCAGGCGAGGATTCTTCAGCACGGCTTTGTAGCGTTGTGCCGAGGACTCGACTGCGCCGTAAGCGGCTTCCTGATGTTTGTCATCAGTATTGGCCACACCGGTATCGGCCAACGGTTCGAAGCCCAGGTCCTGCGGCCGTTCGCGGGCGACCAGATAGAAAATGATGCCGCCGGCAAGCATCAGCAGCACCGGCAAGCGGAAGATCCAGCGCCATTCCAGTTGCAGCACTTCGAGCACGACGATAGAGGTGATGTACGACAGCACTGACGCGCAGCCGGCGGCAAAGGTGTAGAAGCCATAGACCTTGCCGCGCTCGCCGGCCGCCCACCAATTGGCAATCAGCCGACCGCCCGGCGCCCAGCCCAAGGCCTGAAAGTAGCCGTTGACGCCCCATGGCAGAATCAGGCTGGAGAAACCGCCGGCAAAACTGGTCACCCAGTTCGCCGCGCAGGACAACACCGCGCCGAGGGTCATGATGCGCCGGCCACCGAATTTGTCGGCGAGGTTGCCGTTGATCGCCTGACCAATCGCGTAGGCCCAGAGCATCGCGGCAGAGGCCCAGCCGAGGGTTTCCTTGCTCAGACCGAACTCGGCCTGGATCCCCGGAATGGCGAAACCGAAGGTTTGTCGCCCGGTGTAGAAAAACAGATAGCAGAACATCGCCGCCAGCAGCATGCGCCACTGCGCGACACGGAACGAGGCAGAACGTTCGGCGAGACCAGGCATTGTTTCGGCACGATTCATGATCTTTTCCTTATTGTTGTGGATTCCCGCCGGATGTCGTCGGCGGGTGCACTCTTTTTTGGTGCGACAGGAAATCACCGCAGCGTTTACGCCGCTGGCTGAGCTTGGGTTGTTCAGGTGTCGGGCGAGGTCAGGCAGCTTGAGAACCGATGAAGTTCTTGCCGCGTGCGCCCTGCATCGCCAGGTGAATGATGTCGTCGGCGTCCTTGGCCGAGACGCCGTAGTCGGCAAACTCGGTCTTCACACCCAGCGCATGGAGAAACTCGCGCAACTGCTGTTGAGCCTTGGGCAGGTCTGCGCCGAACACCCGCTGCAGGACGCGGTCGCGGGTGGCGTCATGGCCCCACGCCAGACCGAGCACCAGTGGCAGAGTGAAGGAGCAGGCGATGCCGTGGGGCAGGCCATGGCGCAAGGTCATTTCATAGGAAATGGAGTGTGCCAACGCGGTTTTGGTGTTGGAAAACGCCAGCCCGGCCTTGAGCGCCGCCAGTGCCATGCGCGTGCGCAGCTCCTGGCTGGACAAGTCTTTTTGCAGGCTCGGCAGGCATTCGAGAATGTCTTCGATCGCCGAGATGGCGAAGGTATCCGAGACTGGATTGGCGTTGACGTTCCAGATCGACTCCAGTGCATGGGACAGCGCATCGAGCCCGGTGGAAACGGTGACGCTGGCGGGTACGGTGAGCATCAACTGCGGGTCGATGATCGCCACGCGCGGCCAGGTGCAATCCAGGTGCAGCGAGTATTTCTTCTGGCTGGCGCTGTCCCAGATGGTTGCCCATGGCGTGACCTCGCTGCCGGTGCCGGCGGTGGTCGGCGCGGCGATCAGCTGTTTGCAGCGCGGCGGGGTGAACGGTTTGCCGGTCGCCAGCAGATTCAGCAGTTCATCGAAACGCCCCGACGCGGTGCCGACGATCAACGCCTTGGCCGTGTCGATGGCGCTGCCGCCACCGACAGCCAGGACCACATCACAGTCGCCGGCCTGCTGCCAGAAATCTTCGTAGGTGCTGCGCAAATGCGCGACGTCGGGATTGGGCTGCACATCTTCGAATACATAGACCAGGCGCTCCCCGAGCAGGGCTTGCAGGCGATCCACCAGCCCCAGCCCACGCGCCTCAGGGAAGGTCACGAGGGCGACGGTCTGCTGTTCGGTGATGGCGGCAAGTTCTTGCAGGCTGCCCCAGCCGAAACGGGTATCGACGGGGTTCTGGAAACGGGCAGTCATGGTGGATCCTTCTTGTTGTTGTCGTGTGGGCACATACTCGATGGCGGCCGACAACGCTACAAATCGATAAATCGCAGGGTTGAATCGGCTGAGCCGATAACAGCGGCTGCTAATGGGAAGAGCCGCTCTGGATCGCTGCACGCAGGCGACTGGAAACGGCGTCCGCCACGATCACCATGACGGTAATGACGATGATGCAGGTCGCGGTTTCCGGGTATTTGAACAGTTTGAGACTGCTCACCAGCTCGAACCCCAAGCCGCCGGCACCGACCATTCCGAGCACCGTGGCCGAGCGCAGATTGACCTCGAAGCGGTAAAGAATCACCGCGATCCAGGCAGTGATGACCTGCGGTAAAACGCCGAACACGATCACTTGCAGCGGGCGCGCGCCAGTGGCTTGCAGCGCTTCGATCGGGCCTTGGTCGATCTCTTCGATGCTCTCGGCGAAGAACTTGCCGAGCATGCCCAGGCCATGCAGCGCCAGCGCCAGCACGCCGGGAAACGGACCGAGGCCGACGGCCGAGACAAAGATCAGCGCGAGGATCAGTTCGTTGATGCTGCGGGTGAAGTTCAGCGCCTGGCGCGTGATGTGAAACACCCAGCGATTGCGGCTCAGATTGCGCGCGGCGAGAAACGACATTGGAATCGCCAGCAACACCCCGAGCAAGGTGCCCCAAATGGCGATCTGCAAAGTCTCCACCGCTGGTGCGATCAGACGCGGAAGAATGCTCAGATCCGGCGGAAAGGTGCGCGAAAGAAAGTCACCGATCTGCGGCAATCCCGCCGCCAGTTCACCGAGGCTGAGCTGCGCGCCTTGTGCGCTCCAGTTCAGCGTCCACAGCACGATCAGGACGATGCCGGCGGTGGTCAGCCAGCTGCGCGTGCCACGAGGGTGGTCACCGACCCACTGATAATTTTGCGATTGCATGTTCAGGCCCTCGAGGCGGCGCGGTAGGTCAGGCTGGGTGTCGGGATGGCGGCGCATGGCTCGGCCGATTGCCCCGGATAGATTCGCGCCAGATCGGCCTCGGTCATGCTCGACGCTTGGCCATCGAACACCAGGTTGCCGTGAGCGAGGCCGACCACGCGGTCGCCAAACTCGCGGGCGTATTCGACCTGGTGCAGATTGCACAGCACGGTGATGCCCAGTTCGCGGGTGGCATCGCGCAGGTACTGCAAGACCAGTCGTGCGGTTTTCGGATCGAGGCTGGCGATCGGCTCATCGGCCAGAATCACCTTCGGCCGCTGCGCCAGTGCGCGGGCAATGCCGACACGCTGTTTCTGGCCGCCGGACAGCGAATCAGTGCGCTCACCGGCCTTGTGCGCCAGTTCCACGCGCTCCAGGCATTGCATCGCCAGCGCCACATCGTCACGGCGAAACAGTTGCAGAATCGAGGCGAGGGTGCCGACGGAACCGAGACGGCCGGTCAGCACATTCTTCAGCACGCTCAAGCGCGGCACGACGTTGTGGTGCTGAAAAATCATTGCCACTTCACGGCGTAAAACACTGGTGTCCGCGCAGGCGAGGGCGTCAATACCGGCGACGTTCAGCGTGCCGCTGTCGGCTTGCGCCAGTCGATTGATGCAGCGCAGCAAGGTCGATTTACCGGCACCGGACTGGCCCAACACCACGACGAACTCGCCGGGCGCAACGTCGAGGTCGATGCCGCGCAACACCGGATTGCTGCCGTAATGTTTGCTCAGTTGGCGGATGCTGATCATTTCATGCTCCGCAAATCGAGATCGAGGACCTTGGCGGTTTCGCGCACCACGTCATAGGACGCATCCGTGGTGGGCTGGAAGCCATTGAGCACGCCCTGATCACCCCACGGCACGTCCTTGATCGAGGCCAGCGCGTCGGCGACTTTCTTCTTCAACTCCGGATCGAGCGCCTTGCGCCAGACCATCGGCGATTCAGGGATCGGCTTGGAACGCCAGACGATTTCGAAGTCATCCTGCTTGACCACGCCTTTGGCCACGGCGCTGGCAAAGATGCGGTCAGCCACGGCGGCGGCGTCGACTTTCCTGTTCTCGACCGCAAGGATGCTGGCGTCGTGGGAGCCGGAGAAAATCACTCGCTTGAACAA
The DNA here is from genome assembly GCF_900182985.1 of Pseudomonas helmanticensis. Classification (NCBI taxonomy): domain Bacteria; kingdom Pseudomonadati; phylum Pseudomonadota; class Gammaproteobacteria; order Pseudomonadales; family Pseudomonadaceae; genus Pseudomonas; species Pseudomonas helmanticensis. The sequence continues at coordinate 1,673,356 of NZ_FXUY01000001.1, read as the reverse complement.
GCTGTCCGGCGCGAAACCGGCCTGTTCCAGACCGGCTTTTGGAAACAGATGGCCGGACGCCGAACTCGGGTCGACGAACGCGAACGTATGGCCCTTGAGGTCGGCCAGCGAATGGATGCCGCTGTCCTTGCGCGCCAGAATCACACTTTTGTAAGCGCTCTGGCCGGTCTTCTTGGTGACGGCTACCGAGAACGCTTCAACATCGGCCACCGAGGTCGCCAGCACATACGAGAACGGCCCGAGATAAGCGACGTCGAGTTTGCCCGAGCGCAGCGCCTCGATGATGCCGTTGTAATCGGTGGCCACGAACGGCACCACCGGCATGCCGATCTTGGCTTGCAGATCGTCGAGCACTTGTTTGCTCGATTCGATCATCGCCTGCGAGTCTTCCGAGGGGATCAGGCCAATCGTCAGTTTGTCCTTGGCCCAGACCTGGCTGGCACTCAGGGCAAGTACGGCAAGGCTGGCGGCACGCAGGAACTGGTTAATTGTTTTCATGGCATTCCACGCTGTGGTTGGGAGTTGCCACAGGCTAGGTCTGTCACGTGACAGTCATTCAATCAATTCAATATGAGAAACAGCACTTAACTATTGATGGAGTCTATGGATGTCGAGCGCGAAATTGCGGGCTTTTCTGGCGGTCGCCCGTCACGGCAGTTTCAGCGCCGGGGCGCGCGCGTCGGGTTTGAGCCAGCCGACACTGACCACGCAGGTGCAAAGCCTGGAACGTCAGCACAACGTCGAACTGTTTCATCGGCGCGGGCGGCGGATCGAGCTGTCGGATGTTGGACGGCAATTGCTGCCGATCGCGCAGCGGCTGGCCTTGCTGGAACTGGAAGCGCACAACCTGTTGCGCGACTCCGGGCGGCTTGACAGCGGCCAGCTCAAAGTCGGTGCGGTGGGGCCGTTCCATGTGATCGAGATGGTCGACAGCTATCTGCAACAGCATCCGAATATCGATGTGTCGATCCGCGTGGGTAACTCGGCGCAAGTGTTATCGGATCTGGAAAACTACGTGACCGACATCGCCGTGCTGGCCGGGCGTCAGGATGATCCGGCGTTGTGTTCGGTGCGTTATGCGCGGCATGCGATCATCTTGTTTGCGCACCATGAGCATCCGCTGGCCAATCGCGGCAGCGTGCGCCTGGAAGAACTGGAAGGGCAGCGGCTGCTGCAACGAGAGCCCGGTTCGACCACGCGGCTGGTACTGGAGCAGGCGCTGAATGCGGCGCAAGTGAAGCCGAGGATCGCCATGGAAATCGGCAGTCGCGAGGCTTTGCGTGAAGCGGTGGTGCGCGGGCTGGGATTGGGTGTGGTGTCGGAAGCGGAATTCATTGCCGACCCGAAAATCCGCACGATCCGCATTGAGGGTGAAGCGCTGTATACCGAGACCTACCTGTACTGTCTGGCCGAGCGGCGCTCCAGTCGGCTCATCTCGTCGTTTTTCGAGGCAGCGCTGGGCTGAGGATTTGCAATTTTCAACGAGGCTTGGCTAATATACGATACATATACACATCGTATCGGATTCATATATGGGCATCGTAAAGATTTCAGAGGACATGCACGAGAATCTGCGCATCTCCAGCAACGCCCTCAGCCGCTCGATCAACGCGCAGGCCGAGCACTGGATGCGCATCGGCATGCTCGCCGAGCTGCACCCCAACCTCGACCACAGCGCCATTTGCCGCTTGCTGATCCGCGCCGAACAGAACGGCGGGCTGGATCTGCAACAACTGACTCAGGAAGCCGTCAGCGCATGAGAAACCAGATCAAGATCAACACCCCGGCCGACATCGCGCAATCACGTGCTGCCGGCAAACTCGCCGCCGAAGTCCTGGCAATGCTGGTGCCGCACGTCAAGGCTGGCGTGACCACTGACGAGCTGGACCGGTTGTGCAACGACTACATCGTCAACGTGCAGAAAGCGGTGCCGGCCAACGTCGGTTATCACGGCTTTCCGAAAACCGTCTGCGCCTCGGTCAATGACGTGGTGTGCCACGGGATTCCGTCGGGCACGCCGTTGAAGGATGGCGACATCGTCAACCTCGACATCGCGGTGATCAAGGATGGCTGGTTCGGTGATACCAGCCGCATGTACGTGGTCGGTGAGCCAACGCCTGAAGCGCAGCACCTGATCAAGACCACCTATGACGCCATGTGCGCGGGGATTCGCGTGGTCAAACCGGGCGTGACACTGGGCGATATCGGTCACGCGATCCAGAGCCTGGCAGAGAAGGAAGGTTTCAGCGTGGTGCGCGAGTACTGCGGGCACGGCATCGGCAAGGTCTACCACGATGAACCGCAAATCCTGCATTACGGCTTTCCCGATCAGGGCATGAAGCTCAAGGCCGGGATGATTTTTACCGTGGAGCCGATGCTCAATGCCGGCAAGCGGCATGTGAAGAACATGCCGGATGGCTGGACCGTGCTGACCAAGGACGGCTCGCTGTCGGCGCAGTGGGAACACATGGTCGCGGTGACGGAGACCGGATTTGAAATTCTTACGGCGTGGCCGGATCAGATCGAAGGCTATTCCCCAATCACCTAAACACCATAAACCCTATGTGGGAGCGGGCTTGCTCGCGAAAGCGGTGTGTCATTCAACATTGTTGATGACTGACACGGACTCTTCGCGAGCAAGCCCGCTCCCACATTTGAAATGCATTCCTGTAGGAGCTGTCGAGTGAAACGAGGCTGCGATCTTTTGATCTTGTTTTTCAACTGCAAGATCAACAGATCGCAGCCTGCGGCAGCTCCTACAGGTTATCTGGTGTGTGCGGGGATGCTTTGCAGCCAGTCGAGCATCTCGTCCCACAATGGCTGCGCACTCTCGCGAAAATAACCCATGTGTCCGTATGGCTGACCGTCCGGAGGTGGCTGCAGATCCAGCAGGGTCAGCGGTGCATTCACCATGGCTTTGACAAACGCATCGCGTGAGCGCGGCGGTGCCCAGGGATCATCGACCGATGTGGCGAAAACGCACGGGGTTTTGACCTCTGCGTACAGCCCACGCAGATGTGCCATCTCGGGGTCATCGAAATAGTAGTAGGGGTTTTTGCACCAGCGTTTCCAGTCGTTGTAAACGCCCAGCGGCAAATCATCGCCCATGCCCAATAAGCTCCAGGCCATGTAGCCTTTGCGGGCGACGATCAGCGGCAGCACAAACTTCCACATAAAGCGGATTTTCCAGCCTTCGGTCCGCGACATCCAGCCACTCCAGCCGGCTCCGCTGCCCACGGTGTAGCAGGCGGTCAGGGCGTGGTGGTTGGGGAGCAGGCCAATCGCGTGACCACCGAAAGAATGGCCGACCCAATACAGCGGCAATGCTTGCTGACGCAGCAGGTCGACTGCCGCCGCCAGATCCTGGAAGGCCCAATCCAGATACGCCATCTGAAAGCCTTTCAACTCAGCCGGTTTCGACTGGCCGACACCCCGGTAGTCAAGCGTCAGCACGTTGAAACCCTGGCGCGCCGCATGCTCGGCAAAGCGCCGATAAAAGCGCTGCTGCACGCCGGTGGCGCCGGCCATGATCAGGTTGCCTTTGGCCTCGCCGGATGCGCTGTAGCGGATCGCCGACAATGCATAACCGTCGTCGGCAACCAATGTGATGTCTTGTCTCTGGATCGAGTCAGCGAGGGGGGTGGCCATGGTGTGCACAGGTCTCTTCCGATTGAGTTGAGCCAAACCGTCGGCGACCTTTGAACACCGGTGCGCACCTTTACATCATCGCCAGTTGGGTACATGGAAACTAATCGAACAGTAGGTCACCGTCAAAGCGCGAGGGACAGGCTTATATCAAGGAATCACCGCCAGTTATCCTGAATGCCGATGTAGGAGCTGCCGCAGGCTGCGATCTTGTGATCTTGCATTTAGAACAAGATCAAAAGATCGCAGCCTGCGGCAGCTCCTACAGGGGTGTTCAGTGGGAGCCGGCGGCTTTGTTGAGGTCGCTTTCGGTCCATTCGGTGTAGACGCAGGCGTCGGCGGTGGCCCAGCGTACTTGCACCGGGTCGCCAGCCTTGAGCGGCATGCCGGCGGCTGACAGTGCTTTCACTGTCATTGATGTGCCGCCCGAGGTGACCACGCTGCAGGTCTGGCTTTCGCCGAGGAACAGCACTTCCACAACCTTCGCTGAAACCTCATTCCAACCCGACGGCAACGGTTCGCTGATCGCTTGCGCCACGCTCAACGCCAGTGCCTTTTCCGGGCGCACCATCAGCAGCACATCCTGATCGGTGTGCAACCCGGCTGTCAGTCGAATCGACAGTGACTGCCCTTCAAATGAAACCGCCGCATTGCCCTGTGCCTTGAGCTTGAGGAAGTTCGAGTTGCCGAGGAAGGAGGCGACAAACGCATTCGGCGGATTCTGATAAAGGTCATAACCGCTGCCCAGACCGACAATCTTGCCGTGACTGAAAATCGCGATGCGCTGCGACAAACGCATGGCTTCTTCCTGGTCGTGGGTCACGTAAACAATGGTGATGCCCAGCCGGCGATGCAGTTGGCGCAGCTCATCCTGCAAGTCCTCGCGCAGCTTTTTATCCAGCGCCCCCAGCGGTTCGTCCATCAACAGAATGCGTGGTTCGTAAACCAGGGCGCGGGCGATGGCGACGCGTTGTTGCTGGCCGCCAGACAATTGCGAAGGGCGGCGATGAGCGAACTGCTCAAGCTGCACCAGTTTCAACATCGCATCGACGCGCTTCTCGCGTTCGGCGGCAGCGAGTTTGCGAATCGCCAACGGGAAGGCAATGTTGTCGCGTACCGACAGGTGCGGGAACAGCGAATAACGCTGGAACACCATGCCGATGTCGCGCTTGTGCGGCGGCACGTTCACCAGCGACTCACCATTGACGAGGATCTCGCCGCTGCTCGGCGTTTCAAACCCGGCGAGCATCGACAGGGTCGTACTTTTGCCCGAGCCGCTGGAACCGAGGAAGGTCAGGAACTCGCCGTCCTTGATGTCCAGCGAGATGTTGTCGACGGCGGCAAAGTCGCCGTAGTGCTTGTTCAGATTGCGCAGGCTGACCAGGGGTTTGTCATTCTGCTGGGAAGCGTCTTTGATCACGGCACTCATGTCGTACTCCTGGGCGCTCAGGCGCTGATTTCGTTGCGCCGGCGCAATGCGGCGGCGATGACCATGACCAAAACAGACAAGCCGATCAGCAGCGTCGAAGCGACGGCGATCACTGGCGTCAGGTCCTGGCGCAGGGTGGTCCACATTTTCACGGGAAGGGTTTGCAGGGTCGGGCTGGCCATCATCACGCTGAGCACGACTTCATCCCACGAAACCAGAAAGGCGAAGAGGGCGCCGGCGACCATGCCCGGGCGAATCGCCGGGAACGTCACCTTGAACACCGCTTGCAGGCGCGAGGCACCGCAGATCACCGCCGCGTCTTCAATCGACTGATCGAACAGCTTCAGCGAGTTGATGATCGAGATGATGGTGAACGGCAGCGCGACGATCACATGGCTGACGACGAAGGCGAACATCGTCCCGGTGTAACCGAGCTTGAGGAACAGCGCGTACACCGCCACGGCGATGATCACCAGCGGCACGATCATCGGCAGGGTGAACAGGCCGTAGAGCATTTCCCGGCCAGGAAAGCGTCCGCGCACCAGCGCAAACGCAGTCGGCAAACCAAGGGCCACGGCGCAGATCGTGGTCAGCACAGCAACTTTGAGGCTGGCCGCGGCGGCGTTCATCCAGTCAGGGTTGGAGAAGAACTGGCCGTACCATTTCAGCGTCCAGCCCGGCGGCGGGAACACCAGCCACTGCGAGGAGCCGAACGACAGCAGCACGATAAATACGATCGGCAACAGCAGGAACAGACCGATCAGCCCGGTGGTTGCATACAAGCCGAAGCGCATGCGGCGGCTCATCGCATTGGGGGTCAGGAGCATGTCGGCTTACCTCGCGTTACTGGCGCCAACCGGGGATTCCGGCTGAAGCTTCAGGTAGAAGTAGAACAGCACCAGAGTGATCGCGATCAGCAACGCGGCGCCGGCACTGGCCAGGCCCCAGTTGAGGAACGATTGCACCTGCTGAATGATGAACTCCGGCAGCATCATGTTCTGCGCCCCGCCGAGCAGCGCCGGGGTCACGTAGTAACCGAGCGACATGACGAACACCATCAAGCCACCGGAGGCCAGACCCGGCCGGCACAGCGGCAGGAACACCCGGAAGAAGTTGGTCCACGGACTGGCGCCGCAGATTGAACCGGCCTGCAGAATCATCGGATCAATGGCCTGCATGGTCGCCTGCAACGGCAGCACGATGAACGGGATCATGATGTAGCTCATGCCGATCACCACGCCGGTGAGGTTGTGCACCATTTCCAGCGGCTGATCGATGATGCCCAGCGCCAGCAAAGCCTTGTTGATCACACCGGAGGCTTGCAGCAACACCAGCCACGAATAGGTGCGGGCGAGCAGGCTGGTCCACATCGACAGCAGCACGATGTTGAGAATCCATCGACCCCAGCCGCGCGGCACCAGCGTGATCGCCCAGGCCAGCGGAAAGCCCAATAGCAGGCTGAACAGCGTCACCAGCCCGGCCACCGAAAAGGTGTTGAGCAGCACTCGCGCATAAGCGGAGTTGGCGAACAGTTGTTCATAGTTGCCAAGGCCAGGCGTCGGTTCGAGCACGCCGCGCAACAGCAGGCCAATCAACGGCGCGAGAAAGAACAGGCCGATGAACAACAGCGCCGGCACGAGGTTGCCGGCGCCGCGCCAGCGTTGTCTGAGGGAAGGGGCTTGCTGCATCGCAACCGCCTGTGTTCCGTGGGCCGAACCGGCAGCGCTTTGGGCGCTGTCGGTGGCAGTGGAGGGACGGGACGCGGTGGCCGCCATTTTCATTTGACCAGCCATTCGTTCCACCGTGTCGCGATGGCCTGGCCGTTTTTGGCCCAGTACGCGAAATCAAGAGTGATCTGATCCTTAGCGTAGGCAGTCGGCAGGTTGGGGGCCAGCGTCGAATCCAGACGCTCCACACTGTCGAGGTTGACCGGGGCGTAGGCGGTCAGGTTGGAGAAGTCGGCCTGGCCTTTGGCGCTGCTGGCGCTGGCCAGAAACTTCATCGCCGCGTCCTTGTTTTTCGAGCCTTTGGGGATGACCAGAATGTCGGCCATGACCAGGTTCTGTTTCCAGCTCACGCCAACCGGCGCGCCGTCTTCTTGCAGGGCGTGAATGCGACCGTTCCAGAACTGGCCCATGCTCGCTTCACCGGACGCCAGCAGTTGCTGCGACTGCGCGCCGCCGCCCCACCAGACGATGTCTTTCTTGATGGTGTCGAGTTTTTTGAAGGCGCGATCCAGGTCCAGCGGGTAGAGCTTGTCGGCAGGTACGCCGTCGGCCAGCAGCGCCAGTTCGAGCACGCCAGGGCTTGGCCATTTGTACAGGGCGCGTTTGCCGGGGTAGGTCTTGGTGTCGAACAGGGCGCTCCAGTCCTGCGGCTTGTTGGCGCCGAGTTTGCCCTCGTTGTAGCCGAGGACGAAGGAGAAGAAGAACGAGCCGACGCCGTAATCGCTGACGAAACGCGGGTCGATCTTGTCGCGCTGGATGGTCTTGAAGTCGAGGGGTTCGAGCAGGCCTTCGGCAGCGGCGCGCAGGGCGAAATCGGCTTCGACATCGACCACGTCCCACTGCACGTTGCCACTCTCGACCATGGCTTTGAGTTTGCCGTAATCGGTCGGGCCGTCCTGCACGACGGTGATGCCGCTGGCCTTGCTGAACGGATCGGCCCAGGCCTGTTTCTGCGCATCCTGGGTGCTTCCGCCCCAACTGACAAAATTCACGCTTTCGGCAGCCATTGCAGCCTGGCCGGTGACGCTGAGCAGTCCCGCAAAAAAGATCGCGGTTGCAGCTTTGTTCAACACCATTTTCACGCCCTCATTGTTGTGTTTTTGAGCGGGCTTGCGTTGTTGCCCGCCTGTCGGGAGCAGTAGCTGGACGTTCGTTGGAGTGTCCGGTCTATGGAATATCATATTATGGTATTCCAAACTTTGTGCAAGCACTTTGCCTTACCGGTTATCTGGCGGCTGTCCTTTTTTGTGGTTCGAAGAAATGAATCTGCAATGCATAACTTTTGTGGGAGGGGGCTTGCTCCCGAAGGCGGTGGATCAGTCAACATCTATGTCAACTGATCCACCGCCTTCGGGAGCAAGCCCCCTCCCACATTTTTAGCCTGGCCGCCCGGGGTTATTCGGTAAAGGGGATGCTCTCGACCACTTCCAGGTCATACCCGGTCAGCCCGGCGTATTTCAGCGGCGGCCCAAGATGCCGCAGTTTGCCAACCCCAAGGTTCTGCAGAATCTGCGCCCCAGTCCCGACCTCCGAATAAATCCGCGATTGCGAGCGGCTGAACTGCCGTGGCGGCTGGGTCAATTGCGGCACGCGCTCCAGCAGCGCCTGCGACGATTCATGATTGGCCAGCACCACAACAACCCCATGACCCTCAGCCGCGACCCGTTGCAGCGCCGCCCACAACGTCCAGTTCGTCGGCCCGCTGTACTCGGCACCGACCAGATCACGCAGCGGATCGATCACATGCACACGCACCAGCGTCGGCTCTTCACGGCGCAAATCACCCATGACCATCGCCATGTGCACGCCGCCTTCGATGCGATCCTCGAAGGTGATCAAACGGAAGGTGCCGTGCACCGTCGGCAGCTCGCGTTCGCCAATGCGCTCGATGGTGTGTTCGGTGCTCAGGCGATAGTGGATCAGGTCAGCGATGGTGCCGATCTTGATCCCGTGCTTGCGCGCGAACACTTCCAGATCCGGGCGACGGGCCATGGTGCCGTCGTCGTTCATGACCTCGACAATCACCGAGGCGGGGGTGAGACCGGCCAAACGGGCCAGATCGCAACCCGCCTCGGTATGCCCGGCGCGGGTCAGCACGCCACCTTCCTTGGCGCGCAGCGGAAAGATATGGCCGGGCTGCACCAGGTCTTCAGCGCGGGCATTCGGCGCGACAGCGGCGGCAACGGTGCAGGCGCGATCAGCTGCGGAGATGCCGGTGGTCACGCCAACCGCGGCTTCAATCGACACGGTAAACGCGGTGCTGAACACGCTGCCATTGGCCGGGACCATTTGCTCCAGGCCCAAACGCTGGCAATGTTCATCAGTCAGCGTCAGGCAAATCAGCCCGCGCGCTTCGCGGGCCATGAAGCTGATCGCTTCGGGCGTGCAACGGTCGGCGGCCAGCAACAGGTCGCCCTCGTTCTCGCGATCTTCGTCATCGACCAGCAGGACCATTTTGCCGAGGCGATAATCTTCGATGATTTCTTCGATGCTGTTGAAGGCCATGCTGGACTCTCAGGGTTTGTTGGAAATAATATTGGTATACCATAATACAAAATCAACAAAGAGGTCACTATGAAGGCGTACTGGATTGCTCATGTGGATATAGCCGATGCCGATCACTACAGCCAATACACCCAGCGCGCGCCGGCAGCCTTCGCCGCGTTCGGCGCGAAGTTACTGGCGAGGGGCGGGCGCAGCGAAGCGATGGAAGGGCGCGAGACGCCGCAGCGCAGCGTGGTGATCGAGTTCGAGAGCTACGAAAAAGCCGTGGCGTGCTACCACTCGGCGGCGTACCAGGAAGCGAAGCGTTATCGCGAAGAATGGGCGACGGCGCAAATCATCATCGTAGAAGGCATCGCCCCACTGTGAAGCCCACGGTAATGATCGTTCCCACGCTCCGCGTGGGAACGCCTCTTCGGACGCTCCGCGTTCGGCTGCTGAAGGGACGCGGAGCGTCCCGGTCTGCATTCCCACGCGGAGCGTGGGAACGATCAGACGGGGGGGATAGGTGGTGATCAGCGGATAAAGTGGATCTTGCCGCTGTCATCATTGCCCATATAGATCCCATACACCCCAGCCTGGCGCTCTTCGATATAGCGCTCAAGAATCTGCCGGATCGCCGGGTAGTAGATCTGCTCCCACGGAATGTCTTCCGGGGCGAAGAATTTGTAATCCATGGTCTCCGGCCCGTACTGCCCGGTGATCTCCAGCGCGATCGCGCGGAAGATGATGTACACCTCGCTGATCTTCGGCACGCTGAAAATCGAATACGGCGAGACGATTTCCGCGCGCACGCCGCTTTCTTCCCAGACTTCGCGGACCGCCGCTTGCTCGGTGGTCTCGCCGCTCTCCATGAAACCGGCCGGCAGCGTCCAGGTGCCGGGGCGCGGTGGGATAGCCCGTTGGCACAGCAGGTATTTGCCGTCCTGCTCGATGATGCAGCCGGCAATGATCTTCGGATTGATGTAGTGGATGTAGCCGCAACCGCGGCACATCAGGCGCTCGTGCGTATCGCCCGGCGGTATCTGCTGACCAAGATCAGGGCCACCGCATTTCGGGCAAAAGCTCGGGCTGAACATATCAGTGACCTATACGCGGTTCTTTCAGCGCGATGGGCAGGGTGATCGGCGGCGTGCCTTTGACGGCAGAGCCAGTCTCTTCCTGTTTGCGCTTGAGGTAGTCGAGCGCCACCGCAGCGGCAGCGCGCACGTGATCGACACAGGCCTGATGCGCCACCAGCGGATCGCCGCTCTTGATCGCCTCAACCATTTTTTCCATTTCCTGATTACTCGCGCCGCGCCGGTTTTCCTGCGAAACCGAAGTCGCGCGCAGGTAGCTGATGCGTGCCTGCAACTGACGCAACTGAGTCGCCGCGACATGGTTGCCCGAACCTTCGAGCAGCACATCGTAGAAACCCTGCACCGAGTCGATTACCTGCTGCAACTCGCCATCCTTGAGTGCCTTGCGGTTGTCGTCGAGGGCTTTTTCCAGGGCTTTGATGTCCTTGGCCTTGGCGCGCAGGGTGAACAACTGCACGATCAAACCTTCGAGCACGCAGCGCAGTTCGTAGATATCGACGGCATCGGCCAATGTGATGATGGCGACACGCGGGCCTTTGGCATCGGCGAACTCGACCAGGCCTTCGGATTCGAGGTGACGCAAGGCCTCGCGCACGGAGGTGCGGCTGACGCCAAGGCGATCGCACAGATCGCGCTCGACCAGACGATCACCGGGCATGAGCTGGAAATTCATGATCGCGCTACGCAGTTTATCCAGCACGATTTCGCGCAGGGTAACGGGGTTGCGATTGACCTTGAAGCTGTCGTCGAGTGGCTGGCGTTTCATGGGGTCCGCTCTTTCGGTTGGCTGTCCATGCCAGACGGGCATCTAAACAGCCGAGGGGTTGACTGGGGCTTCGGCGTCGGCTTCGGCAAAGGCTTCACGGGCCAGCCGGAAACTGTCCACGGCTGCCGGAACGCCGCAATAAATACCGACCTGAAGCAGAATTTCGCGTATTTGCTCACGACTCAGGCCGTTACGCAAGGCGCCACGCACATGCAGCTTGAGTTCGTGCGGACGGTTGAGCGCCGAGATCATCGCCAGGTTGATCATGCTGCGCTCTTTGAGCGACAAACCTTCACGACCCCAGACATGGCCCCAGCAGTATTCGGTGACCATTTCCTGCAAGGGGCGGGTGAAGTCGTCGGCGTTGTCGATTGAACGCTGAACGTAGGCTTCGCCCAATACCTGGGTGCGGATCTTCAAGCCTTTTTCGTACTTTTCGTTACTCATCATTCCTCCAATCTCCCCAATTCCCCTGTAGGAGCTGCCGAAGGCTGCGATCTTTTGATCTTGCTCTTGAGAATCAACGTCAAAAGATCGCAGCCTTCGGCAGCTCCTACAGGGATGTGTGTGGATATGTCAGGCCAGGGTTGGTAGGGGGCCGAGCTTGCCTTTGTGGTAGATCATCGGTGTCACCGGTTGCGCTGGCAGGATCAGGTTCTTCACCGCGCCAACGATGATCGCGTGATCTCCACCGTCATATTCACGCCACAACTCGCACTCGATGATCGCCGTGGCTTTGGCCAGAATCGGGTTACCCAACTCGCTCAAATGCCACTCGATGTTCTGGGCCTTGTCCTTGCCCTTACCGGCGAAGGCGTAGGCCTCGGCGGTCTGGTCGGCGGACAGCAAATGGATCGCGAACTTCTTGCTGTCACGCAGCACCGGGTAGGTGTCGGAAGCGTAGTTGGGGCAGAACAACACCAGCGCCGGGTCAATCGACAGCGCACTGAAGGCGCTGGCGGTGATGCCGACGATTCCACCTTCCGGGTCAAGGGTGGTCACCACCGTGACGCCGGACGGAAACGAGCTCATGACGTCTTTGTAAATGCCGGGTTCGATCATTTCGCAGGACTCCTAGCGCATCACAAACGGATCAGGCATTGGCGCCTGGGAAAGGTTGATCCACACCGTTTTCAGTTCGGTGTAGGCCAGCACCGAATCGATGCCGCTTTCGCGTCCATAGCCACTGTTCTTGAAGCCGCCGATCGGCGCCATCGCCGAGACCGCGCGGTAGGTGTTGACCCAGATAATCCCCGAACGCACATCGCGAGCGAGGCGATGAGCCCGGCCCAAATCACGCGTCCAGATGCCCGCCGCGAGGCCGAACTGCGAGTCGTTGGCGATCGCCAGCGCTTCGGCTTCATCTTTGAAGCGGATCACCGACGCCACCGGGCCAAAGACTTCTTCCTGCATGATCTTCATCGAATTGTGGTCGCATTCGAACAGCGTCGGCTCGTAGAACCAGCCTTCGCCGAGACCGCTCGGACGCTTGCCACCCGTGCGCAAACGCGCGCCCTCAGCGATGGCATCGGCGACCAGACCTTCGACCACCGCCAGTTGCTGCGCGGTCGCCATCGGGCCCATTTCGCTGGCGTCTTCTTGCGGGTTGCCGATGCGAATGCGCTGGGCGCGTTCGACCAGTCGATTGACAAATTCGTCGTAGATTTCGTCCTGCACCAACAGGCGCGAACCGGACACGCAACTCTGCCCGGAGGCGGCATAGATCCCGGCAATCGCGCCGTTGATTGCACTGTCGAGATCGGCGTCGGCGAAGATGATGTTCGGCGACTTGCCGCCAAGTTCCAGCGACAGTTTGGCGAAGTTCTCGGCGCTGCTGCGCACCACGTGCCGCGCCGTCGCCGCGCCGCCGGTGAAGGCGATTTTGCGGATCAGCGGATGGCGGGTGAGGGCGGCGCCAGTGCTCGGGCCGTAACCGGTGACGACGTTGACCACACCCGGCGGAATCCCGGCTTCGAGGGCCAGACGTGCCAGCTCAAGAATGGTCGCCGAAGCGTGTTCGGACGGCTTGATCACAATCGTGTTGCCGGCGGCGAGGGCCGGGGCGAGTTTGATCGCGGTCAGGTACAGCGGGCTGTTCCACGGAATGATCGCGGCGACTACGCCCATCGCTTCATGCACGGTGTAGGCGAACAGATCCGGCTTATCCAGCGGCAGCGTGCCGCCTTCGAGCTTGTCGGCCAGCCCTGCGGTGTAATGGAAAAACTCCGGCAGATAACTGACCTGGCCACGGGTTTCGCGGATCAGCTTGCCGTTGTCGCGACTTTCCAGCTGCGCCAGTTGTTCCTTGTTTTCCGCGATCAAGTCGCCGAGTCGGCGCAGCAGTTTGCCGCGCGCGGTGGCGGTCAGGCCACGCCATGCCGGGCTGTCGAACGCAGTCTGTGCCGATTGCACGGCGCGTTCGACGTCAGCTTCATCAGCGTCAGGCAATTCTGCCCAGGCTTGTGCGGAGGCCGGGTTGAGGCTTTCGAAGGTCTTGCCGGAGAGGGCGTCGACCCATTCTCCGCCGATGCACATCTGGAAGCGTGCGAGTGTCATGCAACGATCCCCTTTACATGGTTTTGTCGGGAGTGTGCGAATTGGAGAAATTCCAGCAGCGTCTGATTGACCAGACGCGGCGACTCTACGGGCATCATATGCCGTTGCTCGGCCAGCACGGCAACCTTCGCACCGGGGATGCGTCGGGCCAGTTGCTCGGCCATTTCCGGGGTCGAACCGGGGTCGAGTTCGCCGGTGGCGATCAGCGTCGGCGCCTGAATGCTGCCCAGGTCGTCGACGCGGTACATGTCTTGAGTAGCGAACAATTCATAGGTGGTCAGATAGCCTTGCGGATCATTACCGGCCAGGGTCTGGCGGATCGCAGCGATCTGCGCCGGGTTGGCCGCTTGATATTCGCGGCTGAACCAGCGTGACAGCGCGGCTTCGGCATTGGCGTCCGGGCCATGTTCGGCCGCTTGCGCGGTGCGGGCGATGACGCCGGCACGCTGTTCTTCACTGCGATTGAACACGCTGTTCAACACCACCAGGCTTTGCAGGCGCTGCGGGTAATGCAGGGCAAAAGCCCGCGCGACCAGACCGCCCATGGAAAAACCGATCACCGCTGCCTGCGGCAGATTCAGGTGATCGAGCAACTCCAGCAACTGATCGGCGTAACCGAGCAGATTGGTGCCGCTGGCCGGTCGCGGGCTGGCGCCATGCCCGAGCATGTCGTAGGCGATCACTTGGTATTGGCTGGACAGGCCGACAATCTGGCCGCCCCACATTTCTTTGTTCAGGCCCACGCCGTGGATCAAAACCACGGGCTGGCCTTGGCCGGTCGCCAGGTAACTGGTGCCAGCCGGGGTGAGTTCAGCGGTGAGCCGAATCATGGAGCGCTCCTGCAATGCCTTTTTATTGTGGTTACTGGGCTTTTTCGGCGGCCAGTTCTTCCAGATCGATGTAGCGGTTGCCGATGCGCGGGTGCAGGCGACCACCGTCGGCGCAACCCAGCACGACGACGATTTCGTCGGCACGCGGGGCGTCTTCGATCTGCATTTCCAGAGTGATGTAGTGCGAACGCTGACCTTCGTCGTCCTTGTGCATCATCGGGATCTGAATCGAGGTGCCCGGGCCGCCGCGCTTGTTGGTGAAGCTCAGGTAACTCTTGGCGTTGACGGCTTCGCGGTAGTGGTTGCCGAAGCGCAGGGTGTGGATCACGGCGGAGGCGTGTTCGATCTCGCCATCAGCACCGACCACGGCGGCTTTGCCGTAGGCCTCGATTTTGTCCGCACCGCCGATGATGCCGACCAGACGCTCGACCATCAGCGCGCCGAGGTCGGAGCAGTTGGCGCGGATCTGCGGCTTGAGGTCTTCAACGAAACCGTTGCCCACCCAAGGGTTTTTCATCACCACGGCGAGGCCGACCATGGTCACCGGCTTGTCGGTGGCTTTGCCGCCTTCGATGAAGGTTTCTTCGACATAGCTGACGATCTTGCGAATTTCGAAACTCATGAGCTGCTCCGTTGGGGGATTGAGAGTGTCTGTGCGTCTGATGGTATACCATAATACCAATCGTGCAAGTCCCCCTCGCAAGATTCCCCTCATCCATCCGACGAATCCTCCGTCATCACAACGCGAAATCCCTGTAGGAGCTGCGGCACGCTGCGATCTTTTGATCTTTAAAGGCCAGGATCAAAAGATCGCAGCCTCGTTTCACTCGTCAGCTCCTACAGGGTTGTGCGTTCATGCCATGCGGTTAACAAAAGATAACGTGGCGCCGATTGTCAGACGTTTCGAAAGCCCGATAGGATGAGCCAGCTTCCGAAGTGGCTCTGGATTGCGGGTTTCAGGACTATGCTCCTGAGCAGCCATCAGCGGAGCACACTTGCGGCGCCCTTGAAGGCCAGAAGGCCTAACAATAATAAATAGGGGAAGGTCTATGAGTCGTTGCCGCCCGCCGGCGTTACGCAACACCGCTTTGCTGGCCACAGCACTCGCCCTGCTGGGCTTCGCCACGTTATCGGCACCTGTGCTGGCCGCCGAGGCTCCAGCCGACGTGGTTTATGCCACCGAATCCGGCAAAGCCGCGAAAAGCCTGATTCTTGATGTCGTCCACGCCGGCACGCGCCTGGTAGCAGTCGGGGATCGCGGGCACATTCTCTATTCCGATGACCAGGGCAAAACCTGGACCCAGGCCAAGGTGCCAAGCCGGCAACTGCTGACCGCGGTGTATTTTGTCGACGACAAACACGGCTGGGCGGTCGGCCACGACGCGCAAATCCTCGCCAGCGCAGACGGCGGTCTGACCTGGAGCAAACAATTCGAAGACCTCAAACGTGAATCGCCGCTGCTCGATGTCTGGTTCAAGGACGTCAACAGCGGCCTCGCCGTGGGCGCGTATGGCGCGCTGCTGGAAACCACCGACGGCGGCAAGAGTTGGCAAGACGTCAGCGACCGCCTCGACAACGAAGACCAGTTCCACCTCAACGCCATCGCGGCGGTGAAGGACGCCGGGCTGTTCATCGTCGGCGAGTCGGGCAGCATGTTCCGCTCCGCCGACTGGGGCCAGACCTGGGAAAAACTCGAAGGCCCGTACGAAGGCTCGCTGTTCGGCGTGATCGGTACGGCTCAGTCGCAAACCCTGCTGGCCTACGGCTTGCGCGGCAACCTCTACCGTTCCACCGACTTCGGCAGTACCTGGGAGCAGGTCGAACTGAAAGCCGCCCGTGGCTCACTGGAATTCGGCTTGTCCGGCGCGACCTTGCTGCCTGACGGTTCAATCGTGATCGTCGGCAACGGCGGCTCGGTGATCAGCAGCAGCGACAACGGCGAAACCTTCAGCGTGTTCAACCGCCCGGATCGCATCTCGCTGTCTTCCGTCACCGCTGCCGGCGACGGCAACCTGATCCTGACCGGGCAGGGCGGCGTCCACACCACGCAGCCGAACGGTGCCGAAATCAATAATAAGAAGGCGGGGCTATGACTTCCTTGATCACTCCTCAGCAGGAAAAGGCGACGTTCCTTGAGCGCCTGATCTTCAACAACCGCCCGGCAGTGATTCTGATCTGTCTGGTGGTGAGCATTTTCCTGTTCTGGCAGGCCACGCTGATCCGGCCGTCGACCAGTTTCGAAAAAATGATCCCGCTCAAGCATCCGTTCATCGAGAAGATGATGGAGCACCGCAACGACCTGGCGAACCTCGGCAACACCGTACGGATTTCGGTGGAAGCCACCGATGGCGACATCTTCTCCAAGGAGTACATGGAGACCCTGCGCCAGATCAACGACGAAGTGTTCTACATCTCCGGCGTCGACCGTTCCGGGCTGAAGTCGCTGTGGAGCCCGAGCGTACGCTGGACCGAAGTGACCGAAGAGGGTTTTGCCGGCGGTGAAGTGATCCCGCAGAGCTACAACGGCTCGCAGGACAGCCTCGATCTGCTGCGCAACAACGTGCTCAAGTCCGGTCAGGTCGGGCGCCTGGTGTCCAACGACTTCAAGTCGAGCATCGTCGATATCCCGTTGTTGGAGTCCTATCCGGACCCGCAGGATCAGGGCAAATTGCTGGCGCTGGACTACCGGCAGTTCTCCCATGAGCTCGAAGACAAGATCCGCAACAAGTTCGAAGCGCAGAACCCCAACGTCAAGATCCACATCGTCGGTTTCGCCAAGAAAGTCGGCGATCTGATCGACGGCCTGGTGATGGTGGTGCTGTTCTTCGGCATCGCCTTCGTCATCACCCTGATCCTGCTGTTGTGGTTCACCAACTGCGTACGCAGCACCATCGCGGTGTTGAGTACGACGCTGGTGGCGGTGGTCTGGCAGCTCGGTCTGATGCACTTCTTCGGTTTCGGGCTCGATCCGTATTCGATGCTGGTACCGTTCCTGATCTTCGCCATCGGTATTTCCCACGGCGTGCAAAAGATTAACGGCATCGCCCTGCAATCCAGCGAGGCCGACAACGCCCTGACCGCAGCGCGACGTACGTTCCGGCAACTGTTCCTGCCGGGGATGATCGCGATTCTCGCGGATGCGGTGGGTTTCATCACGCTGCTGATCATCGACATCGGCGTGATCCGTGAACTGGCCATTGGCGCATCGATCGGCGTTGCGGTGATCGTGTTCACCAACCTGATTCTGCTGCCGGTGGCGATTTCCTATGTCGGCATCAGCAAGCGCGCGATTGCCCGGAGCAAGAAGGACGCCAACCGCGAACATCCGTTCTGGCGCTTGCTGTCGAATTTCGCCAACCCGAAAGTCGCACGCATCTCGGTGGTGCTGGCGCTGATCGCCTTCGGTGGCGGCCTCTGGTACAGCCAGAACCTGAAAATCGGTGACCTCGACCAGGGCGCGCCGGAACTGCGTCCGGACTCGCGCTACAACAAGGACAACAACTTTATCATCAACAACTACTCGACCAGTTCTGACGTGCTGGTGGTGATGGTCAAGACCAAGGCTGAAGGCTGCTCGCGCTTTGAGGCCATGGCGCCGATCGACGAGCTGATGTGGAAGATGCAGAACACCGAGGGCGTGCAGTCGGCGATCTCGCTGGTGACCGTGTCCAAGCAGATGATCAAGGGCATGAACGAGGGCAACCTGAAATGGGAAACCCTGTCACGCAACCCGGACGTGCTGAACAACTCGATTGCCCGCGCCGACGGTCTGTACAACAACAGTTGCTCACTGGCGCCGGTGCTGGTGTTCCTCAACGATCACAAGGCGGAAACCCTGGATCGGGCGGTGCACGCGGTGCAGGAATTCGCCAAGGACAACAACAAGGACGGCCTGGAATTCATCCTCGCCGCCGGTAACGCCGGGATCGAAGCGGCTACCAACGAAGTCATCAAGCAGGCTGAGCTGACCATCCTGATCCTGGTGTACATCTGCGTGGCGGTGATGTGCATGATCACCTTCCGTTCATGGGCGGCGACCTTGTGCATCGTCCTGCCACTGGTACTGACCTCTGTACTCGGCAACGCACTGATGGCGTTCATGGGCATTGGCGTGAAGGTTGCGACGCTGCCGGTGGTGGCGCTGGGTGTGGGGATTGGTGTCGACTACGGCATCTACATCTACAGCCGTCTGGAGAGTTTCCTGCGTGCCGGTCTGCCGTTGCAGGAAGCGTATTACCAGACGCTGAAATCCACCGGTAAAGCGGTGCTGTTTACCGGCCTGTGCCTGGCGATTGGCGTGTGCACGTGGATCTTCTCGGCGATCAAGTTCCAGGCCGACATGGGCCTGATGCTGACCTTCATGCTCCTGTGGAACATGTTCGGTGCACTGTGGCTGCTGCCGGCACTGGCGCGGTTCCTGATCAAGCCGGAGAAACTGGCGGGGCAGAAGGGTAATTCGCTGTTTGCCCATTGATCTGAAAGGCTGAAACGAAAAAGCCGCAACCTTAGGGTTGCGGCTTTTTTTGTGGCTGAAGATCAAGAGCCCCTCACCCTAACCCTCTCCCGGAGGGAGAGGGGACTGACCGAGGGGGGCGGCTTGATACATCGACCTGAAATACCGAGTTGATTATGGATTCACAGCAAATCATTAGACTTGAGATACCAGTCGATTGTGGATTCACAGCAAATCGTTCAAGTCGGCGTAAATCTCGAATATCCCCCAATCGGTCCCCTCTACCTCTGGGAGAGGGCTAGGGTGAGGGCAGAGGATCTCAAGCGTTAAGTGAGTTCAGCGCCAAGCACAACACTCAAAGCACTACGCGCATCATCCAGCTGCACCAACGTCGCATGCCGGGCGCCAAGGGCATCGCGATTCTCGATAGCAGTCAAAATCGCCTTATGCCGAGGCAACGCCAATTCATGCAGATTCGGCCGCTGATTCGAATGCTTCAACGCCTCGGCAATCGCCACCGACAACATGTTGCACAGGTTCGCCAGCAAATCATTGTGCGTCGCATCGGCGATCCGGCTGTGAAAGTCCAGATCCGGCTGCAACAACGCTTCCGGTGTCGGCGCCGCCTCCATGCGCTGGTAAGCCTCACCAATCGCGGCAATTTCGACATCGGTCGCATGCTGGGCGGCGAGGGCGGCAGCGGCCGGTTCGATAATGCTGCGCACGCTGGTCAGCACATTGAAGAATTCATTCTGCGGGCTGCTTTGCATCAGCCAGTGCAGCACGTCCGGGTCGAGCATGTGCCATTCGCGGCGCGCCTTGACCACCGTGCCGACGCGCGGCCTGGAATACACCAGCCCCTTGGCCACGAGTACCCGCGTGGCTTCACGCAACACCGGCCGGCTGACCGCGTACTCCTCGCAGAGCAAGGCTTCGGCGGGCAGTTTGTCGTCGGGCTTGAAGCGTCCGGAGACGATCTGCATGCCCAGTTCCTGGACGATGCGCGAGTGCATGCTTTTGCGGTCGGAGGGTTTGCGGTAATCCATGGGGAACGGCGCGATCCTGAGCGATGGAGATGCCGCGCATCATAGCAGGCACGACACAATCTTGAGGGAATGCACAAAGGCCAAATGTGGGAATGCTGCCCCGGGACGCTCTGTGTCCCATTTCAGAGCTGGAACGCGGAGCGTCCCTAGAGGCATTCCCACGCGAAGCGTGGGAACGATCAAACAGGGGAATGCATTCCAATGTAGGAGCTGCCGAAGGCTGCGATCTTTTGCTCTTAATGGGAATGACGAGGCACTTCAGCCCCTCGGCAACCGACCAGGAAATCAAAGTCACAGCCCTGATCCGCTTGCAGCACATGGTCGATGTACAACTGACGATAGCCGCCCACCAACAACTGCTGCGGTGGTTGCAGATCCGCCATCCGCGCCGCCAGTTCCGCATCCGGAATATCCAGGTGCAAACGGCCAGTGGCGCAATCCAGTTCGATCCAGTCGCCTTCCTTCACCGTCGCCAAAGGCCCGCCAGCCGCCGCTTCCGGTGCCACGTGCAAAACCACCGTGCCGTACGCGGTGCCGCTCATCCGCGCGTCGGAAATCCGCACCATGTCCGTCACACCCTGCGCCAGCAACTTGGCCGGCAGCCCCATGTTGCCGACTTCAGCCATGCCCGGATAACCCTTCGGCCCGCAGTTCTTCATCACCAGAATCGAATCCTTGTCGACATCCAGCTCCGGATCATTGATCCGCGCCTTGTACATGTCGAAGTTCTCAAACACCACCGCGCGGCCGCGATGCTGCATCAGTTCCGGCGTTGCAGCGGACGGCTTGAGCACCGCACCCAGCGGCGCCAGGTTGCCGCGCAACACACAAATCCCGCCGTCGGCGCGGATCGGATTGTCGAGCGTGCGGATCACTTCGTCTTCGCCATAGATCGGCGCGTCCTTGGTGTTCTCGCCGATGGACTTGCCGTTCACCGTCAGCGCATTCGGATGAGGAATCAGATTGGCTTCACCGAGGCGACGCAATACTGCGGGCAAACCACCGGCGTAATAGAACTCTTCCATCAGAAAACGCCCCGACGGTTGCAGGTCGACAATGGTCGGCATGCCGCGCCCCATGCGCGTCCAGTCATCCAGATCCAGCTCGACACCGATGCGCCCGGCAATGGCTTTCAAGTGAATCACCGCGTTGGTCGAACCACCGATGGCGGCGTTCACGCGGATAGCATTCTCGAAGGCTTCTTTAGTCAGAATCTTCGACAGTTTCAAATCTTCGCGAACCATCTCTACGGCACGCATGCCGGACATGTGCGCCAACACATAACGCCGCGCATCCACCGCCGGAATCGCCGCGTTGTGCGGCAAGGACGTGCCGAGTGCTTCAGCCATGCAGGCCATGGTCGATGCGGTGCCCATGGTGTTGCAGGTGCCCGCCGAACGCGACATGCCGCCCTCGGCCGCGAGGAAATCGTCAATCGTGATGGTGCCGGCCTTGACCTGTTCGCTGAGCTGCCAGACCACCGTGCCGGAACCGATGTCCTTGCCCTTGTGCTTGCCGTTGAGCATCGGCCCGCCGGTGACGACGATGGCCGGCACGTCGCAACTGGCCGCGCCCATCAACAGCGCCGGGGTGGTTTTGTCGCAACCGGTCAGCAGCACTACGCCGTCGATCGGGTTGCCGCGAATCGCTTCTTCAACGTCCATGCTCGCCAGGTTGCGGGTGAGCATGGCGGTCGGGCGCAGGTTCGATTCGCCGTTGGAGAACACCGGGAATTCCACTGGAAACCCACCGGCCTCGATCACCCCGCGTTTGACGTGCTCCGCGATCTGGCGGAAGTGCGCGTTGCACGGGGTCAGTTCCGACCAGGTGTTGCAGATGCCGATGATCGGCTTGCCGTGGAACTGGTGGTCGGCGATGCCCTGATTCTTCATCCAGCTGCGGTACATGAAGCCGTTCTTGTCGGCCGTGCCAAACCATTGGGCGGAGCGCAGGGTGGGTTTCTTATCAGACATGATCGATTCTCTTATTGTATGACTATAGTGTTCAAGCTACGGCCTAATCTAAGCGCAAAATCCTAGGTTTGGAAGTGTTGTTGGTGAATTAGTATTACTATATAGTCGTTTTCGACGGAGGGTTGGCCCTGACGGTTTTCCGTGAGAGGCGTCCCCCGAGGTTCTATAAAAACAACAATCGGAGACCGATCTCATGAGCCAGGAACTGCGGCTAATCCGGCGTATCACGCTGAAACTGATTCCCTTCCTGATCCTGCTGTACCTGATCGCCTATGTGGATCGCTCCGCCGTCGGCTTCGCCAAGCTGCACATGGGCGCCGACATCGGCATTGGCGATGCTGCTTATGGCCTCGGTGCCGGGCTGTTCTTCATTGGCTACTTCCTCCTCGAAATTCCCAGCAACCTGATGCTCGAACGCTTCGGCGCGAGGCGCTGGTTTGCGCGAATCATGATCACCTGGGGCGCCATCACCATCGGCATGGCCTTCGTCCAAGGGCCGCACAGTTTCTACGTGATGCGCTTTCTGCTCGGCGCGGCTGAAGCGGGGTTCTTCCCCGGCGTTCTCTACTACATCACCCAATGGTTCCCGGTGCGTCATCGCGGCAAGATCCTCGGGCTGTTCATCCTTTCTCAGCCCATCGCGATGATGATTACCGGCCCGGTGTCCGGCGGTTTGCTCGGCATGGACGGCGTCTTTGGTCTGCACGGCTGGCAGTGGCTGTTCATCGTCATCGGCACGCCGGCGATCCTGCTGACCTGGCCGGTCTTGCGCTGGTTGCCGGATGGCCCGCAGCAAGTGCAGTGGATGGATCAGGCGGAAAAAGACTGGCTGACCGGCGAGCTGAAAAAAGATCTGCAGGCATACGGCCAGACCCGCCACGGCAACCCGCTGCATGCGCTGAAAGACAAACGCGTGTTGCTGCTGGCGCTGTTTTATTTGCCGGTGACGTTGAGCATTTATGGCTTGGGTTTGTGGTTGCCGACGCTGATCAAACAGTTCGGTGGCAGTGATCTGGTCACTGGTTTCGTGTCGTCGGTGCCGTACATTTTCGGGATCATCGGCTTGCTGATCGTGCCGCGCAGTTCTGATCGCTTGAATGATCGCTACGGGCATCTGGCCGTGCTTTATGTGCTGGGCGCGATTGGTCTGTTCATGAGCGCGTGGCTGTCGTTGCCGGTGGCGCAACTGGCAGCGTTATGTCTGGTGGCGTTTGCGCTGTTTTCCTGCACGGCGGTGTTCTGGACTTTGCCTGGGCGGTTCTTTGCCGGGGCGAGTGCGGCGGCGGGGATTGCCTTGATTAATTCGGTGGGGAACCTGGGCGGGTATATCGGGCCATTCGTGATTGGGGCGTTGAAGGAATACACCGGCAACCTCGCGTCCGGCCTGTACTTCCTCTCGGGGGTGATGGTCTTCGGTTTGATCCTGACCGCAATCGTCTACCGCGTGCTGGAACGCAAACACGTTCTGCCAGTCGACCAATTCGCCGCCAGCGCCCGCGGCGCCACCCGCACCTGAATGACCAACACCGGTCCCCTGTAGGAGTGAGCCTGCTCGCGATAGCGGTCTATCAGTTGGCAACTTTTTGGCTGACACACCGCTATCGCGAGCAGGCTCACTCCTACAAGGAGCTGCGGTGTTTCGAATAACACAGGAGAAGAACATGCATCTGGTTCAATTCGAATTAAGCAACCGCGAACGCCGTGTCGGCGTGGTCGACAACGGTCTGGTGCGCGAAGTGCAGGACGCCCGCACAGTGCGCGATCTGGCGCTCGCCGCCATTGAGGCCGGCAACACCCTTGAGCAGCAAGTGCAAACCTTGGGCCTTGGCATCAGCCACGACTATGCCGAACTGCTGTCGCAACTGCGCATCCTGCCGCCACTCGACCACCCGGATCCGGCGCACATGTTGATCAGCGGCACCGGTCTGACCCACCTGGGCAGCGCCTCGGCGCGCGACAAAATGCACCAGCAGGCCGGCGACGAAGCGACGATGACCGACACCATGCGCATCTTCAAATGGGGCGTGGAGGGCGGCAAACCGGCGGCGGGGCAGGCCGGTGTGCAGCCGGAATGGTTCTACAAAGGCGACGGCAGCATCGTCGTCCGTCCCGGCCAGCCGTTCCCGGTACCGCCGTTTGCCGAAGACGCAGGCGAAGAACCGGAGATGGCCGGCCTGTACCTCATCGGCAACGACGGCAAGCCTTATCGCTTGGGCTTCGCGGTCGGCAACGAATTCTCCGATCACATCATGGAGCGCAAGAATTACCTCTACCTCGCGCACTCGAAACTGCGCAGTTGCAGCTACGGCCCGGAACTTCGCACCGGCGAACTGCCTCAACATCTGGCAGGCACCAGTCGTATCCTGCGTGACGGCGAAGTGCACTGGCAGAACGAGTTTCTCAGCGGCGAGGCGAACATGTGCCACAGCCTCGCCAACCTCGAATACCACCACTTCAAATACAGCCAGTTCCTCCGTCCGGGCGACGTGCACATTCACTTCTTCGGCACCGCGACCCTGTCGTTTGCCGACGGCATTCGCACCCAACCGGGCGACGTCTTCGAAATCAGCCAGGCCGAATTCGGCGCGCCGCTGGTCAACGGCATCGTCCCGGTTACCGCGGTGTTTGAACCGGACAGCATCGGCACCCTTTAAGGAGATCCCATGACTCAGATTCTCGGTCACAACTACATCGGCGGTCAGCGCAGTGCCGCTGGCGACGTCAAACTGCAATCGGTCGACGCAACCACGGGCGAGCAACTGCCCCACGATTTCATCCAGGCCACGGTGGAAGAAGTTGACGCCGCCGCCAAGGCTGCCGCTACCGCGTACCCGGCGTATCGCAGCCTCAGCGCTGAGCGCCGCGCGCAATTTCTCGACGCGATTGCCGATGAACTCGATGCGCTGGGTGATGACTTCGTCGCCGTGGTCTGCCGCGAAACCGCCTTGCCGGCGGGGCGCATTCAGGGTGAGCGCGGGCGTACCAGCGGGCAGATGCGGCTGTTCGCCAAAGTGCTGCGCCGGGGCGATTTCTACGGTGCGCGGATCGATCTGCCGTTGCCGGATCGTCAGCCATTGCCACGTCCCGATTTGCGCCAGTACCGCATCGGTCTCGGCCCTGTCGCGGTATTCGGCGCAAGCAACTTTCCGCTGGCATTTTCCACCGCTGGCGGCGACACGGCTTCAGCGCTGGCCGCCGGTTGCCCGGTGGTGTTCAAGGCCCATAGCGGCCATATGGCGACAGCAGAACTGGTCGCCGATGCGCTGATCCGCGCCGCCGAAAAAACCGCGATGCCGGCCGGCGTGTTCAACATGATCTACGGCGGTGGCGTCGGTGAATGGCTGGTCAAGCATCCGGCGATTCAGGCGGTCGGTTTCACCGGTTCGCTCAAGGGTGGTCGAGCGCTGTGCGACATGGCCGCCGCGCGTGCGCAACCGATCCCGGTGTTCGCCGAGATGTCGAGTATCAACCCGGTGATTGTCTTGCCGCAGGCATTGGCTGAACGTTCGGAAACGGTTGCTCGCGACCTGACTGCGTCGGTGGTGCAGGGCTGCGGTCAGTTCTGTACCAATCCGGGTCTGGTGATCGGCATCCGCTCGCCACAGTTCAGCGCGTTCGTGCAGCAGGTCGCTGGTTTGATCGCTGATCAACCGGCGCAAACCATGCTCAACGCCGGCACCCTCGGCAGCTACGGCAAAGGCTTGCAGAAGCTGTTGGCGCATCCCGGTATCGAGCATCTGGCCGGTCATCCGCAGCAGGGCAATCAGGCGCAGCCGCAGTTGTTCAAGGCCGACGCCAGCCTGTTGATCGATGGCGATGAAGTGCTGCAGGAAGAAGTGTTTGGCCCGACCACGGTGATTGTCGAAGTGGCCGACAAGGCGCAACTCAGCGCTGCACTACACGGCCTGCATGGTCAACTGACGGCGACGATTATCGGCGAACTGGCGGACTTCGAGCGCTTCGCCGAACTGACGCCGTTGCTGGAGCAGAAGGTCGGGCGGATTCTGCTTAATGGTTATCCGACCGGTGTCGAGGTGTGCGATTCGATGGTCCACGGCGGGCCGTATCCGGCGACATCCGATGCGCGCGGCACCTCCGTCGGCACGCTGGCGATCGACCGTTTCCTGCGCCCGGTGTGTTTCCAGAACTACCCGGACAGCTTGCTGCCTGAGCCGCTGAAAAACGCCAACCCGCTGCGCATTCAGCGCCTGGTCGACGGTAAACCCAGCCGCGAAGCCCTCTGAAAAACACCCCTGTAGGAGCTGCCGAAGGCTGCGATCCTTTGATCTTGTTTGATCGTTCCCACGCTGAGTGTGGGAACGATCAGGCATCAAAAGATCGCAGCCTTCGGCAGCTCCTACAGGGGGAGTGTGCTTCTTGAGCTATCATTGCCGGTTTCCCCCTGAAAGACTTTACTGCCATGACTGCCCAAACCCTTCTCAACGCCCTCGAACACTGCGGTATGGTCGAAATCGACGGCCTGCACGCCTTCGAATTCGCCCTCGATGAAGACGATAACCTGCACATCGAATGCATCGACGGCCGAGCGGCCAAACATTGGGAATTCACTCCGGCGCAGGTTGCCGCGGCAACCTTCGATGACTCTTTGCAGAGCTGGTTGATCGTCGGCTATTTCAACGAAACCAAAGCGATCGGCGAACATCGCCTGGTTTGTCATGGCGATGTAGTCAGCAGCAGCGACGACGAGGATGACACTGATGAAAATGCGTAAATTCTGGCCGCTGCTGATGGCCGGCAGCGTCGGCGCCATGGGCCTGTCCACGGCATCGGCAGAAAGCTTCCAGTTGCTGGTCGGCTCCTACACCGCTGGCACCAGCCAGGGCATCTATCGCATGAACTTCGACAGCGCCACCGGCCAGATCGATGCCAAGCCATTGCAAGTGGTCAAGAGCGAAAACCCGTCGTGGCTGACCTTGTCCAAAGACCAGCATCGCCTGTTCGTGGTCAATGAAAACGGCCCGGGCCAGAAAGACCCGGTCGGCCGCGTCAGCAGCTATGCGATCGATCCGAAGACCCACGCGCTGAGCCTGATCAATCAGGTGCAGAGCCTGGGCAACGAACCGACTCATTCGAGCCTCAGCGCTGACGCCAGTCACCTGTTCGTCAGCAACTATTCGGTAATGGAAGATCCGGGTGGAACCCTCGCGGTGCTGCCGGTCGGTGCTGACGGCAAACTGAAGCCGGTCGTACAGATGAGCGCGCACCCGGCGAGCCGGGTCAATCCTGAGCGTCAGGCCTCGAACCACGTGCACTCGACGGTCTCTTCGCCGGACGGTCGCTACGTGTTCTCCAACGATCTGGGTGCGGACAAGGTCTTCATCTACAAATTCGACCCAAAGGCCAATCCGGATTTGCCGCTGACCCCGGCGAAATCCGCCTCGGTGTCCCTCCCGGCAGGCAGTGGCCCGCGTCATCTGCTGTTCAGCGCTGACGGCAAGCACGCCTGGCTGAGCATGGAAATGAGCGCGCAGGTCGCGGTGTTTGATTACAACGACGGCGTGCTGACCCAGACCCAATTGGTCGATCTGGCTGCAGGTCAGCCGACGTCGGACAAGGCCGGCGCCGCGCTGCACACCTCGGCGGACGGCAAGTTCCTCTATGTCAGCAATCGCGGCACCGCCAATCAATTGGTGGTATTCAGCATCGATCCGGCGACTGCCCAGCTCAAAGAGCTGCAAAAGCGCTCGGTGGAAGGTGATCACCCACGCGAATTCAGCCTCGATCCGAGTGGCAAGTTCCTGTTGATTGCCAACCAGAAGAGCAACCAGATTGTTGTCGTCGAGCGCGACAGCAAGACCGGTCTGCTCGGCAAAACCGTGCAGAAACTGCCGATGGACGCCCCGAGTGACCTCAAGTTTATAGTGCGACAATAAGCCACAGGCCCCGGTTTACGGGGCCTGTCTGGTTGTATTAATTGCACTGATATGCGCTAACGTTACAAAGCATTTCAAGCGATCAGCCCTCGAGCGTTAAGTTTGCTTCACGGCCCAACCGGGCGAGCAAGCCAACCGAACACGAGGGTTACCGCCATGAACTTCAATCTCTTCTCCGTTATCGCCGCTTCCGCCATCTCCGCCACCGTGGTTCTGCCAGCCGGTGCCAACGTTGAAATCGCCAGCAAAAAATCCCACACCCAGAGCTACACCCAGAAATACCTGCAACAGAGCGCCAACTTCTACGCCGCCCTGGATCACAAAAGCCAACACTGAGCACCAGCACACAACTCCCCTGTAGGAGCTGCCGAAGGCTGCGATCTTTTGATCTTGTTTTTAAAAAGCAAAATCAAAAGATCGCAGCCTTCGGCAGCTCTTACACGTGTGCGTTGTTGATCGTTGTTGATCGTTCCCACGCAGAGCGTGGGAACGATCGGTAAAGACCGTCGCCCTCGTGTGCGTTTCGTAGCGTCATAGGTTTTCTTCAACACGCAAATAGACCGGCTAAATAATCAACGAAGCTGATGTTCACTATGGAAAACCCTGAGTGGTTGCCACCGCTGTTTTGATCGATTCTGTGGCCATCGAAACATGCCCACGGGAGAACACCATGGCCAGCGAAATCATCACTTCAGCCAAACGCGGCGCCTACCTGGCCATCGGTCTTTACCTGGCCGTGGTGCTCGTTGTCAGCGTCGCCTCGCAAATGGAACATCGCTTCAGCGCACCGATTGACGTCGCCCACCCTGGCATCCAGTTCGAAGTCCGCTCGCAAAGCGTGACGGTCGACCGGGCTGAACTCGCAGGAGTCGGCGGCGCATGAAAGGTTACAGACTTTGGGTCATTGCCAGTCTGGCGGTCATGACCAACGGCGCTTCGTTACTGGGCGTTGGTCAAGGCTCGGTGGGCGGGTTGGCGCGGGCCATAGAGGCTAATCACACCATCGCGCATAACATCGAACGGGCGAATACGCTGGGGTTGATGGCGGGGAATCCACCGGTGAAGGTTTCGACCAATTTCCTCGGTCCCTTCGAAGTTGATTGCATGGCGCTTGGGATGTGCAATGCACTCGCCTAGACACCGCAATCCATTGTGGCGAGGGGATTTATCCCCGTTGGGCTGCGAAGCAGCCCCAAATCCTGCAACTCAAATTTGCCTGTCACACCGCATAGAATGTTTCACGACTGCTTCGCAGCCGAACGGGGATAAATCCCCTCGCCACAGGGGTTGAGGCGCTGTAGTTACTTTTTCATGATCGAGGTGAAGAGCTCGGATTCGAGGAAGCGCTGCAACCAAACCTGCAACCGTACATAAGGCGTCTGCGCAAACCACTCACGATCAACATGGGCAAACTGCCGAACGAACGGCAGCAAGGCGATATCGGCCAGGCTCGGATGATCAGTCAGCAAGTAATCGCGATCCTTGAGCAGCGCCTCCAGCCGCTGCAAAAACACCGCCCCTTCAGCCCGATAAACCTCCATCGGTTGTTCCGGATAGCGCTCGGCATATTTGTAGCGGTTCAGATGCACCTTGAACCCCTGATCATTCGCCTCGATCAATTCGGCAATCCGCGCATCACCCTCCAGCAACCAACCCTGCGGATCATTCTGCGCCAACGCCCAGTGCATGATTTCCAGGCTCTCATCAATCACCCGGCCACCGGCATCCAGCACTGGCACCGTGCCTTTCGGCGAGATCGCCAGCATCTCCGGTGGTTTGGCCTTGAGGCTGACTTCAACCATCTCCACTGGCACGCCGGAATAACGCAGAGCCATCCGCGCCCGCATCGCATAGGGGCAGCGGCGGAAGGAATACAGCTTGTTCATTTCACCTCCACGGTGCTCAAACCGTTGCCCTGACGCTGGACCTGAATCTGCACCGGGATCCGCTCGTGCATTTCCTGTACGTGGGAAATCACCGCGACCTTGCGGCCTTGCGCCTGCAAGCCGTCGAGCGCATCCATCGCCAATTGCAGCGACTCCGGATCGAGACTGCCAAAGCCTTCATCGATAAACAGCGATTCGATTTTCAGCGTACTCGACGCCATCGATGCCAGACCCAACGCCAGCGCCAGCGACACGAGGAACGTTTCGCCGCCGGACAACGAATGCACCGAGCGCAGTTCGTCGCCCATTTCCGTGTCCATCACCAACAAGCCGAGCATGCTGCCGCCGCGTTTCAGGCGATAGCGTTTGACCAGTTGGCGCAGTTGCACATTGGCGTGGTGCACCAGCAGGTCGAGGTTGTAGGCCTGGGCGATCTTGCGGAAGGTGTCGCCGGTGGCCGATCCGATCAAGGCACTCAGCCGCGCCCAGCGCTGGTATTCGGCATAGGCGTCGGCGATCTGCTGCGCCAGTGCCTGATTGGCATTCTGCCGGCGCTGATCTTCGACTTGTTCGGCGCGCAGTTCGGCGCATTGCTGCTCGCTGACAGTGGACTGCTGTTGCAGATCAACCAGCGCGGTGGCGAGTTGCTCAGCGTCGAGATCGCCATTGCTGTGGGCTTGATGGTCGACCAACAAGCGCTCACGCTCCTGCAACAACACCGAGGCTTGCTCGATCGCTTTTTCGTTGAGTTGCAGACGCTGGCGCAGTTCGCCGAGTTGCGCGTCATCGACCCGCAACAAGTCTTCGAGGCCGCCATCGTCCAGCTCGGGATGACCCGCGCGCCAGTCGGCGATCTTGCCGGTGAGATCCTGGTCTTCGCTTTCCAGCGCCTGCAAACGCTCCTGCTGCGCCTTCAGTTCAGCGCCGGTCTGCACCCGCTGCGTGCGCACGCTTTGCAGCTCCTGCGCCGTGCTGGTTTCAGTGTTGCGCGCCTGTTCGACGGCGTGTTCCAGTTGCTGCTGCCACTGCTCGGCGCAGCTGTGCTCGCCAAGCAATTGCGCGAGTTTCTCCTGGCAGCGCTGCTGTTGCTCGGCTAACGCAGCGTACTGCTGTTCAGCGATTTGCGCTTGTTGCAGGCGCGTCTGCTGACGATCCTGGTCTTTCTCCAGTGTCTGCTGACGTTGCTGCTGCTCGCTCAATTCTTCCTTCTGCTGCTCGACTTGCGCCAAGCGTTCGGCGATCTGCCGGTCGAGCTGCAGGAACGTCGCCGCAGGCTCCTGGCGCAGGGCTTCAAGGGTGTCGGCCGGCAGCAGAGTGGCGAACGCCGTCAGTTCCTCGTCGAGGCGCTGGCGGTCGCTGCTCAGTTCGCGCTGCTGATTGCCCAGGTGCTGCGCGGCTTGCTGATGCGCGGTTTCCGCCTGACGCAATTGTTGCGTCAGCCGCGCGGCATCCTGTTGCAGAGTGAGCAGGGCGCTCTGGCGTTGTTCGTCCTGCGCGATGCTCTGGTTGAGCTGTTCGTTCTGACGACTGAGCCAGGCATCGCGTTTGTCGGCATCTTGATTGAGCAATTGGGCGGACAGCGGATGAGCATCGAGGCTCGGTGCCAAGACCTGTTGCTGGGCGGCCAGTTGCTCCTGTTGTTGCAACAATTCTTTCTGTTGCGCGATGACGCCGCCGACTTCGGCACGCAGTTCGATGAGCTTTTCCTTGAGCTGATCGACCACTAGCTGCGCGTTGGCCTGCTCACTCTCATCGTGGCGGCCGAGGCTTTGCAGCAGCGCTTCCGGTTGGTGATACGGATGCTCGTTGCTCCCGCACACCGGGCACGGCTGGTCATCCTGCAACTGCCCGCGCAACTCTTCGACGCTGGCACTGCGCGCGAGGCGCTGGCGTTCAAGCAGTTCGCGGGTGACGTTGAGGGTTTGCTCGGCGACGGTCAGTTCGGCTTTGCTTTTCACCCCGTCCTGGGTCAACCGTTCGCGCTCCTGCTGGGCGCTGAGCTGGCGTTGTTGCAGCTCGGCGCCGCGCTTGAGCAGATCCTGCTGGCTGGCCCACAGGCGCGACAAATCTTCAAAGGCGCGCAGCTGTTTGCGGTTGTCCTGCAACAGCGTGCCGAGAATGCCGATCTGCTCGGCAACGGCATCCGGTTCGGCGCCGGCCTCTTTGAACAGCACTTCAAGCTGCTGCTTCTGGGTGGTGAACGCTTCGGCGCTGTGGGCGGCGTTCTGCTCGAGACTGGCCAGTTCAGCCTGACCTTTGTTCAGGCGATTGCCGATCAGCATCAACTGCTGCAGACGATCGCGATAGGCATTCCACGCATCGCTTAACGGTGCCAGATGAGCGCTTTGCTCAAGCTCGGCGGCAATGCGTTGCAAGCGCTCGGCGACCTGGGCCTGTTTTTCCAGCAAGGCTTGAATCGCGCCCTGACCGTCGCTGCACGCCTGTTGTGCTGCGGCTTTGGCTTCAGCGCCAGCGGCGACATCCTTGGCCAGACGGGCGAGGGTGCTTTGCTCCTCGAAGGCCTGACGCAACAGCGGCGCATTCCCAGACTGGCGTTGCTGCGCCTCGCTCAGTGCGACTTTCGCTGCTTCGAGATTCTGCTCCAGTTGCGTCTGGCGCTCAGTCAGTTCGGCATGCTGGCGAGTGTGTTCGGCGATCTGTGCCGCCAACGGCGTCAGCAGCGCATCGAGCTGGTTTTTGCGCGCGAACTGATGGCGTTGCGGGCCGAGTTGCTCGAGTCGCGTCAACTTGAGCCGTTCGCCAGCCAGGCCTTCGCGTTGTTGCTGAGCGCTGTGCAGTTGCTCGCTGGCGGCGTGCTGCGCGTCCTGCAACAGGCGCAAATCCTTGAGCCACGTGTGCTGCTGCTCAAGCTGTTTCAGCTGCGCCTGTTGCAGTTTCAGTTGTTGCTGGGCGTTGTTGAAACGCTCATCCAGCTCGGCGCGGGCTTCAGCGCTCAGCGGCGTGACGCCAGTGGCCTGATCCTGCAACAGCTTGTGCGCTTCGCGGGCCTCTTTGGTCTTGTCGAAGGCGCGACGACCGAGCCGCGTGTAGAGCGCCGTGTCGGTGAGTTTTTCCAGCAGTTCGCTGCGGTCGTTGTCGTCGGCCTTGAGGAACGCACTGAACTCGCTCTGGGCCAGCAGCACGGCGCGGGTGAACTGTTCGAAGTTCAGGCCGAGCGCGGTTTCCAGCTGGGTTTTGTACTCGCCTTTCTGGCTGGCGAGCAGTTGATCCTGATCGATATCGCGCAGGCTCTGGCGGCTGGCTTGCAGCTTGCCGCCGGCCTTCTCGCGAGCGCGATTGGCTTCCCAGCGCGCTCGATAGCGCCGGCCATCGACACCGACAAAATCGACTTCCGCATAGCCTTCACCGGTGCCGCGCCGCAGTAAGGTGCGCGGGTCGCCCGTGGCGATTTCGCCGTCGGCATCCGGGACTTTCGCGTCGCGGCCGGTGTTGTTCAGGCGCGGTACGGCACCGAACAGCGCCAGGCACAAAGCGTCGAGCAAGGTACTTTTGCCGGCGCCGGTCGGCCCGGTAATCGCAAACAAGCCGGCGCTGGCCAACGGTTCAGCGGTGAAATCGATCTCGAACGGGCCGGCCAGCGAGGCGAGGTTTTTCAACCGAATGGCGAGAATCTTCATGGCTGCTCGCCCTCCAGTTGCACGTCTTGCAGCAGTTCGGCGAAGTCCTTCAGCGTCTGCTCATCAACCTCGTTGCCGTAGTTGTCGAGCCAGGCGCGGCTGAACAACTCCTGCGGCGTCAGTTGGTCGAGTTCGATCAGCGTGGTGCCGTCCGCCTCGCCGTCAGCGCCCCGGTTGCCGGCGTATTCAGCGGCGATGCGCACCAGCCGCACGGCTTTGCCTTGCAGGGCGTTTTCCACTTGGTGGCGCAGATCCGGTTGCGGCTCGTCGAGGCGCACGCGCACCTCCAGCCACGGCTGGCGCTGGGTTTCAGCGAGCAGGTCGATGTTCGGCAGGTCTGCCAGTTGCAGCAGGATCTCGGCCAGCGGTGCCGGGCCGATGCGTTGCAGATTGACCGAGCGCGGAATCAGTTTTGATTCAACACTGACCAGGCTTTCGCCATCGAGGGTGACGTCGAGAATCTGGTGCTGATAGCCGATTTCGGAGAACGACAACGGAATCGGCGAACCGCTGTAGCGAATGCGTTCCTCACCGTTGACCTTCTGCGGCTTGTGCAAATGGCCGAGGGCAACATAGCTGATGCTCGGCCCGAACAGGCTGGCGGGCAGGGCTTCGGCATTGCCGATGATCAGGCTGCGCTCGGAATCTTCCGATACCGAGCCGCCGGCCATGTGCGCGTGGCTGATGGCAATCAAAGCCTGACCGGGTGTGCGCTTGGCGTTGGCCGCTTCGATCAGCCATTCGTGCACCTGACCGATGCCGCGCAAATAGTTGTCACCCAAATGCGCGCCGGTCACTTCCGCCGGGCGCAGGAACGGCAGCGCCAGGCACCACGCGGCAATTTCGCCGGTTTTATCCGGCAGCGGCAGCAACAGACGCTCGGCATCCAATTGCCCGTCATCCAGCCACAACACCCGACCCAGCGCATGCGTGCGCAAACGGCGCATCAGTGGCGCGGGTAACTCGATCCGTGAACCGGAATCGTGGTTGCCGGCAATCATCACGATGGTCAGCAACGGTTGCTGTTCATGGGCGCTGACGATGAAATCGTAGAGGCGTTCCTGGGCTTTGACCGGCGGATTGACCGTGTCGAAAATGTCACCGGCGATCAGCAGCACATCCGGCTGCGCCAGTTTCAGTTGACCCAGCAGCCATTCGAGAAAACAGGCGTGCTCGAAATCGCGCTCCTGGCCGTGGAGGTTTTGCCCAAGGTGCCAGTCGGAGGTGTGAAACAGACGCAAGGCGGACTCCGCAACAATTAAAGAGGTGATGGCCGCAGGTGAAATGAGGGCGGCGAAAGAGGGGAGAGTTTACAGACTATTGCGGGCGGAGGGCTTGTGCGCGATTGGGGTGAATTCGTCAATTGACGACCTGAAACCCGCTGCCTACCATCGCGCCACTATATTGATGTCATTTTTGGCTGGTGGCGATTCGCCGCTGGTTGAAGCCGGAGGAAAACAGAAATGCGGGTTGAAAGCTTGTTCAATCAGGCCAGAGGCATGGTTAAAGGGCTTTATTTCCACGCGATGGATGAGCTTGGGTTTCGTCCGGAACAAGCTTTTGCCTATGTTCAGGATGAGCTGGAACTCTTGCTGCGCAAAGATGCGCCCGGCCCGAATGCAATTCTTCAGACGGCCATTTATATGGAGGGGCATCGTCGCGGTCTGAAGCTGTCGAAAGAAGATTCATACACGAGCGATATGTTGGATATTTTGGCGCAGACCTACAGCCAGTGCAGCATTGAGAGCCTGGTTGAGGCAGATGCCGATGACGAGGAGTTGGAGATTATCCAATCGGACATGGAAACTGTACGAAAGCTTTTTCTTCTTTAGAAGTCGGTAGGTGGTTTCTTCACAGGGTGAGCCAAGCGACGATGTTTATTAAGTTTGATAAATTTATCGAGATGTTTGCTGATGAAGAGTACCCAAGCGATTTCT
Organism: Pseudomonas helmanticensis; assembly: GCF_900182985.1. Classification (NCBI taxonomy): domain Bacteria; kingdom Pseudomonadati; phylum Pseudomonadota; class Gammaproteobacteria; order Pseudomonadales; family Pseudomonadaceae; genus Pseudomonas; species Pseudomonas helmanticensis. Next base: position 1,637,995 of record NZ_FXUY01000001.1, on the reverse strand, counting down.
GGTCTGATGTCGCCATTATCAGCGCCTCCGAAATGCTGGATGGCTTTTCTGACGCCGATTGGCTGGAGCTATTGACAGTCGTAGACAGCAAAAGCGATTTCTGGGTATTGCGGTTATGCGAGACGTTGGGAGACCCGGATGAAAGAGCACTGGTCGTATTGCTGAAGGTGACTTCACGTCGGGGAAGCCAGGCGATTTACGTCGCATTGGAATCGATCAGGTCGATGATCAGTCTGGGTCTGGACGTGTCGGCGTATGCGGATGAGATCAATGCTGCGACTGAACGTGCGAGGCAAACGACGGGGAAAGTGAGTTTGCTTTCGACTTTCCAATGAGAAGTCGACATGGATAAATTGTTATTCAAGTTTCGTGATGTGGAAATTTGCCGGCGCCATGAGCGTTATTTCATCAAGTACGACGCGGGCAGTCATGTGGATGTCAGGCGTGAGGATGAGATTTCGGAACAGGAAGCGCTGACCGCAGCCATGGGTGAGGAAGCAGTTATGAAGTTTTTGTTTGAGTTGCAGGAGCGATTGATCCGTGAGGGTGTTGACCCTTTTGTTTCCAACACTGATTGAAGATCGATTGAGTCAGACGTCTCAAAGTCAACAGATCGCAGCCTGCGGCAGCTCCTACAGAGATCAAATGTAGGAGCTGCCGGAGGCTGCGATCTTTTGATCTTTTACTTCGGATAAAGCGGTGGCAACCCACTGTCGCCTACTGGATCGTGGACGCGCTCAGCGGTCGGAATAGTGCGGATCGCGCGCCACAAATCCTCACCTTGCCAATGCTGCCCGGTCTCGCTGTACAGCGCGCCATTGAGGCCGTCGAGCGCATCCGACAAGGGCACAAACCGCGCCGCCATATCCGCCAGCGTTTCCGGCTGCTGCCGCGCCCATGCATCCAGCGCCTGCCGCGTCGCTTGCGGATCGTTGGCCTGGCTCGCGCGTTTGATGTCGTCAAGCAGCGTGCGCGGGCTTGGCCCGGTCTGCGCGGCGCGCAGGATCGCCGGTTGCCAGCGCGCACGCCACCACAGGCCGAAGCCGAGCAGGGTGGTGCAGGCGAGGATCAGCGTGCTCAGTTTCCACCACCACAACACATCGTTATCGACGGCGCTCGGTTGCAAGCTGCCCGCCGGGGTGTCGACTTGCAGGCTCGGATTGTTCGCCACTTGCAGGGTGCGCGCGGGCAAGCTGCTGTGTTCAAGGTGATCTTCGAAAGTGTTCCACCAGACCACGTCGACCGTTGGCAGCTCGATCGAACCGCTGCGACTCGGCACCAGTGCTTCACGTTCTTCGCGGCTGCCGACAAGTCCCCGGTCAGTGCTCTGGTTGGTGAGCACCGGTTGGTCAGGATAGCGGCGCAAACCGTTGACGTCGGTGGCGGGCAGCGCCGGCAGTTGCGAACTGGCGAGGCCTTCGACTTTCAGGATCAGGCTGCGCGTCAGCGAGTCGCCGACTTGGGTGTGTTCGGGTTCCGGGTTCCAGCTTTCGCTGAGGCTCAGGCTGCGCGCCGGTAACCACGGGGCGTCGAGCGGGTAGGTCAGCGGTTTCGGCTTGACCGTCAACGGGATGTCGGCGGAGCTGACGCGCATCAATTTGCCCGGCTTCGGCCCTTGCGCGGTGGCGTCTGCGGACGGCTGGGTGTCGACCAGCGTGGCGCTGAAGGTTTGCGGGGCGATGGTCAGCAAGCCGCTGTGTTGCGGATAGATGGCATAGCGCATCTCGATCACGCCGTGGCGCACACCGTTGATGTCTTTTTCGTACGTGCGGGTGTCGCCCAGTTGTTCGACGCGCGCATCGGCGATTTGCAGCGGGGTCAGGCTGCTGTCGTCGTACAGCGACACCGAATGGTAGATGCGCAGGGTCAGGATCGCTTGCGCCTGCACATACACGCTGGACTGATCGAGGCTGGCCTCGATGAACACCGGGTCGAGGCTGTTCTTGTCTTCGTGGGTGTCGCTTTCGACCACTTGCACGGTGATGGGCTGGCTCTGCACGTCGCCCATCTGCAACGGCGGAATCACCACGCTGCCGTTCTCTTTCGGTAGCAGCGTGATGATCCAGCGCGTGGTCGCGCGGTTGTCGCCATTGAGCGTGTTCAACTGGTTGACCTGACGCGTGCCGCGCACCTCGAACAGTGGTTCCAGCGGGGTCAGGTCAGGTTTGCCGAACTGGGTAACGTCGCTGGTTTCGAGGGTGAGTTCGACCGTCTCGCCGGAGTTCAGGCGACTGCGATCCACGCTGGCGGTCAACTCGGCCGCCTGGGCGGTGGCCGTGCAGATCAGCAGGGGCAGCAAGAGAGCGGTGAAGCGGGTCATCGAGTGTTTTCCTGATCCTGATGTTGTTGCTGTTCGTACCAGAATTTGCGTCGCAGCAGTTCGCCCGGATCATCCGGGATCTTCCCCAGCCATTGCTCCAGTGCTTGACGCTGCTCGCCTTCGAGGTTGTCCTCGCTTGGGCGCAGGGTCGGCACGGTGTCCGTCTGCTCTTCCTCATCGCTGCCCGGTACTTCGTTGGGACCGGGTTGCGGTGGCGTGGCCGGCGGCGGTTCGCTGGCCGGTTCGGCCGGTTGCGCATCGCCCTGGGTTTCACTTTTCACCGCTGGCGGTGGTGCGGTCACTGGCGGAGTTTCGTCGCCCGGCAGACTCTGTTCGGTTGGCTTGTTTTCCGGCTCAACGGGCGGCGGGGTGTTTTTCTGCTTCAGCAGGTTCTCCACCAGTGCCTTGTTGGTCTGTGCCGGGCGCAGATCCGGTTGCAGTTCCAGCGCCTGCTCGTAGGCATCGATGGCGGCTTCCAGCTCAGCGCTTTTTGCCAAAGCGTTGCCACGATTGTAGTGCGCGCGGGCATCGCTGCCTTCGGCAAAGCGCTGGGCGGCGCCACTGTAATCGCCGGCCTCGTACAACGCCACCCCTTGCCATTGGTGATCGTCAAAATGGGCGGCGGCCTCGGCGGGGCGCTTCTGCTTGAGCAAATGCAGGCCCTGTTGATCCGGGCGCAGCCACAAATCTTCGAAGTCGAACGCGTAGCTCGGCTGCGGCAGACACAACAGCAGCGGCAGGCAGAACAACCAGCCACGCCGCCCGGCACACGCGGCCAGCAACAACAGCGGCAACAGCAGCCAATAACCCTGATCGGCCCAGGTATCGAGGCGCACGGTCTGGCCATCGTTGCGCAAACTGCGCGGGCCATTGAGCAGGCCGAGCGCGCCGAGATCAGCTTCGTCCAGCCGTGCAGCGTGGTATTCACCGCCAACACTGTTGAGGAACGCGCCAAGGCCCGGGCTGTCGAGTTGCGGCACGCGAATCGCACCTTGGTCGTCTTTCAGGAAACTGCCGTCCTCTTGAGCAATCGGTGCCCCTTCGGCAGTGCCGACGCCGAGCATCAACAGTTGCGCAGATTCACCGCTCAAGGCACGACGAATGCCTTGGCGTTCCTCTTCGCTCAAGGACGAGCCGATCAACAGAATCCGCCCCTGACCGAGTGCGCCCTGTTTCAACAAGGCCAGCGCCTTGCTCACCGCCAGATCGGCGCGATGACCGCTCTCTGGCATCAGCGATGGCTTGAGCGCGTCGAGCAGATTGCGACTGGTCGCCAGATCATCCGACAGCGGCACCAGCGTGTGCGCGCTGCCGGCGTAGACGACGATGGCGGTCTGCGCATCGCTGCGCGCCTGCAACAGGTCGAACAGCTTGCGCCGCGCTTGCTCGAGGCGGGTCGGCGGCGCATCGGTGGCGAGCATTTCCGGGGTCAGTTCCAGTACAACCACCAACGGATCGGCAGGTTTCTGGCTGGTCTGTTCGACACGCTCCCAACTCGGCCCGAGCAGCGCCAGAATGGTCAGCAACCACGCCACGCCGAGGGCGATCCACGGCAATTTGCTGTCGCGTCCGTTACCACCGCTGAGCAAAGTGGCGTGGAACGCCGGCGGCAGAATCATCTGCCAGCGTCCGGCGCGTTTTTGCCGGTGCCAGAGCTGCCAAAGCAACCAGCCGAGCAGCGGCAACAGCAACAGCCACCAAGGACGGAACCAGTGCGGCCAGAGGGCGATCATCGACGCCTCCGCAGACGCAGGCGCTTGAGACGCTCGCGCCAGTCAGGTAACGGGCTTTGCAGATACAGCTCCTTGGTGAACAGGCGTTGCAAGAAATTGTCCGGCCACAATTCGCGCGCCACCAGCAGCAGGCTCAACCACAGCGCCAATGCCAGCGGCCAGTGATACAAGGCTTGCGCCGGACGCGCCTGGGTCGGTTGTTGGGTTACCGGTTCGAGCTGGTCGAGGGTGTCCTTGATCGCTTGCAGTTCTTTGCCATCGTGGGCACGGAAGTACTGGCCACCGGTCGCTGCGGCGATCGCCTTGAGTGCGGGCTCGTCGAGATCCAGGCTCGGGTTGACCCCGAGCAGTCCGGTCGAACCGCTGTCCTCGGGATTGGCGCCGATGCCGATCGGATAGATTTTCACGCCTTCGCTGGCTGCCAGTTTCGCGGCCGTCAGCGGATCGATTTCACCGCCATTGTTGGCGCCGTCAGTGACCAGAATCAGCACGCGGCTTTGCGCCGGACGCATGCGCAGGCGTTTCAGCGCCAGACCGATAGCGTCGCCGATGGCGGTGTTCTTGCCGGCGATGCCGATCCGCGCTTCGTCGAGCCAGACGCGCACGGTGTGGCGGTCGAAGGTCAATGGCGCTTGCAGGTAGGCTTTGCTGCCGAACAGGATCAAGCCGACGCGGTCGCCGTCGCGGCTTTCGAGGAAGTCGCCGAGCAGGTGCTGAACCAGCGAGAGACGGCTGACGTCTTCGTCCTGCCACTGCATGTCGGGGAAATCCATCGAGCCGGACACGTCCACCGCCACCAGCAAATCTCGGCCGCTGGCGGCAATCGGCAACGGTTCGCCGAGCCACTGCGGACGGGCGGCGGCGGTCAACAGCAGCAACCACAAGAGCATGAACGGTGCCTGTTGGCGCCACGCCGGCAAGTTGGCGCGGGCGCGACGCCGGGCGAGGCCTTCGAGGTCGGACAGAAAGCTGACTTTCAGCGCCGGCTCGCCGCTGTCGGCCACCGGCAACACAAGGCGCATCAACCACGGCAGCGGCAACAGCGCAAAGATCCACGGCCAGGCGAACTCAAACATGTTTGCGAATCCACGTGTCGACCGCTTGGGTCAGGCCGGCGATGGCTTTGTCGTCGAGTTTGCATTCCGGTTTGTACGCGCCTTCGACCAGCACCATCCAGCGAGTCAGGCCCGCCGCCGGGCAACGGTTGTCGAGGAACGCCAGCCATTTGCGACCGTTGAGGGTGTGGCTCTGGCTGTAGGGATAATGGTTGCGGCACAGGCGTTTGAGCAGGCCGTTGAGTTGCTGCAGCCAGGCACCGGCCGGCGCGCCGTCGTAGGGTTTGGGCATTTGCGCGAGTTCGGCGAGGGCGGCGATGCGCACCGGGTCGAGCGGTTGTTCGGCGCGCACGATTGGGCGCTTCTTCATGGGAATGAAACGGCGCAGCTTCCACGCCGCCAAACCGAGCAACGGCAATAACAGCAACAGCAGCCACCAGCCCGGCGCCGGCGGCCAAAAGGCAATCGGTGGCGGCGAGATCAGCGGTTGCAGTTGTTCGAGGCCGTTCATCGACCTTTCCCCGGACGCTGCGGATTGAGGAATTCACGCATCTGCTCGACCATTTCACTTTGTGTACTCAACGGCATCAACAGCACCCGCAGCTTTTGCGCGAGCAATTCCCAGCGCGCGATGCGTGCTTCGGCCTGGGCGCGATAGGTCTGGCGCAGGTCGAAATTCAGCGTGTCGAGTTCCAGCTGTGCGCCGCGTTCGGCGAACCTGAGCAGGCCGGCAGCGGGGAGGGCGTGATCGAGTGGATCGGAAATCGGCAGCATCAACAGGTCGCAATGGCGCGACAGCAGACTCAGCTGTTGCTCGGCGCTGTCGGACAACGCGCGCTCATCGCAAATCACGATGGCCAGACTGCCCGGACGCAGTACCTCACGCGCCCGGCGCAGAGCCACGCCAAAGGCATCGCGGTCCGGCTCGCGCTCGCTGTGCAGCGACTGATTGACCTTGACCAAGCGGTTGAGCAATTGCAGCAGGCTTTGTTTGCTGCGCCGTGGCTTGATTTCGTAGTGCTCGTTGTCGCCGAACACCAGCCCGCCAACCCGATCGTTATGGCCGAGTGCAGCCCAGCCGATCAACGCTGCCGCTTGCGCCGCCAGCACCGATTTGAACATCAGCCCGGACCCGAAAAACAGTCGCGTGCTTTGCTCGACCATGATGAAAATCGGTCGTTCACGTTCTTCATGGAACATCTTGGTGTGTGGCTCTTGCGTGCGCGCCGTGACACGCCAATCGATGGTGCGCACGTCGTCGCCGGCCTGATAGACCCGCACCTGATCGAAGTCGACACCGCGACCACGGAATTTCGAGTGATGCAGGCCGATCAGCGGGCTGCGCTGGCTCGGCGTGGAAAACAGCTGTACTTCGCGCACCCGGTGACGCATCTCGATCAGCTCGGCGAGGCTGACGCGAATACCGGGTTCGGACGGCAAGGGGGTGTTCATGGGGGTCAAGCGACGGCTACGACGTCGAGAATCCGCTGCACCACCCGATCCTGATCGATGCCGGCGGCCTCGGCTTCAAACGACAGAATGATGCGGTGACGCAACACATCGAACAGCACCGCTTGAATGTCTTCCGGGCTGACGAAGTCGCGACCGGCCAGCCAGGCGTGGGCGCGGGCACAGCGGTCAAGGGCGATCGAGCCACGCGGGCTGGCGCCATAGGCGATCCACTCGGCCATTTCCGGGTCGAACTTGGCCGGTGTGCGCGTGGCCATGACCAGTTGCACGAGGTATTCCTCCACGGCGTCGGCCATGTACAGACCGAGGATTTCCTTGCGCGCGGCGAAGATCGCTTGCTGGCTGACGCGGCGTTCAGGCTTGGTTTCACCGTTCAACGCTTCGCCACGGGCCTGCTGGAGGATGCGCCGTTCGACGGCGGCATCGGGGAAGCCGATCTTCACGTGCATGAGGAAACGGTCGAGCTGGGCTTCCGGCAGCGGGTAGGTGCCTTCCTGTTCGATCGGGTTCTGCGTGGCCATCACCAGAAACAGCGGCGACAGTTCATAGGTGCTGCGACCGACACTGACCTGACGCTCGGCCATGGCTTCGAGCAGCGCCGATTGCACCTTGGCCGGGGCACGGTTGATTTCGTCCGCCAGCACCAGGTTGTGGAAGATCGGCCCTTGCTGGAACACAAAGCTGCCGGTTTCCGGGCGATAGATCTCGGTGCCGGTGATGTCGGCGGGCAGCAGGTCAGGGGTGAACTGGATGCGATGGAACTGGGCTTCGATGCCCTCGGCGAGTTCTTTGATCGCTTTGGTCTTGGCCAGACCCGGCGCGCCCTCGACCAGCATGTGGCCGTCGGCGAGCAGGGCGATGAGCAAACGCTCGATGAGTTTTTCCTGGCCGAGAATCTGCGTTGAAAGAAAGGTTCGCAGCGCCAGCAGCGCTTCACGATGTTCCATCGGTGACTGTTCCTGGAAAGGGGTGGCCCCAGGCGTTCGGATAACGCCGGGGCTGGGGGCGTTACTTTAATCCATCGCGGGGGGTGGCGACTAACGGCATTTTGCGCAAAGTGCGGGAAATGACCGGGGCAATTGTTGGATTTTTGTAGCCGGGGAGTGATTGGTTGCCTGTGTTGGCCCTATCGCGAGCAGGCTCACTCCTACAATGGATCGCCGTACACCGACCTGTAGGAGTGAGCCTGCTCGCGATGGCGTCGGCCCAGACACCATCAAACTTCGTTAATGAACGTGCCAGTCCCGTCAAGGATATTCGTCAAGGTCTCGACCACCTCATCCATGTCCACCATGTCCGGGTTAAAGCTGATCTCCAGCACATCATCGCCATTCAGCGCATCGGCATCCCCTGCCGCGATCTCGATTTTCAGCAGCGTCGACGTCAGCGTGACCTTCACGCCATCCAGCGTCGACGGCTCGCCATCCAGGGTGATCTCCAACTCATCCTCATCCGGGTAGCGGCTCATCAGGAACATGTCGCCCTTGTCGCTGTGGCAGCAGAGCATGGCCATGTTGTCTTCTTCGTCATCGCACGGGTTGACGATGAGTAGCGCGGTGGTCATTTGCATGGGGAATTCCTGCCTCAAGGGGCGTGTTGGTCGCAATTGGGCGCGATTCTGCCAGCCCTCGGGAATTTCTGCATGTGAGAGTGTCAGAGGATGTGTCGTGAACGCGACGTGGGTCAATGGTCATTTCTGGCTCGCATGTACCGTAAAAACGGGCATTCAGACCAGCGTTTTGCGCCACGAGTGCTAGTGTTTACCGGTGCCAAAGCCCTCGTTTACGTGCCAATGACCGAATATGTCGCAGCACCGCAAGCAGACACATTGTCGCACCCATTAAGCTGCGCAACGGATGAGCACCCGTAAAGGCATTGTCGGCACCGTTGGCAGTCGTTTTTGCAGATGCCCATTCAATGGAAGGTGAATGTGACCTGAGTGTCTCGTCCAGCTTCACCCACCTGTCACCCTGTTTCCTCTGCCCGAGATTCAGGAACAGGGCGACAGTAGCCCCGAGAGGGGTGTTGCACGCGACGCTTTCCATCAATAACAAGCTTAAGCGGAGTACCACAGATGGCGTTCTTCACCGCAGCCAGCAAAGCCGACTTCCAGCACCAACTGCAAGCGGCACTGGCGCAGCACATCAGTGAACAGGCACTGCCACAAGTGGCGCTGTTCGCTGAACAATTCTTCGGCATCATTTCCCTGGACGAGCTGACTCAACGTCGCCTCTCCGACCTCGCTGGCTGTACTCTTTCCGCGTGGCGCCTGCTTGAGCGCTTCGATCACGCGCAACCGCAAGTGCGCGTCTACAACCCTGATTACGAGCGTCATGGCTGGCAGTCGACCCACACCGCGGTCGAAGTCCTGCACCACGACCTGCCATTCCTCGTCGACTCGGTCCGCACCGAACTGAACCGTCGCGGCTACAGCATCCACACCCTGCAAACCACCGTGCTCAGCGTGCGTCGTGGCAGCAAGGGCGAATTGCTGGAAATCCTGCCAAAAGGCAGCACCGGCGAAGGCGTTCTGCACGAATCGCTGATGTACCTGGAAATCGACCGCTGCGCCAACGCGGCCGAACTGAATGTGCTGAGCAAAGAGCTGGAACAGGTTCTCGGTGAAGTCCGCGTCGCGGTCGCCGATTTCGAGCCGATGAAAGCCAAGGTGCAGGACATCCTCACCCGGCTCGACAACAGCGCGTTCGCCGTCGATACCGACGAAAAGAACGAGATCAAGAGCTTCCTGGAATGGCTGGTGGGCAACCACTTCACCTTCCTCGGCTACGAAGAGTTCGTGGTTACCGATCAGGCCGATGGCGGCCACATCGAGTACGACCAGAATTCCTTCCTCGGCCTGACCAAACTGCTGCGCACCGGCCTGACCTACGATGACCTGCGCATCGAAGATTACGCGGTGAACTACCTGCGCGAACCGACCCTGCTGTCGTTCGCCAAGGCTGCGCACCCGAGCCGTGTACACCGTCCGGCGTACCCGGATTACGTGTCGATCCGTGAAATCGACGCCGACGGCAAAGTCATCAAGGAACACCGCTTCATGGGCCTGTACACCTCCTCGGTGTATGGCGAGAGCGTGCGGGTCATCCCGTTCATCCGCCGCAAGGTCGAAGAAATCGAACGCCGCTCCGGCTTCCAGTCCAAGGCTCACCTGGGCAAGGAACTGGCGCAGGTGCTCGAAGTATTGCCGCGTGACGACCTGTTCCAGACCCCGGTCGACGAACTGTTCACCACCGTGATGTCGATCGTGCAGATCCAGGAACGCAACAAGATCCGCGTGTTCCTGCGCAAAGACCCGTACGGTCGCTTCTGCTACTGCCTGGCCTACGTGCCGCGCGACATCTACTCCACCGAAGTTCGCCAGAAGATCCAGCAAGTGCTGATGGAACGCCTGAAGGCTTCCGATTGCGAATTCTGGACGTTCTTCTCCGAGTCGGTACTGGCGCGCGTGCAGTTGATCCTGCGTGTCGACCCGAAAAACCGTCTCGACATCGACCCGGTGCTGCTGGAAAAAGAAGTCGTGCAAGCGTGCCGCAGCTGGCAGGACGACTACGCCGCACTGACCGTCGAAAGCTTCGGCGAAGCCCACGGCACCAACGTGCTGGCGGACTTCCCGAAAGGCTTTCCGGCCGGCTACCGCGAGCGTTTCGCTGCGCATTCGGCCGTGGTCGACATGCAGCACCTGCTGAGCCTCAACGAAAAAAATCCGCTGGTGATGAGCTTCTATCAGCCGCTCGGTCAGGTCTCCGGCCAGCGCGAGCTGCATTGCAAGCTGTACCACGCCGACACCCCGCTGGCGCTGTCCGACGTGCTGCCGATCCTGGAAAACCTCGGTCTGCGCGTACTGGGTGAATTCCCGTACCGTCTGCGTCACACCAATGGCCGCGAGTTCTGGATTCACGACTTCGCGTTCACCGCCGCTGAAGGTCTGGACCTCGACATCCAGCAACTCAACGACACCCTGCAGGACGCCTTTGTCCACATCGTCCGTGGCGAAGCCGAGAACGATGCGTTCAACCGTCTGGTACTGACCGCCGGCCTGCCATGGCGCGACGTTGCGCTGCTGCGTGCTTACGCGCGTTACCTGAAGCAGATTCGTCTGGGCTTCGATCTGGGCTACATCGCCAGCACCCTGAACAACCACACCGACATCGCTCGCGAACTGACCCGGTTGTTCAAGACCCGCTTCTATCTGGCGCGCAAACTCAGCGATGAAGATCTGGAAGACAAGCAACAGCGTCTGGAACAAGCGATTCTGACCGCACTGGACGACGTCCAGGTGCTCAACGAAGACCGCATCCTGCGTCGTTACCTCGACCTGATCAAAGCGACCCTGCGTACCAACTTCTATCAGACTGATGCCAACGGCCAGAACAAGTCGTACTTCAGCTTCAAGTTCAACCCGCACGCGATCCCTGAACTGCCGAAGCCAGTGCCGAAGTTCGAAATCTTCGTCTACTCGCCTCGCGTTGAAGGCGTGCACCTGCGCTTCGGTAACGTTGCCCGTGGTGGTCTGCGCTGGTCCGACCGTGAAGAAGACTTCCGTACCGAAGTCCTCGGCCTGGTGAAAGCTCAACAAGTGAAAAACTCGGTCATCGTGCCAGTGGGTGCGAAGGGCGGCTTCCTGCCGCGTCGCCTGCCACTGGGCGGCAGCCGTGACGAGATCGCGGCCGAGGGCATCGCCTGCTACCGCATCTTCATTTCCGGCCTGTTGGACATCACCGACAACCTGAAAGACGGCGCGCTGGTGCCGCCATTGAACGTGGTTCGCCACGACGATGACGACCCGTACCTGGTCGTGGCAGCGGACAAGGGCACTGCAACCTTCTCCGACATCGCCAATGGCATCGCCATCGACTACGGCTTCTGGCTGGGTGACGCGTTTGCGTCCGGTGGTTCGGCCGGTTACGACCACAAGAAAATGGGCATTACCGCCAAAGGCGCGTGGGTCGGCGTACAACGTCACTTCCGCGAGCGCGGCATCAATGTTCAGGAAGACAGCATCACTGTGGTCGGCGTCGGCGACATGGCCGGTGACGTGTTCGGTAACGGCCTGTTGATGTCCGACAAGCTGCAACTGGTCGCGGCCTTCAACCACCTGCACATCTTCATCGATCCAAACCCGAACCCGGCGACCAGCTTCGTCGAGCGTCAGCGCATGTTCGACCTGCCGCGTTCGGCCTGGACCGACTACGACACGAGCATCATGTCCGAAGGTGGCGGTATCTTCTCGCGCAGCGCGAAGAGCATCGCGATCTCGCCGCAAATGCAGGAACGCTTCGCCATCAAGGCTGACAAGCTGACCCCGACCGAACTGCTCAACGCCTTGCTCAAGGCGCCGGTGGATCTGTTGTGGAACGGCGGTATCGGCACTTACGTCAAAGCCAGCACCGAAAGCCACGCCGATGTCGGCGACAAGGCCAACGATGCACTGCGCGTGAACGGCAACGAGTTGCGCTGCAAGGTCGTGGGCGAGGGCGGTAACCTCGGCATGACCCAACTGGGTCGTGTCGAATTCGGTCTGAATGGCGGCGGTTCCAACACCGACTTCATCGACAACGCCGGTGGCGTGGACTGCTCCGACCACGAAGTGAACATCAAGATCCTGCTGAACGAAGTGGTTCAGGCCGGTGACATGACCGACAAGCAACGCAACCAGTTGCTGGCGAGCATGACCGACGAAGTCGGCAATCTGGTGCTGGGCAACAACTACAAGCAGACTCAGGCCCTGTCCCTGGCGGCGCGTCGTGCGTATGCGCGCATCGCTGAGTACAAGCGTCTGATGAGCGATCTGGAAGGCCGTGGCAAGTTGGACCGCGCCATCGAGTTCCTGCCGACCGAAGAGCAGATCAACGAGCGCATTGCCGAAGGCCACGGTCTGACCCGTCCTGAGCTGTCGGTGCTGATCTCTTACAGCAAGATCGACCTCAAGGAGCAGCTGTTGGGTTCCTTGGTGCCGGACGACGATTACCTGACCCGCGACATGGAAACGGCGTTCCCGCCGACCCTGGTCAGCAAGTTCTCCGAAGCCATGCGTCGTCACCGTCTGAAGCGCGAGATCGTCAGCACCCAGATCGCCAACGACCTGGTCAACCACATGGGCATCACCTTCGTTCAACGACTCAAAGAGTCGACCGGCATGAGCCCGGCGAACGTCGCTGGCGCTTATGTGATCGTGCGCGACATCTTCCACCTCCCGCACTGGTTCCGTCAGATCGAAGCGCTGGACTACCAAGTCAGCGCTGACGTGCAGCTGGAGCTGATGGACGAGCTGATGCGTCTGGGCCGTCGCGCCACGCGCTGGTTCCTGCGTGCCCGTCGCAACGAGCAGAACGCTGCCCGTGACGTCGCGCATTTCGGTCCGCACCTGAAAGAGCTGGGCCTGAAACTCGACGAACTGCTGAGCGGCGAAATCCGTGAAAACTGGCAGGCGCGCTATCAGGCTTACGTCGAAGCCGGTGTCCCGGAATTGCTGGCGCGTATGGTTGCGGGCACTTCGCACCTGTACACGCTGCTGCCGATCATCGAAGCCTCCGACGTGACTGGCCAGAACCCTGCAGAAGTGGCCAAGGCTTACTTCGCTGTGGGCAGTGCGCTGGACATCACCTGGTACCTGCAACAGATCAGCGCACTGCCGGTTGAAAACAACTGGCAAGCTCTGGCCCGTGAAGCGTTCCGTGACGATGTCGACTGGCAGCAACGTGCGATCACCATCTCTGTCCTGCAACAGGGCGACGGCACACTGGACGTGGAAGCACGTCTGGCGCTGTGGATGGAACAACACGAAAGCATGATCTCGCGCTGGCGCGCCATGCTGGTGGAAATCCGTGCGGCGAGCGGCACGGACTACGCCATGTATGCAGTGGCCAACCGTGAACTGCTGGATCTGGCGTTGAGTGGGCAAGCGGTAGTGCCTGCGGTGACTGCGAATGCCGAGCTTGAACTGGCGTAAGTAGTGGCTGAATGAAAAAGCCCCGGTGTCGAGAGATGCCGGGGCTTTTTTATGTCTCTGGATTCGTACCGACCGGTGTAGGAGCTGCCGAAGGCTGCGATCTTTTGCCTTTTAAAGATCAAGATCAAAAGATCGCAGCCTTCGGCAGCTCCTACAGGGGGCAGGTATCAATACAACTTCTGACCTTGTTTGTTATCGAGCATCGATACTTTGTCCGAAGGCCGAGCGACTAAATTGTTGAGCGATTGGTCAAACTTCTGCAACGCCCTAACTTGCACATCCTGCTGCTGATTAATATCCGCAACAATCTCTTCCGACCGCTTGAAGTCCGCCCACACCGGCGTCAACTCACGTGCATCCGAACCTTTCGCCGTACCGATATAGTTCAACTGCGCATCATAAAAATCGGCACTGACATCGGCCTTGATATCGGAGCTGCGCGAGGTAATCAACTGGCTGTGAGTGTCGACGATTGCCACCACATCCGGCTTGGCCGCACGCAGGCTTTGCATGTCTGGATAGACCGTCACCGAGCCAAATTGACGTTGCAGCGAAGCATTCACCCATTCCACCGCCATGTCCGGTTTCGAGGTGGCGACGTAGGCGTCATGTATCGGTTGCACCAGCAGGCTCTGGCCGAAACCGGTGCCGGCGTTGGCCTGATAGTCGCGCAGGTATTCGCGGTTGCTTTGCGTGCTTGGGCTGTAGACCACGCCGAGCGACACGCCGGGACCACTTTTCACCTGGGCGGCACTGCTGCGGCCGACCGGTTGGGTGAAGAGTGTGTCGAGGGACGAAACCGCTTTGGGTGCGGTGGGGACAGAACAGGCGGACAAGGCTAAAACCGATATCGCCAAGGTACTGGCAAAGGCAAGTTTCATGGTGTTTCTCCCGTGAAACAACATCAGTCGGAAAGTTTGAGTAGTCGTCGACGACGACCGTTAATTCAGACTAAACCTGGCGGGCTGTAAGTAACCTGACAATTTGCTGTCTTGTTTAGTGTTGAATAGTTTTATTTGCTGTAACCCGACCCGGTTAATTGCGTCGGGAAATAAAAAGGCGCAAATCGATGATTTGCGCCTTTTTATTTATGGCTGATTAAACATCCATCAGTTTTTCAGCGGGATCAACACTTGCTCGTCCGGGGACAGCACCATGAACACCAGCAACTTGGCAGGCTTGGTGGCGCTGGCGTTTTTTGACACCAGATGCTCGGAGCCAGCCGGTTCGTACCAGAACTGACCTTTCTTGTAGGTAATCGCCTGTTCGCCCTTCACTTGAGAGATCACTTCGCCTTCGAGCACGTAAGCCATCGCGGTGCCGTCGTGTTTGTGGGCGATGGAGGCCTGGCCGGGTTTGTAGTCGACCTCAATCATCATGGCTTTTTTGCCAGGGGCGTTTTTCAGCACCTGGTCTTGGAGGACGGTGACTTTTTCCGACGGGTCGTGGGCGAAAGCGGCCGAAGTGAAAAGGCTCAGGGCGAGGGCGGCGGCGAAGAAGGGCAGGGCTTTCATGGCGGGTTACCTGTGAGGGTTGGGGGTGCAATCACAGTAGTCCGCGAGGTGGAGCATTCAAACGGCCAATATTCGGGAAGATCAGGTGACCAATTCAGGGAATCCAAAAGCCAAAGATCGCAGCCTTCGGCAGCTCCTACACCGATCTCTGTAGGAGCTGCCGAAGGCTGCGATCTTTTGATCTTGCTTTAAACAATAGGGAAGCTGTTGAAGTCGACGCTATTGGCCAGCCGGCTATCGATCAGGTCGATAAACCCCTGCGCCTCAGGACGGTTGAAATGCGCCTGCATCGCCGCTTCGGACTGCCAACGGGCACTGACCGTCCAGCGGTGGCTGTCCTCGGGGCAGCGGTCGACCAGGTAGGAATCGCAGCCCGGCGTTTCGCGCAGGGTTTCGACAATCTTCTGCAGTTGCCTGCCCAGTTCATCCGAGCGGCCGGCGGCAGCCTGCACCTGGACCGTATTGATCACTTCGTTGGACATTGCTCACACTCCTGAATCAGGCCGGACGAATCCTGCTCACTGAGGGATAACGTCTGTGCAGGATAGGCCTGCACCCCCGGAACACCAATAACCAATCGGCGGTTAAATCTTCAGACCAATGCCTTCAGGCGACCTGCTGCAGGATGTCGCGCAGGCGATCGAGGGCGATATCGATGTCCAGCGTGTCGATGGCGCCGAAACCGAAGTACAAACCGTCTTTCGGCGGTTGCTGATAATAGAAGCCGTTGATCGAGTACAAACCGACCTCGACCTTCTTCGCCAGCTCGATCAGCAGCGGCAAGTCGATCGGCACCTTGCAGAACACCGCCATGTGGAACCCGGCGCTGGCCGGTACCGCCGCAAGCCACGGCGCGAGATCGCTGGCCATGCGCGCCAGAATACGCTCGCGGCGCTGCGCATAAATCGCGTGGCAGCGGCGAATGTGCTTGAGCAGATAACCTTCGGCGATGAACTTGGCCAACGCCCATTGTGGCAGCGTCGAAGCGTGCAGATCGGTGAGCTGCTTGGCGCGGATCACCGCCTCGAGAATGGCCGGCGGCAGAATCGCGTAACCCAGGCGCAGCTCGGGCAGCAGGGTCTTCGAGAAGGTCCCGACGTAGGCGACGATGCCACGCTGATCGAGATTGAACAGCGAATCGGTCGGCCGGCCTTCGTAGCGGAACTCGCTGTCATAGTCGTCCTCGATGATGATCGCGCCCAACTCATGCGCGCGAGCCAGCAAGGCTTCACGGCGCGCCTGACTCATCGGCATGCCCAGCGGAAACTGGTGCGACGGCGTCACATAGATGAGCCGCGTGCCCTCGGGAATGTGCTCGACCTGAATGCCCTCGGCATCCACCGGAATCCCGACCACCTCGGCGCCATGCGTGCCGAACAGCAGGCGTGCCGGCGGATAACCGGGGTCTTCCGTCGCCACCAGACTGCCGGGGCGGATCAGCACGCGGGTGATCAGATCCAGCGCCTGTTGCGCGCCGTTGCACACGACGATGTCTTCGTCCTGACAGTTGATTCCACGGGAAAACGCGATGTGCCGGGCAATCGCATTGCGCAGCGCGGGCAGGCCTTCGGCGACGCTGTAGAAGCCTTTCGACTGGGCCATCTGACGCATCGCATGGGACACGCAGCGGCGCCACTCGTCCTGCGGAAACTGGCCCTTGCTGGTGGCGCCGCCGATAAAGTCGTAGCGCAACGAGCCTTCCAGCGTCGGATGACGCAGGAACACCGGCAGATTGCGCCAGCTCTCGATCACCTCGGCACTGGCCAGCTCGGTGTGGCTTTGTTTGCGCTGGGCCTGCGCCGGGCGCGCGTTGACGTAGGTGCCTTTGCCGATCACCCCGGTGAGGAAGTTTTCGTAGGTCAGTTGCGCGTAGGTGTCGGAAATGGTCTTGCGCGAGATGCCCAGTTGCTCGGCGAGCAGACGGCTCGGCGGCAACTGCGTGCCAGCCGCGAGGCGCCCGGTTTCGATGGCCCCGCGCAGTTGCTGATACAACTGACCGGCGAGATCCTTGCGGCCGTTGATCACGACGTGAAGTTCCATACCGACAAGGCTCCCGAGACTGATTGAGGTGCCCGCCAGAGTACCGCCGTTGCACGATCCACAATAGTTGCGCAGCCCAAAAAACCAAAATTGGCGCAGAACCCCTGTAGGAGCTGCCGAAGGCTGCGATCTTTTGATCTTGCTTTTCAAAAAACAACATCAAAAGATCGCAGCCTTCGGCAGCTCCTACAGGAGATTGGTGTTTTGATCGTTCCCACGCTCCGCGTGGTAACTCCTCCCGTGACGCTCTGCGTCACAGTGGACGCGGAGCGTCCATGGCTGCATTCCAACGCGGAGCGTGGGAACGATCATTGGTGTTTAGCGGGGATTCAGTGGTGTAGCGGTTTTTCGTGCAATTGGGGCTGTAATGCGCCGCTGTCGGCGTTTACGGTGAACTCATTATTCCGCCTCCCCGAGACCCGCCATGTCCCCGCGTCTGGATTACTACAACGCTTCGCCCAAGGCGATGAAAGCGATGATCGCCATGGAGGCGCTGACCAGCAACCTGAGCATCGAGCAACCGCTGCTGCAACTGATCCGGATCCGCGCCTCGCAGCTCAATGGCTGCGCGTTCTGCACCGACATGCACTCGGTGGATGCGCGCCGGGCCGGGGAGAGTGATCGGCGCTTGTACGCGATCGCGGTGTGGCGCGACAGCAACTTCTTCAATCCGCGCGAACGTGCGGCGCTGGGCTGGGCCGAAGCGGTGACACTGTTAGCCGAGAGCCACGTGCCCGACGATGTCTATCAGCAAGCCCGCGAGCAATTCAGCGAAGGCGAAATGGTCGACCTGACCATGGCCGTCACCACCATCAACAGCTGGAACCGCCTGGCCGTCAGCTTCCGCCAAACCCCCAGCGATTGAACCCCCTATGATCGTTCCCACGCTCTGCGTGGGAATGCCTCAACGGACGCTCCGCGTTCGGCTCTGAATGGGACGCGGAGCGTCCCGGGCTGCATTCCCACGCGGAGCGTGGGAACGATCAATCGGTTGGTCGATGTCATTGTGGGGGGCGTTGCGGTTTTACCGAGGTGCCAAAGGTATTGCCCATCCGCGTGCTGGTCGCGGCCGGTGTCGCCAGGCCCACCTGATTCGGCGGGCGCTTGTTTACCGGCACATTCAGCGCCTCCTGATTCTTTTCCGCCGCCGCAGCCCCTTCAGGGTTGTTGCCCATCTGCTGGCTCAAGCAATCGTAATTCGGCGCTTTGTAGCCGCCGACCGTCACTTCCACGCAGCCCAGCGGCTGCTCGGCATAAGCGCTCGACAGCGCCATCAACAACAGCCCGCCAAGGCTTGATCGCCACAGTGTGTTCATGCTCGCCTCCTGGCCGGCCCGACGGGGCCGCGCTATGGCTTGAGTCTAGTGCAAGCCTCGCGCAATTCCCGTGATGGTTTTTTTGCACCGGCCGTCACACCAGAGTCATAAACAGCCCTCAGGATGACGATTTCCAAGGATTCGTCAGCCGTGCAGCGAGGCAGTTCCAGGGACGGTCTTCAGCGTTCAACGACTCTTGTGCACCGGGTGTGGCTGGGGCTGCTGTGTGCCTTGCTGGCGGTTGAAGCGACGGCGGAACCGGTGCCGGCGGACTTGCGCATGACGCTGCACATTCCCGCGCAGGATCTGGCCCGGGCGCTCGATCAGTACAGCCGCGCCACCGGCGTTGCAGTGCTGGTCGACAGTCAGCTAAGTCGTGGCCGACGTTCATTGGCCGTCGATGGCGAATACACCGCCGCCGACGCCTTGCGCCGTTTGCTCGGTGGCAGCGGCTTGATGGCGCGTTACGCGCGCAACGATGCGTTCACCCTGCAAGTGGCGCAGGTCGAAGACGTGCCGGCGCCGACACAAAGACAGACGCCGGAAAGCGTCGCCGTCAGCCGCAGCTACGCCACCGCCGTGCAAGCGGCGATCGAGCGCAACCTCTGTCGTTCGCCGCTGACCCGGCCCGGCAGTTATCGCGCGGTGTTGCAGGTATGGGTCGGTCGCGACGGCGTGGTGCAGCACAACCGGTTGGTCACCTCGACCGGTGATGTACGGCGCGATACCGCGCTGGTGGAAAGCTTTCGCAATCTAAGGATCGACCGGCCAACGCCCAGCGCGTTACGCCAGCCGGTCACGTTGCTGTTGTTACCGGAGTCGTCAGGGAAACGCATGGAATGCACCAAATGGGAAGGAGTTTCCGGGGGATGAAAGACACCGGACAAGGTTCGATGGTCCAACTGTTCCTGACGTCCTACGAGGACTTTCGGGTGCGTCTGCGCAGGCGTCTCGGCTCAGAGGATCTGGCCAACGACGTGCTGCATGAAACCTACTTGCGCGTCGACCGCATGGAAACGCCGGCGAATATCGCCCGGCCCAACGCCTACCTCTATCGCATGGCCCTGAACATCGCCGCCGACCGCCGTCAGGCCGACGCGCGCCTGCTCACCGGCGAGGAAGTCGAAGAGCTGCTGCAAATCGGCGACGAAGCCCTCGATCCGGCGCGCGTGGTAGGCGGGCAAAAGGAAATCCAGTCGCTGCTCAGCGCCCTCTACGAGCTGCCAGCGCGGCGCCGCAGAATCTTCATCGCCGCGCGTCTGGAAGAGGCGCCGCACCTGGAAATCTCCCAGCGTTTCGGCATCTCCACGCGCATGGTCGAAAAGGAAATCAAAGCCGCATTGGGCTTCTGCGCCGCAAAACTGGAAAGAAAAGTGTTTCAGCGGTTCGGTCGCGGGGCCGGAAAACCGTCTTCAGAGTAGTGCCCGATTAATCCGTTGAGAATCTGCGCGTTTGAACATCTTTCGACTGACACCTGCCGAGCCATCGGTGGCCGACAATCTGCACAGCGAAGCTCACGACTGGCTGATCCTGCTGACCTCGGGCCGCGCCACCGTGGCCGACGCCCGCGCCCTGCGCGAATGGTGCGCGCAGAGCGCCGATCATGCCCGCGCGTTCGAAGATGCCAAGCGGTTATGGCAGCAACTGCAACCGGCCTTGGAGCAAATGCAGGCGCCGCGCGGGTTTGGCCGTCGTGCGTTTCTCGGCGGCGCGATTGCCGCATCGGCGGCGTTTTTGCTGGTGCGCGGGACGATTCCCGGCGGCTTCGAAGGGCTCGGTGCCGACTACATCACTGAAGTTGGCCAACAGCGCCGCTTCGAACCGGCGCAAGGCGTGAGCCTGGAGCTGAACACCCAGACGCGGATCAATCAGCGCTCAATCGATAACGGCGTGCAAGGCTTTGAACTGGTCAGCGGCGAAGTCGAAGTGCAGACCGCGCGGTTGCCGCTGGCGATGCAGGCTGGGGGAGGGTGGTTGCGTGCCAGTCAGGGGCGTTTCAACTTGCGTAACACTGATCAGCAAGTTTGTGTGACTTGCCTTGATGGTGCGGTTGAAGTGGATGTTGAGGGGCGTAGTTTGCGGCTTGAACCGGGGCAGCAGGTGACCTACGACGCGCGGCAGGTTGGCAGTGTGCAGAGTGTCGACACGGCGGCGGTGATGAATTGGCGTCAGCAAGTGTTGGTGTTCAACGGCGCTACGCTGAGCCAGATGATTGATGAGATCAATCGGTATCGGCCGGGGATGTTGCTGTTGCTTAACCGCGAACTCGGACAACGCCGCGTCCAGGCCCGCTTCAGCCTCGACCAACTCGCTGGCGTTGCGCTGCTCATCCGCGACGCCTACGGCGTCAAATGCACTGAGCTGCCCGGCGGAGTAGTCGTCCTCAGTTAATCCATTCCCGCCAATACCACCAATCCCTGTGGGAGCTGGCTTGCCAGCGATTGCGGCCTGCCATCCAACAATTCTCTAACTGACTACATCCAACCCCACTGTAGGAGCTGCCGAAGGCTGCGATCTTTTGATCTTGGCTTTTTTGCGGGGATGACCGAATACATATCCGTTGCTGCGGTAATGGCTGCTTAGGGTTCCGCCCTTACGGCGGGTCACCTTTTCCAAACGCCGGAGTGCCGGCCCAGCGAAAAGGTAACCCAAAAGGCTTGCTCCTGCGTGCGGCCCGCTCGCTAAAGCTCGGGGTTCCTTCGCTGCGGGATCCATCCGGGCGCATCGCCTACGGTTTGCTTCGCTGCACCTCCTCTCGCTGCATTTGGCTGCGCCAAACGGTCGCTGCGCTCCCACCCCCGGATGAATCCCGGAACGAAGCCTTCCGACGTCGCCCGTGGAACAAGATCAAAAGCTGCAGCCGAGCTTGCGCTCATCCTGTTGAGTGGTGCGGCTTCGCCGCTTGGGTTGTACGCAAATTTAAAACTGTAGGAGCGAGCCTGCTCGCGAAGACGGCCTACCACGCAACCACCCTCCAACTGACCGCACCCAAATCCCAATGTAGGAGCTGCCGAAGGCTGCGATCTTTTGATCTTGAAAATCAAAGTCAAAAGATCGCAGCCTCCGGCAGCTCCTACAGTGACATCCGATGTCCGTCACTCCAACGGCCCAATCACCTGCCGATACTTCTCCACCCCCTGCGCCGTCCCCCGACTCAACCGAATCTCCAACCCCAACGGATCCTCCCGCCGATTCCCGCTCAACTGCCGCCACCCCTTATCCACCTCCCAAACCCGCACCTGCACATCACTGACATCACTCAAAACAGCAACCCCATTCCCAGGCGCCGGCAGCGGATACCGACTCCGCGCCTCAGCCACCGCCCGATACAAAGTGTCGCCCTTGACCCACCACCGCACCCGCTGCAACGCCCCCGGCTGATCCGCCGCAGTGCGAATAATGTCCAGCCGGAACCCCTTACTGTCACTGCTACGCACAGTAATCGCCGGCGGCGCCGTCAGCGGCTCATCATCCACGCCAACCTTCTTCGGCTCAGTCAGCTCAACCCCCGCCCGCATCTCCACATCCCGCTGCAACTGATTCAGCGCCCGCAACAAACTGTCGCTCTGCTCACCACTCGCCTGCAAATGACTGTCCGCCCGCGTCACACTGTCCAGCCCCCGCCAGGCAATCAGACTCACCACCGCCATCAGCAAAATCGCGACCATCACCTCAATCAACGTAAACCCGTGCTGATTCTTCATTGGATACTGATCCGCCCAGCGCCATCGCGCACTACGCTCAACCGATTCAAGCCATCCGACAACATCAATTGCAGCGGCGGATTGATCCACTCAGCATTCAGCACAACCCGCTGCTTCGGCTCCACCCGCACATCAATTTTCGGACTCTGCCAGGCACGCGGACGCAACTGCTGATCCTGCGCAAAATGATCAAACCCCTTGCCACCGTCGCCACGCCGACTAAACCGAAACCCCTTGGCATCGCTCAACCACACAATCGGCCGACCATCCGCCCGCGCCTCCGCCTGCGCCACCTGCAGCAACTGCGCCACGCGCTCGGCATCCTTGCGCAGCAACTGCAGCGGATCCGGTTTGATACTCAGACTGATCGCCGCACTCGCGATCCCAATGATCACCAGCACCACCATCAGCTCAATCAGAGTGAAGCCCTGTTGCTTGCCCACGTTCATCGATTGCGCGCTCCTTTGCGTCAATTTCCAGAGTGCACGGCGAACATGTAAGGCGTGTGAAATAAAACGGAGAGAATTGCCGCGTAGGCTGAGCGCAGGGATAAAAAGGAGATTCAGCCCATGACATTCGCCACACGTGTTTCGCCACCACAAATGGTTCAGGTATTGGCACTGGTTGCAGCGCTGGTCGGCGTCGCGACATGGTCGTCGCTGCTACTGACCACCGCCGAATCCCACACTCCGGCAGTGGCTCCGCAATTGCTGGCAGTGCGCAGTGATAGTCCGGCGTTGCAGTGGTTTTCCAATCAGATGGCCCCGGTGGATATCAAGGTGAGTGGGGTGATGGCGGGTGGTTCGGCGGCGGTGGCGATATTGAGTCTGAACGATGGGCCGCCGAGGAGTTTTTTGCCGGGGGAGAGGGTGGGGCCTGGGGTGAAGTTGGTGGCGGTGGAGGGGGATGGGGTGGTGATTGAGCAGGGTGGGGAGAGGGTGCGGTTGGGGGTGGAGAGGTTGGCGGAGGGGGGCGTGTTGCCTAGGTTGGTGAGGCAGTGATTTGCGGGATTGAAGTGAGTAAGGTATTGCACTGAACTATGAATGCGCCAGCGCGATTCCTTCTCACCCTCCTGACGACTAGTGGCGTAATGCTAATTCGTCCTTGAGGACAAATTCCATTCCAATGCCCACGCCTTTGAGCACTTCTGTGACGCGGTCGATGAAGGACTCACCTTGCTCAGGCAATTGGTAAAGGCCATTGATGCGGATCTTCGGGTTTTTGCCCTTGGCTGGCGGGTAGCTATCCAGCAATTCGCCGCTCTCAATGAAGGCGATGTAGGTGTTGATCTTCTCTTGAAGCAACAGCAGGTGTTCGCCCTGTTGGGCTTTGTCGCCCCATTCCAGGTGATCGGTGATGACGAGTACGACGTTGTCGGGCTCCCACTCGGGTACTGCGATGATGTCGACGACTTTCGTTTCGGTGATGGACATGTCTGCTCCCTCAGAGGGTCGGGTCAGGTCGAATGATGTCGACTCTGGTGGGTGGGATTATGGTACCGCCGGTGAAACCGGGTTTGCCTTTGCCAACGACTGTTGCGCCGGTCTTTTCTATTTCTGGAAAGCCGAGTTTTTGGTTGCGTGTGAGCGGCGCTGTTTCTGTATTGGTCGGTTTTGTAGAAAGCGCTGTCGGGGGCGAGGCAGGTGTTGGGCATTAATAGCGCGACGGTGCCGATGGCGGCGCCTGCTGCCAATGTACCTGCACTCTCAAGCAAACCTAGCGCGAGGGAGCCGCCTAGTCGTTGGGCTATAGCGCTGCCGGTTGTGGATCCGCCAACTAACTGGAGCGAGGTGCCTTCGGCGGTGATTGCTGCGCCTGTGGCCAGTACGGCCCATAGACCGTAGTCCGCCAGTTTTTCAACGGGGACGAATCCAGCGGGGTTGGTGTGGTTGATTTCGCCGTCGGGCAGGTTGCAGCTTTTGGCGAAGACGCAGCCCATGGGGGTGGGTTTCGTGTCTGAGACAAAGGGGACGGATTTATTTTCGAAAAGTAAACCTTCCATTTGACTTTGAGTGCACGAAATGTCCCGGCCGGTCTGATTGACCGTGGCCAGTTCTGTCAATTACCAATTCTACAAACCTCAACCTGGTAGCCCATTGCACCGAGCCGCTGGGCAAACTGTCGGAAGTTAACCTTCGAGAAAAACGGCATGTGTAACGTATTGTTGGGTTGCATTATAGCGAACACGATTCTGTTGCGCGGTTGCGTGACAGGGTTGAAGTCGAACTGAAAATTACCCAACTCCGCCAGATAGGCGTTCACCTGCGTAACGACATCGGGGGTATTGATCAGAGCTTCAGCGGATACGTAGGCCTGAGAAAAGAGATGGCTCAGCACGCTCGACGATGAGTACTTCTTGACGTGAATGATGTGGTGATCCGGCGTGAGCAGGTCACAAAATTCGAATGGGCCACCAGCACCCGTCAACCTCACTAATTTCTGATCCAGCAGATAGAAATTTATGTTGTCTGCGATGCGTCTAAGGTAAGCGCCCTCGTGGTCGGTATCATACGGAGGAAACACCAGATTGCATGGAACTGCAGCGTCAAAAAAGCGGTTCACTTGCTCGGTGTAATCGCGGTCAATCTGGTACCAATCACCCTCGCTAGCAGATAGATTTTTCCTTCGTGTTCGATTTCCGCCTCAAGGCACGTATACAGAGGCCACGCAGCAAGTCGTTGCTCATCTGCACCATAAAGGTAGATACGTTCGGATGCCAGCGCCTGTCGGGTGATACCTCGCAGAAGGTGCTTTGCGAGCAGCGCCTGCCGCAGATCGAGGTCGAACGCAATGGTCGGGCCGTTGCGAGACCGGGCGCTGTGTTTCACATAACCGAAGCCGCTGATGTCGTTGCCAAGTAGCTCGGGTGGCGCCGCGCGGACGCGGTCGAACTGCTCTGTATTTATCGCAGCCACTAGAAGCCCATCGAGTTGGCCCATGAGTGTGGAGTCGCGTACTGGGACAATGAAATCCATCCAAGGGTATTTATCCTTGCAATGCTCGTCTTCGTACGCCGTCAACAGTCGAAGTGCGATCTCCGGGAAGTCTTCGAGCTTTACATCGGAATGCAACGCCAATGAGTCCGAACCGCTAACGTACTCGCCCTCATCCTGCTCGTTCTCCACGACGCCGGTTAGCGATTTCAGGATCTCCGAGTCGAACTTAAAATCGAACTCCGAAATCGACAGTAGCCTCGATGACTGCGCCTTTGAGCGCAGCGGTGTACGATCAATATTGGACTTTTCCACGGACTTGATCAGTAGTGGATCAGTCAAGCTAAGCGCCGTGCGCAACCCGAAATAACGCTCAATGGCTAGCTGATCGATTAGGTGTCTGGCGTGGCCAAAAGTGAAGCAAAAGACCCTGCCGTGGACTGCCAGGACGAGCAGAGCTTTGAGCGATCTGCCGGTAAGGTCTAGGCCAGCCACTTCTGGGATGGCACTGAATAGTTGGGTCCACTTAGGATGAGAAGGGTTTTTCTGATGGTAAAAGAGGCACTCAACATCGCCCAATGAAAAAGCGATAGGTCGCAAGTTGACCTCATCGGAAAGTGCGTCCCGGGCGGTTCGCCCGTCCTTGAGCAGGAACACGTTGATGGTGATCTTCACACGTCACTCCTTGACCTCTCGCTTTGATGTTAAATTGGCATCTGCCTCTCTTTCCGTCAAGGCATGCACGATGTGGTTAAAAACCACCGTTAAACCTCCCCCCTGCGAATTTCGAGGTTTATGAGCGAGGACGCATTACGCTTTCGTATCACCCATAATTTAAGGGGACTGATTTATTTCTAGAAAATAAATCAGTCCCCTTAAGTCTAAAACACTACGTGGCAGGCAAATCGTGCTGCTGTAGCCTTGGCGCGAAGCATAAGCGAGCAGATTGACCGACTGCCCGAGTGACCCACGACTTCAACTGAAAGGACCGACCATGGCACAACTCATCGAGGCGCTACGCGCAACTGCCAAAAAGTGGCGATTAGGCAACCAGGAACACCATGGCGGCGTCGTGCTGGTTTGCGTTGCGTGATGCAAGCCACGAACGCTCTGGCGTGTACGCCGTGGACGAACATGGCCACGTCTTCATTGCCGAAGGCGGCGACGAGTACAACGGTGCAGAGTGCTGGGTCGCAGCTGACCCGGCCCGAGCATAGGAAAAAGCATGGAAGCAACCGATGAGGTTTATCAGATCCTGAGCGACGCGAAAGTCCTTGCTCGGCGGTATTATCACCTCACAGGCAAGCCGCTGGGTGTTACGGGTGAGGTTGCGGAGTATGAGGCCGCCCGGATCCTCAATCTCAAATTGGAGTTGGCTAGGCAGGCGGGGTATGACGCGACGGAAACGAGAGACGGGGAGACTCTCAAGATTCAAATTAAGGGGAGGTATTTTTCCGATCCTCAAATGCGAGGCGGCCGAGTGGGATCAATCGATCTAAAGCAGTCTTTCGATACGGTTCTCCTGGTGCTGCTCGATGCCGATTACAACGCCTTTCAGATTTATGAAGCAGCCAGGCCTTCGGTAGAGGCGTTGCTGACAAGGCCTGGATCAAAAGCTAGGAACGAGCGTGGATCAGTCGGTATCAGCCAATTCAAAGCAATAAGTTCGCTACGCTGGGAGCGGGCCTCAGTTTAGGAAAAAGACGATGCAAATGAATGAAAATGGTGAGTGTCGTGTCTGTGGACTTATGTATGACCCAACCGACGAGGGCGATATAAAAACCCACAAAACGATACACAAAAAGTTAGCTTCTGGCGTACAACTGCGAAAAGTTAGGGAGTTTTCGAAAGCATTTGGCTGGGCGGTCGCCTGCAATGATGGCGGGCTAGATCGTCTGAAAAGCGACTATATAAATAGCGATCCTGAAATTGGCAAGCTGGCTATTGCGTTCTCTTGGTGGAGCCGCGCCCTTGACTATGGGGTGCCGGTTAAGGATTTCGATTCTTACATGGACGCTCATTTGAAATTTATTGATGTCTTTGCGAGCAAGAATGGCGATGAAGAAAGGAACGCTCGACTAGGGATCAAAAAATGGGAGAGGTTCGCCGGTTGAAGCCGGTGGGACTTCATCGGTTATTCAACTGACCTCGGAAAAAATGACTCTCGTGATAAACGTGATTCTTGGCCTACCGCCGCAGCTGCAGACACTGAGTGACCAGGTGAAAGCCGAGGAAATTCGCTGAGTTCCCTCAAAGGGACGTGTCATCTAAAGTTAACCCGTAAAACAAGAATATTAAGGCCGTTAAAGGCGCTGCATGGGTTCTGGAGATATCTCGATGAATTTTTTGAAAGTAATATTGGCCGTCACTTTTTTTGCTGCTGGGCCCTCATGGGCTGGAGATTTGACTGGACCTCAAAATAATGCAGTCAGATCAGCGAAGCAGTATCTCAGCATGACGGGCTTCTCACGGAATGGGCTTATTCATCAGCTTTCATCTGATGCTGGAGAGGGTTTCGATGTTTCTGACGCTACGATAGCGGTGGACAGCATGAACATTGATTGGAACCAGCAGGCGGTGAGGTCTGCGAAGCAGTATCTCAATATGATGGGCTTCTCGTGCAAAGGCCTCATTAAGCAACTTTCCTCGAGTGCTGGAGAAAAATACACTGTGGACCAAGCAACCTACGGGGCAAAACATGCAGATGGTTGCTGAAAAATGGCGTGGTTCAAACGATAGTTACATTGGAATAATCGAATCCGCCTACAACCATCGTTCTAGGCCGTTGGGCTGAAATAGCAAGATGTTGACCAATGTCACCACGAAGCATAGTTTGCCCGTGCCGATTTGGCTCGTGCCGCTGCGGACAACGTGAACCAGTAGGAAATGGGTGGATAAATGTTAACTATAGATTATGTCAAAAGTCTTGTAGATAGACATCAAAAAAAAGCGGCAGAACATATCGAGCTTCTAAAGGCTAAAAAAGATGGTGAAGTGAGTATTTGGCTTCGGGAAGAGGGCGTTGTCTTGTATTGGTCTCATGCAGAAGTTGCGTATTTGCCTTTAAATAGTCTCGATTATATTAATAATTACTTGAAGTGTGTGAAGGTGACAGCTTTCATTGGGGAGTTAGATAAAGTTAAAGGTGCAGATCCAGGAAAACTGGAGGAATTATACTTCGAGAACTTATCTTGCAGTTGGAGAAGACAAGGTATTGCACGTTCGGAAATTTCGAAAGATAAGGCATCTGAGGAGTTTCTGGATCGAGTCTTTAAATTGTAAGGTTCTGATAAACACCAACGTTTAAAAAGACATTTCCAGACACTCTCTCAGGCTACACACCCTTGCGCCTTTGCCTACAGCTACGCCAGAATCCGCCGGCTTGTGGGCTTTGTACCTGGTCTATATCGTCTATGGGTCGCTGGCAACCCAGCGACCGGGTTTAGCGACCTGACCAGGTATAAGTACAACGACGCTCCAGTTTGTCGCAGACGTTTGCGACGACGATATGGTGGCTGTGCGTGGGAGACCTTCGGGTCTGCCGGGTCTTATACCTCTCGGTTCGCTAACCCGCGTACAGCTGCCACCCTTACTTGTTTAGCGACAGGTGCTGGTGGTTCCACCAGGTATAAATTTGGAGCTTCACCATGATCAAACCAACACCCAACCCACCCGAAACCGCCTCGGTTTCCCCCTACGAATCCATCGATTCAAAAAAACTCCACGAAGCCGCCGACCGCGCGCTCGACCATTATCTCTGTCCACCCGGTTCCACGCCGCCCCCACGTAAAAACCGTGGGATGTACGCCGTGACGGCGGACAACAAAACCGAAGAACTGCTGGTCGATGCCAGTGCAACACTCGCTTCGGCCAAAACCATCGCCCAGAACGTCTCCAGCCTGTTGCCGGCATCACAGCGCCATGCGCTGGCGGGGATTGCGCAGTTGATCATGCTTGGGGAGTTGGCGGTGAATCGGGCGTTGGATAATTTGCAATTGCCGGAGTGATGCGGGTGCCGGGATCACCTGGTGATTGATCGGGTGTTCATTCTGGCGCCTTCGCGAGCAGGCTCGCTCCCACAGGGTTTTATGCTGATTGCAGATGCTGTGTACGACGCTGATACCTGTGGGAGCAAACATTGGCGACGGATCTATTTTCTGCCCCACCCAGTACCGCCTTAAAACATTGATGATTTGAGCGCGGCGTCTGCAAGTCAGAAAACCGGATTTTCCCTACAACGAACACCGATCCATCCTGCATTCAAACCTGAGTCCGTTCGCCAAAGTTCTGCGTTTTCAGAACGGGACACGGACGTGACCAGACTCATCCCACAAAGCGAGGTCCATGGCCAGCGAGAGCAGATCCTCGATTCCTATCAATCCATGGAACATTTCCGACAGGCATTGAGTCGCCCGGACGACTTGCCCGGATTCGACGACTTGTTAAACGCCATGGGCCTGCATCGTTCCAACTACATGCAAGGCGCGAATGAGCAAAAACTCATCGATGCTGTGCGTAACGGTGATTGGGCACTGGTGAAGCCACGCATGGCTACAGACAACGGCGGCGCCTCCTGGAATGCCTTCAACCCCAAACCCGAGCCTCCTCCTGCACAACACTTGGTGGAGGAACACGCCTACACCTTGCCGCAACCGGCTGAATCGGGTTTCCACATCGTTCAGAAACCCATGACGCTCGAGGCGCTTGAACGGGAGTTGTACGAAATCAGTCCCGGCGACTCACTGCGTCGCGAATTCCGTTCACTCAATCGACATCTCGGTGAGCGGGTCAAGCCTGGGCAAATGGTCTTGTTCAGCGACTCACGTAACTACATGTGCCGGCGCGAAGAAGCACAGATGATGGCCGCTGCGGAGAAGGTGAACGAGGCGTTGAAAGACCTTTCGGATGAAGAAGCTTCGTTCATGGTTGAGCATCATGAGGTCATTGAGCCGTTTCTGGAGGTGTCGGCAGGCACATTGGGCGTTGCGTCATTCATGATTGGGCAGCATCTGGAAGGATTGAAAAACACCCTCAAAGAGTTGGAGCATCTGCATCAGCAGCAATACACCCAACATCGCCATCTGCATTCGCCGGAGTTCTTTGCCAAACGCAAACGTCTGATGGCGAAACTTGATGCGAGCCTTGGGCCGCTGGTACGCAAGGGCACCGGTTTGCCAGATCAACCAAAACTCAAACGTGCACTGGGATTGTCCAGTCGCCGAATTGTTCACCGATGGGGCAAAGCAGGCGCACCGGCAAAACTGCCCGGATATGCAACTAACATTGCGGGCGTTGCCAGAGCAGCGAAGTTCATGAAGGGAGGTGGTTATCTCGGCATAGGTCTGCAACTGGGCGCATCCAGCTCAAAAATCTACGAGGTCTGCGCGTCCGACCGCGAGGCGGAATGCAGGCAAGTGAGGTTTGTAGAGGGAGGGAAAATGGTCGGCGGTACCGCTGGAGCTCTTGCAGGTGGATATATCGGAGGGAAAGTAGGTTTGGCGGTATGCGCGAAATTGAAAGGAATGGGAAAACTTGTGTGTGTGCTTGTGGTCGGTGCGGCAGGGTCCGTGGAGACAGGAACTCAGATGACGGAGCTAGGAGAGTTATTGGGGCAAGAAATTCATGAGTATTCCGAGTAATGGAAATCACCAGCACAGTATTTGCCTGGGCATGTGGGGCGCAGATCGTGATGGGCGTGATCAACTGCGCAATGATTTTCTACGCCGTTTATACAAAACTCGACGCTCTGGAAAAACACTTTGATGAGTGGCTGTATCTATCCATGGACTGTGGTTCATCAGGGGGAAGTTTTTACTCGAGAACTCAGCGGATGACCGCTGTCAGTCGGTTGATTACGTCCAAGAGTATCCAACGGCAGGAACCCTTGCTGATCGACGCCGTTCAACGCCTTCCCAGAGGACTCAGGTTCTGGGCGACGTGTCCGTTTCATGTTGGCTATTTCGTGTGCGGCGGGACGTCACTGCTTTGGCTGTATGGGAAATACAGAGGTTTTTTGTAATGGGGCAAAAAGAAAATCAGTCCATCGGTGAGGTCGTTTACGAAGACTCTCCCCATGACTGAAATCAAACTTCTGTTCGCCGCCACCGGCATTGCGTTACTGGTGCTGGTCATCTCCAACGTTCTGGTGATGATCTATGTCGGGTATTTCAAGCTTTCCGAAATTGAATTGCACCTTGAAAATTGCTTCCTGCTCCACAACTGCCCGCAGATGGGACGTTCTGGTTTTTTGGCGCGCAGGTACAGGCTCAATCTGATCACTGCGTTACTTCGTAAACGTCCTTCGCGCCTGTTGCCGGATAATCCGGGTGCCCTAGAAGATGTCCGGAGCCTTCCGCTGAATTGCGGCGGTGGGTCGAAATTCCATATCGATTGAATGCATTTTCTCTGCTGGGAATTCTGGCTTTGTATGGTTGGGCGGAATATTTAGGACTGTTCGAGTAAGCACCAGGCTAGCAATCTCGCCATTTTCTTACGTCTGTTGGGATAAGGGGACGGATCTGTTGCTGGTGCGTGACGAAATGAGGTCTCGATAAACGCCAACGTTTAAAAAGACATCTCCAGACACTCTCTCAGGCTACACGCCCTTGCGCCTTTGCCTACAGCTACGCCAGAATCCGTCGGCTTGTGGGCTTTGTACCTGGTCTATATCGTCTATGGGTCGCTGGCAACCCAGCGACCGGGTTTAGCGACCCGACCAGGTATAAGTTCAACGACGCTCCAGTTTGTCGCAGACGTTTGCGATGACGATATGGTGGCTGTGCGTGGGAGACCTTCGGGTCTGCCGGGTCTTATACCTCTCGGTTCGCTAACCCGCGTACAGCTGCCACCCTCACTTGTTTAGCGACAGGTGCTGGTGGTTCCACCAGGTATAAATATGGAGCTTCACCATGATCAAACCAACACCCAACCCGCCAGAAACCGACTCGGTTTCCCCCTACGAATCCCTCGACTCAAACAAACTCCACGAAGCCGCCGACCGCGCCCTCGACCATTACCTCTGTCCGCCCGGTTCCACACCACCGCCACGTAAATACCGTGGGATGTATGCCGTTACGGCGGACAACAAAACCGAAGAGCTGCTGGTCGATGCCAGTGAAACACTCGCTTCGGCGAAAACCCTCGCGCAGAACGTCGCCAGTCTGTTGCCGGTGTCGCAGCGCCAGGCGCTGGCGGGGATTGCGCAGTTGATCATGCTCGGGGAGTTGGCGGTGAATCGGGCGTTGGATAATTTGCAATTGCTGGGTTGATGCGCGGGGCGGGGTCACCTGCTGATTGATGGGGTGGCCGTTCTGGCGCCTTAGCGGGCAAGCCCGCTCCCACAGGGTTTTGTGTTGGTCACGGGAATCGTGTTCGGCGCTGAAACCTGGGGGGACTGGTTATTGAGGCGCGTCGGGGCACTCTCGGGTCCATCAAAAAAACGGGACTGATTTATTCCATAAAATAAATCAGTCCCCTTTGTTATCACTTTGTTGTTGATTTCTGGTTTCAATCCTTTTCAGGGCATTTGAAGTTCCAGGAATAAACTTTCATGTCTTTGACTTCTTCGCCGACAGTTCCTACACCTAAACAATCTCCGTTCTTGATGTAGTTGAAGCTGCAGAAACGGACGCCCTCCGTGCAAGACTCGATTTCAGTGAAGCCTTTTCTTTGGATGACGTTTTCAACCCCGAACTCACCTGAGTAAGACGGATTCGGCTTCCAGCCATTTTTGATCAAAGCTTTTCGGGCTTTAGAAAAGGGCATTCCCTCTTTGATAGGAACGTCTGCTGCGCTTGAAAATAAACTGACGCAACATAAAAGGCTGATAACTAATATTTTTAGTTTCATTTAACAGTACCGCCAAAGCCTCTATATATTTTTTCTACTTCGTCGTACTCAGTATAAGGTTGGCCGGAAGGCTTTCCATTGACTGGTCGATTTGCCAACCCCGGCCCCATAGGCAACGCTTCCCATTTTTTTGATGCTTTTCCAACTGCAGTTTTTAAGTCGCCACCGATCAGCGGTTCGATGGCACTCACGTTCCGCAGGAGTTCAACGGCAATCAAGTCCTGCGTTCCGGGGCTAAAGTCAGATAGCCCCATCGCTTTGATGGAGAGTTCCGACCATGTGACTTTCGTGATTTGGTACCTTCCAGAAGCTGTGGTTGAACCACCATAACCTGGTCCTGGGTGAGTAGACTCATCACTGAATGTCCACTTCCCGGATTTCCAGCCAGCTGCCCAACCATATCCAAATTTCGCGTGATAGTCGCCACCCTCGACTTTTGCCAACGTATCCAGAAAGGCCTTCACATTTTTATTCTTTAAGAACTCCGCATTCTCGGCACGCCTCTTTTGTTGCTTTGCGTCTACGGATACAGCTTTAGGGCTGGAGTCTTTGACAGGCGTCACCGTTCTGGTGGCTACAGATGACATTTTTCGGCCGTTTTTGCTAATGACTTCAGCCATGAGGAAAACTTCCGTTATTCTCTTTGACGCTCTGCTGGTGGCTGTTTTGGAGAGTGAAAATAAAGAAGTTTATGGTTTTGGCCATGGAGCCTTGTACACGGTAGTTTTTTTGAGTTGCATCTACATCCATTTTCAATCCTCCAAAAACAGTTGGATCGTTTCCGCGAGGTGCGAGCTAATTACGTGCGTATACCCCATTGAATCGCTGACACCGTGCTCAATGCTGCCGTCAGCTCGCTGAATGGCGTAATCAAGATTAGCTAACGGCTCCCCTGACTCATCGTCAATAAGCCTGAACTTGTCGCTGAAGTGCACGGGCATCGACGTCAGACCGCTGAAAGGCGCTGATACGACGGTGTCGCCAATGATGACCGTGCCGGAGCCACCTACAACTACGTTGCCGTGGCCACCGGTACTGTCTTTGGTCGCAGCATTCAGCCCATTGATAAAAACCGTCGAGCTGACCGCTCCGGTGATCGGGCTACCGCACGCGGATTTATCGGTCATTCGAGCGGCGGCAAGTCCGTCGAAATTCACATTGGGAGAGCCGCTGACAATAGGGTTTGTGCCATGCCCGGGGAGCGGGCAATTGGTTGGATCTGTAACTCGCGCAGCAGGTTTTCCACTCATGAATTGTTCCTTTTCAAAGTTTCAGTTTTCCTTGACCGGAATGGAGTCGATATGGGAACGAGGGGTATCGGCCGCCAAAATAATGCGGGGTGTCCAGCGTTTAAGCGCGAAGAAAAGGGCGTGTCCTTGGAGGGGCGCATAAAGTTTTACTGTCCATGTAAATGTGCTGCGCGCAGCATGCCCGAGGCAGGCGGCGCGCTCAATATCTACTTACAAATTATTGGTTGACTGCTTGATATGGTTGCGAAGCGGGGCGAGCAGGGGGAATCCTTGGCAACAGGTGATGGGATCGATTTTAGACGGCAGGACGCGATGAGACGCGATAAACACCAACGTTTAAAAAGACATCTCCATACACTCGCTCAGGCTACACACCCTTGCGCCTTTGCCTACAGCTACGCCAGAATCCGCCGGCTTGTGCGCCTTGGGGGCGGGTTCTATTGTGGTGCGGTCGCTGACGAATCAGCGATCGGATTTGACCGTCCGCCCAATATCAAGGCGCGCCAGCGTTCTGCACGTGTTCAGGCATTGTCTGAAATCATGTCGCGGTGGCTGTGCGTGGGACACCTTCGGGTGTGCCGGATTCCTTGATGTCCGGTCGGTCAACCCGCGCACAGCTGCCACCCTGTTTGTTTGACCGCGAACGGTGGCGGCTCCAGTCATCAAGGAGCTTCACCATGATCAAACCAACACCCAATCCGCCCGAAACCGACTCAGTTTCCCCCTACGAATCCCTCGACTCAAACAAACTCCACGAAGCCGCCGACCGCGCCCTCGACCATTACCTCTGTCCGCCCGGTTCCACACCACCGCCACGTAAAAACCGTGGGATGTATGCCGTGACGGCGGACAACAAAACCGAAGAACTGCTGATCGATGCCAGTGAAACGCTCGCTTCGGCCAAAACCCTCGCGCAGAACGTTGCCAGTCTGTTGCCGGCATCGCAGCGCCAGGCGCTGGCGGGGATTGCGCAGTTGATCATGCTGGGGGAACTGGCGGTGAATCGGGCGTTGGATAATCTGCAATTGCCGGGGTGATGCGCGTATCGGGATGACCTGCTGATTGATGGGGTATCCGTTCTGGCGCCTTCGCGGGCTAGCCCGCTCCCACAGGGTTTTGTGTTGGTCACGGGAATCGTGTTCGGCGCTGAAACCTGTGGGGGCTGGTGAGCTACTGTCCTGCGCCGTTTTCGTGTGGTTATTGAGGCGCTTCAGGACATTCGCGGGTCCATCGCGTCACCGTCATGTCATTGAACTGCTCTCCGATGGTATCGACGCGTAGGCACGTGCCTTTCTTCGAGTAGTACAAGATGCAGCGCGAGCTATCAAACGAGCAGGTATCCAGTTCGATGAACTTGCGTGCAGCCAGCTCTTTCTCCGCGCCGCTGTATTCATAGCCGTCGGTGGTATGCATCGGCGTTGGCTTCCAGCCTTGTTTGACTAGCCTGGACTTGGCGGCAACCAAACGCTCACCGACGACGATGCCTGCTGGCCCGCTCTTGTCGTTTGGCGCCTGTGAGCCATTGGCAAACGCTGCGCCGATTCCCGTGCAATAAAGTGCGACAAGTACGAGGGTTGAAGCCTTCAATTGACAGTTCCTCCAGCCGGTTTTGAGGCTCGACAAAGATTCTGGGTGCTCGGCGTAAGGTTGGTTCGCCCGGGAGAGTCAGTGGCGGATTTATTTTAAGAGGGAGGGGTCGACCATCACCCGCAAGGGTGATGGGTGCGACGGATCACGCAGGTTAGAAATTCGGCGTGTAAGAGAAACCTTGCGAGGCTTCGATATCGGAGAACGGTATTACCGGCGCTTTCTGGTTGAACAGGCCGTTGACCACCGAGCCTGGGAACATTTCGATGGAGTTGTTGAACAGTTCGACGTTGCGGTTGTAGATGGTGATGGCCGCGCCGACGTTTTCTTGTTGTTCGGCGATTTCACGCATCATGTTGTTCGCGGCTTCGGATGCTTTCAGGTCAGGGTAAGCTTCAAAAGCGACGCGCAGGCCACCCATCAGTTCCTTCGAGGCGAGTTCAACTTT
Source organism: Pseudomonas helmanticensis (assembly GCF_900182985.1). Taxonomy (NCBI): domain Bacteria; kingdom Pseudomonadati; phylum Pseudomonadota; class Gammaproteobacteria; order Pseudomonadales; family Pseudomonadaceae; genus Pseudomonas; species Pseudomonas helmanticensis. The sequence continues at coordinate 1,601,807 of NZ_FXUY01000001.1, read as the reverse complement.
TCCGAGGGCATTGCCGTCCGCTCCGGCAGGAAGGGCGTGGACCGCGCTGCGAAGGCCGGTGATTTTTTCGAGGAGGCTGGTCTCAAAGACCATGAAGTCGGCGAGTACCTTTTGCAGCTGATCGAGCACTTTGGACTTCTGGCGTTCGTAAACGAGGACGTCCGACCAGGCACGTTGTACTCGGTTGTGTCCGCCAATAATGCCGTTGTAGATGCTGATGCCCGCGATGATTATGACGACAGCAGTCACAGCGCAGAGGATGAGGATAATGTCCATGGCTTACTTCTCCTGGAGGTTTTTTTGAGGTGAGGCGCTAAAGTTGTCATCGTGCAGTTCACTGAGGGCATGGCTCCATTGGAGCGCAGACATCAAGCGCGGCAGTTCAACACCCGCATCTACTTCTGCGTAGAACTCGTTGGGTGAAGACAGCGAATATTGAGTACCGTACGTGAGCAGGTCGCTGCTGGCGAAGCTGAGGCAGAGCTTGCCACTGTCGGCGAACTCCAGGTTCGGAACCTGAAGTACGTTGAATACCTTCAGCAAGTGCAGCACTGTCGAAGGTTTGATGAACTTCGCACAGATAATCTCGCTGCTACCCGTCAAACAGAACGCTTTATTAAAATCCGGAGATGCTGTGTCCATGGGGCTCGGATAGTCGTTCTGTTTGTGATCATCAGATCTGACCGATATGCCGGCAACCCATGGAAAGTCGATGACCAGACTGTAGCGGTCGTAGTGGTCATAAACCACGCGAGTTACCGTTTTGGTTTTTCCGTCTTTATCGGTCACCGTGGTGTGCACCGTCCGTCTGTTGACGTAGTGCAGTTGGTGGTACGTATAAGGGAGCTTGCGCAGCGTGCCGGTAAATACCCCCCGAATTGACGTGACCACCTCACGGCTGTAATTGCCCCGTTTGTAATCGCCAAACTGCGCGTCCAGCTTGTTCAGGGTCACGCGCTTGTCTTCTTCCAGTCCGGTCAATCCGTTGTGGAAGTAGGAGGACAGTCGAGCAATTTTGTTGCTGAGTGAAGGCAGGCGATTAGATTGGGATTTCATCCGTATCAAACTGCCAACGACAATCACGAGGCCAAGAAAACCAATGGCCATGCCGAACATGACGGGATCAATTTCCAGCTGGTAGAAAAAAACCGCGACGGTGTAGGTGTTCGCAAACCAACAAAGGGCGACAGTGCCCGCAATCAATAACAGGCCGGTGCCGAAAAACCACCATGCGCGTGTGTAGTTGAATTTGAGCGGGCCGTTGTACGAGACGAACGCTTGGATCGTCTTCAATAGGTCGGCATTGGATTCAGCCGTGGCAAGACTGGCTTCGCTGTCAACCAGCAATCTGTTTAATCTCGCGTTCTGCGATGTGTTGGGCATGTCAGGTATCCATTGATTCAGGGATGCCTGGTGCGGGAGCAATGGCCCGGATTGAGGTTTTGGCGCTATTCATGATCTGTCAGAAGTTTGAAAAAGGAGAGGAAGATACCATTGTCAGGCAATGATGGCTTCTGGCCTTTTTAAGAGATAGGCGATGACATGTGGGACGTGTTTGCTGTCTGGCACACCGCTATCGCCAGCAGGGGTTTGAGACCTGTAGGAGCTGCCGAAGGCTCGGGCCGCGATCGGACGATCTTTTGACCCTGCCCTTCAAAAAACAAAATCAAAAGATCGTCCGATCGCGGCCCGAGCCTTCGGCAGCTCCTACAGGGGGCGGGTTAGCAGGGTTTCTAGTTTGGCCAGTGGCGGGGCGTCTTGGTTGCGGTCGAATACCTGGATGGCGATTTTGAGTAGGCGGCCATTTTCGGCTGGGCCGATTTGCTGTTCGCAGCGCAGCGATAGTCGGCCTTGGTCGCAATCGATAGCTTTCATTCCTAACGGTAGTTTGCCTTCCAACCGCAACTCCGCCATCCGACTCTGCGCCGCAATCATCGCCACCGACCGATCCCTTAAAACCCCGCTGCTCTGCGTCATCAACCCCGCCACGCGCACGGCCGCCGACATGGCCACGGCAATAATCGCCAGCGCCACCAGCACTTCAATCAGGGTGAAACCTGCTTCTCGGGAACGCGCACGCATAAGTGGCCCAAAGCCAAAGCACAGCCCCCGACGCTAACCCGCGTGCTTGACGGCTTGACGACGAAAACTCCCGAGGATTTTCAACATCCCTGACATATCTTCTTGCAACACTGCGCGTCGAATCGAATCTAGCCAGGGAATGTCGAGATGGATATCGCACCGTGCACACCGCTTCAACCATTGCCGCGCAAGCCCCGGGGTCAACGGGGTTTTACCCTGATCGAGATCATGGTGGTCGTGGTGATTCTGGGGATTTTGGCGGCGATGGTGGTGCCGAAGGTGCTCGACCGCCCGGATCAGGCGCGGGCGACGGCGGCGAAGCAGGACATTGGTGGGTTGATGCAGGCGTTGAAGTTGTATCGCCTCGATCACGGTACTTATCCGTCGATGAATCAGGGTTTGAAAGTGTTGGTCGAGCGTCCGGCGGATGCGAAGAACAGTAACTGGCGTTCGTATCTGGAGCGTTTGCCGAACGATCCGTGGGGCCGTCCTTATCAATATCTCAATCCGGGTGCCAACGGCGAGATCGACATCTTCAGTCTCGGTGCCGATGGTCAGCCTGACGGCGACGGCGTGAATGCCGATATCGGTTCCTGGCAGTTGTAAGGCCGGCCATGAACAGCCGTTCGCCGCACCGGGCGAAGGAACAAGGCATGGCGATTATCAGCGCGTTGCTCATCGCCGCTGTGGTGGCGGTGATTGCCGCTGGCATGCTTACGCGCCAGAGCATTTCGACGCGCAGTCTTGAGGCCGATCAGCAGCGCGTGCAGGGGCGTTGGGTGGTGCAGGGCGGGTTGGAAATCAGCCGGCAATTATTGTGGGACGCGCGCCAGCGTGATCCGTTGACGCGTCTCGATCAGCCGTGGGCGCAGCGCTTGAACGCGCAGGGTTTTGAAGGGCGGCTGGAGGATGAGCAGGGTAAGTTCAACCTGCGCAATCTGGTCGCCAACGAGCGGGTCGATGAGGCGCAGGTGCAGACGTTTCAGCGCTTGTGCGAGTTGATCGGGGTCAACGCCGGATTGAGTCAGCGCATCAGCCAGCGGGTCATCGCCTCTTATCCGCGATTGTCGAATCCGCAGATTGCCGAGAGCAGTAAACCCGGGTTCGACAGCGGTCGGGCGACGTCGCCGAATGCTTCGCGCAAGCCGCAGAATCCGACGCTACCGATGTTGCGCAGCCTCGATGATTTGCGCAGCGTCGACGGTGTGAATGACGCGGTCATCGGCAAACTCGCGCCGTACCTGACGGTGATTCCGGCAACCACTTGGCTCAATGGCAACACGGCCACCGCGCCGGTGTTGGCCGCTTATGTGCCGGGGCTCTCGCTGGAGCGCGCGCAGGCCATGATCAATGAGCGCGATGCCGGTCGCTGGTTTATCAATCGCGGTGATTTCGTCAACCGCTTGCGCATGCCGCAACTGGAAATCACCAGCGTCAAAGTCGGCATCACCAGCGACTGGTTTCGCCTGCGTGGCGAAGCGCGGCGCGATCAGCGCCGGGTCAGTCTGGAGGCCTTGCTGCATCGCAGTCAAGATCGGTTGCCGCAAGTGATCTGGTCGCGGGTGGGCGTATGAGCCAGCTCAGAATTGCGCTGCCGCCATTGGCCGAACTCGATCTGCACAGTGAACTGCGTTGCGCCTGGCTGGACCGCCAAGGGCAGGTTAGTCGCGAGGATCGGCTCAGCCTCAGCCAATTGGCGCAGACGCCGAAATTGCCGCCGCTGGTGTGTTTTCTGCATCCGCTGGACAGTCTGTTGGCGAGCATCGATTTGCCGCCATTACCGGCCAACAAGATCGCCGCCGCCGTGCAATGTGCTGCGCAGGCGTTGATGCTTGGCGACAGCAACGCGATGCATATCGCCCACGGTCCGCGTGACGAAGCGGGGCAGGTGCAGATTGCCTGGGCGCCGCGTGAGCGCTTGCAACTGCTCGGGCAGATGCTCAAGCACAGCGCGCAGAACCTGCGCGGTCTGTATCCGGCGCCGTATGGTTTGCCGGTGTTGCCGGGGACGGTTGCCTGCGTGCAGGACGATCATCTGTTGCTGCGCGAAAGTGTGCAGACCGCGCGGGTTCAGCCGCTGTTCGAGGACGGTGTCGATAGCGTTCTGTGGCAGCCGGGGACTACGTTGCACTGGATCGGTGATCAAGCGCCGTCAACCGAGGAAGTGCCGATGGCCGATGCCCAGCGCTGGACCGGGCCATTGCCGGGCTGGGGTTTGCACGGCGCGGTTCAACAGCCGCGCGGCGAGCATCGCGGTTGGGGACGGGCGATCGGTCTTTGCGTGTTGGCCGTGGCGGTGTGGGTGATTGGTTTGAACCTGTATGCCGCTCGCGAAGCCAGTCAGGGCCAGCAGCTGAAAACGCAAATGAACCTGCGGGTAAAACAGGCTTTTCCCGAGTTGCCGGTGATCCTCAATCCGCTGCAACAGGCCCGCCAGCAATTGGCCGCGCGGCAAAAAGGTGCGGCGGATGATCCGGCGCAGACCTTCAATCGCCTGGTGTTGCAGGCTGGCAGCGGCATGCCGTCCATGGCCGGCAGCGTTGAGCAATTGTCGTTTGTCGACGACACCTTGCAGTTGCGCCTGCTCAGCGAAGCCCGGCGCATGGGCAGCGACAAGGAATGGCAAAGCGCGCTGGCCCAGGCCGGCATCAGCGTTACCGCCGATGACGACGGCTGGACCTTGCGGCCGTCCGGCGAAACCAGCGCAACCGAAAACGATGACAGCAGCGGAGCAGAAGATGAATAAGGCATCGCTGGCGGTTTATCGCGCCCGGTGGCAGCGCTTCAACGCTCAGTTGCAGGCGCGCTGGCAGCCCTTGGCGCTGCGCGAGAAACGCATGATCGCCGTGATGGCGATCGCGCTGTTGAGCCTGCTGGTCTGGGTTGCTTTGATCCAGCCACCACTGAAAAAAATCGCTTATTGGCAGGCTGAATCGCCCAAGTTGCGGGCGCAGACCGAAGCGCTGGAAGTGCTGCTGCGTGACGTGGTTGTACGGCCGGACGGGCAAGGCGTCGGCGCGTCACTCGAACAAACGTTGCAGGCCAGCGGCCTCGGCGGGCATTACCAATTACAGGCTGCGGATGGCGGCGCATGGCAGTTGAGTTTCGACGCCGCGCCGGCCGATGCGCTGCTCGACTGGCTGTTGAGCCAACCGTCGCAACTTTCTCTGCAAGTGGTCGAGGCCCGGTTGCAACGCGCCGACAACGCTTCGACCGAAGTCACTGCCGGCACTTTGTCGGGCACCGTTCGCATGGATCAGGCGCTGGGCGCTAAGGAAGCTTCATGAAGGGGTCAGGATCCAAACCGGCACGTCTGGCATTGCCGATGTTGCTGATGGCGCTGAGCGCGTGCAGCAACACCAACGCGCCACAACACCAAGCGCCGTTGCTGGTCGACAGCGAACTCGGTCGACCTTTGGCCAACACCCAGCGCAGCGGCGATGCGGTGGCTGATCGCGAGCGGGCGCAGGCCCAGGCGCGGCCGGTGCCCAAGCAACTGCACAACATCAGTAAAACCGCGCGCACCGGCGCCGTTGCGCCGAGCAGTCCGGTGGCGAGCAATCCGTTGGGCAATCAGCCGGTGACGCTGAATTTTGTCGATGCCGATATTCAGGCGGTGGTGCGCTCGTTGTCGCGTTCCAGTGGTCAGCAGTTTCTGGTCGATCCACGGGTCAAGGGCACTTTGACGCTGGTGTCGGAAGGTCAAATTCCGGCGAACCAAGCCTACGACATGTTGCTGGCGTCGTTGCGCATGCAGGGTTTCAGTGTGGTCGATGTCGGCGGTGTCGCGCATGTGGTGCCGGAGGCTGATGCGAAGTTGCTTGGCGGGCCGGTCTACAGTCCCGGCAAACCCGCCGGCAACGGCATGCTCACGCGCACCTTTCGTTTGCAATACGAGAACGCGGTGAACCTGATTCCGGTGCTGCGCCCGATCGTTTCGCCGAACAATCCGATCAACGCCTATCCGGGCAACAACACCATCGTCGTCACCGACTACGCCGAGAACCTCAACCGTGTGGCGCAGTTGATCGCCGGCATCGATACCCAGAGTGCAATCGACACCGATGTGGTGCAGATCCAGAACGGCATCGCCGCCGATATCGCGCCAATGGTCGCCGAGTTGCTCGATGCGCCGGGCAATGATCCGACGCAGAAAATCGCGGTGATTGGTGATCCGCGTTCCAACACCATCATCATTCGCTCTGGCAGCCCGGAGCGCACGGAGCTGGCGCGCAACCTGATCTACAAACTCGACAATGCGCAGAGCAATCCGAGCAATCTGCATGTGGTGTATTTGCGCAACGCGCAGGCGGCGAAACTGGCGCAGGCGTTGCGTGGGTTGCTCACGGGTGAGAGCGATAGCGGCAGCAGCGACAGTGCGCGATCGGTGCTGAGTGCGATGGGCAGCAACAGCAATTCCAATGGGCAGAGCGGCCAGACTGGCAGCCAGACCAGCAGCGGCACGACATCCACGACCAACAGCGGCAGCACGGGCGGCAGTTATGCGCAGGGCAGTAGCGGTTCGACCGGCAGCGGCAGTGGCGGCGCGCAGAACAGTGAGCAGAACGTTGCGTTCAGTGCTGGCGGGGTGACGATTCAGGCGGATGCGACTACCAACACGTTGCTGATTTCCGCGCCGGAGCCGGTGTATCGCAATCTCCGTGAGGTGATTGATTTGCTTGATCAACGCCGTGCGCAGGTGGTGATTGAGAGCTTGATCGTCGAGGTCGGCGAGGACGATGCCAGTGAGTTTGGCGTGCAGTGGCAGACTGGCAATCTCGGCGGCAATGGCGTGATCGGTGGGGCGAATCTGGGTGGCTCGGGGATCAATCTCAACGGCAAGACCAGCATTGATGTGTTGCCCCAGGGGCTGAATCTGGGTTACGTCAACGGCACCGTCGATATCCCCGGGATCGGCAAGATTCTTGATTTGAAAGTGCTGGCGCGGGCGTTGAAGAGCAAGGGCGGCACCAACGTGTTGTCGACGCCGAATCTGCTGACCCTCGACAACGAAGCGGCGAGCATTTTTGTCGGCCAGACCATTCCGTTTGTCAGCGGTAGCTACGTGACTGGCGGCGGGGGTACGAGTAATAACCCGTTCCAGACGGTGACTCGTGAAGAGGTGGGGCTGAAGCTCAACGTGCGTCCGCAGATATCCGAGGGCGGTACGGTGAAGCTCGATATCTATCAGGAGGTCAGCAGCATTGACGAGCGCGCTTCGAACAGTGCGGCGTCGGCGGGCATCGTTACCAATAAACGCGCGATCGATACCAGCATTCTGCTTGATGACGGGCAGATCATGGTGCTTGGCGGTTTGCTCCAGGACGGCTACAGCCAGAGTAATGATGCGGTGCCATGGCTGAGCAGCATTCCGGGAATCGGCGCATTGTTTCGCAACGAGCGCCGGGCGATCACCAAGACCAACCTGATGGTGTTCTTGCGCCCGTACATCATTCGCGACAGCGAAGCGGGGCGCAGCATCACTCTGAACCGCTACGACTTCATGCGCCGCGCCCAAAGCGGTTTGCAGCCGGAACGCAGCTGGGCAATGCCGGACATGCAAGCGCCGCAATTGCCAACGGCCGCGCAGGGTGTACCAGCGGCATTACCCACCACCGGCCCCCGCGCCACCATCAAAGCAGTACCCATCCAATGACCCCCACATCCATGAGTGGAATGCCAACTGTGGCGAGGGGGCTTGCCCCCGTTCGGGGACGAAGCCCCCGCAAGCACGGTGTACCCGGTATGTCTGTGGGAACTGGATTGCGGATTTTGGGGCTGCTGCGCAGCCCAGCGGGGTCAAGCCCCCTCGCCACAGATTCCGGACCTGTAGGAGCTGCCGAAGGCTGCGATCTTTTGACTTTGCTCTTCGGCGAACTCAACCGGGCACAGATCAAAAGATCGCAGCCTGCGGCAGCTCCTACAGGGGATCGGGGTTGGTTTGCAGTCGAAGATGGTGCCGATTCAATGACGCCTACCACCATGAGTGGAATGCCAACTGTGGCGAGGGGGCTTGCCCCCGTTCGGGGGCGAAGCACCCGCAAGTGCGGTGTACCCGGTATGCCTGACGAAACTGGATTGCGGATTTTGGGGCCGCTGCGCAGCCCAGCGGGGGCAAGCCCCCTCGCCACAGATTCCGGACCTGTAGGAGCTGCCGAAGGCTGCGATCTTTTGACTTTGCTCTTCGACGGACTCAACCGGGCACAGATCAGAAGATCGCAGCCTGCGGCAGCTCCTACAGGGGATCGGGAGGGTTTTAGATGAGTGTTTTGCCCTATGCCTGGGCCAAGGCGCAGCGGGTTTTGTTGTGTGATGGGGTGTTGACGGTGTGTCCGTCGACGCCGGGTTGGTCGATCAGTGAAGTGCGCCGTCAGTTCGGTGCGGCGCGGCTGGAGCGGGTGCGTGATGACGAACTCGACGGTTTGCTCGCGGCCGCTTACGCCGACACAGGCAGCGCAGCGGCGGTGGTCGGCGCGGCGGAAAACGAGGTCGATCTCGATCGGCTGATGCAGGACATGCCGGAAATCACCGACCTGCTCGACACCCAGGACGGCGCGCCGGTGATCCGCATGATCAACGCACTGCTCACGCAAGCCGCGCGTGATGAGGCCAGCGACATCCACATCGAACCCTTCGAAACCCATTCGGTGGTGCGCTATCGCGTCGACGGAACCCTGCGTGACGTGGTCTCGCCGCGCAAGGCTCTGCACGGCGCGCTGGTCTCGCGGATCAAGATCATGGCGCAACTCGACATCGCCGAAAAACGCCTGCCGCAGGACGGTCGCATCGCTCTGCGCGTGGCCGGTCGGCCGATCGACATACGCGTGTCCACCGTACCGACAGGCCATGGCGAACGCGTGGTGATGCGCCTGCTCGACAAACAGGCCGGACGCCTGCACCTGGAAACCCTGGGCATGGACGCGCAAGTGCTGGCCAAACTCGATCACCTGATCCGCCAGCCCCACGGCATCGTCCTGGTCACCGGTCCCACTGGTAGCGGCAAGACCACCAGTCTCTACGCGGCACTGGCGCGGCTCGATGCGAGTACCAGCAACATCCTCACCGTTGAAGATCCCGTTGAATACGACCTGCCAGGCATCAGCCAGATTCAGGTCAACGCCAAGATCGACATGACCTTCGCCCTCGCACTGCGGGCAATTCTGCGCCAAGACCCGGACATCATCATGATCGGCGAGATCCGCGACCTCGAAACCGCACAAATCGCTGTGCAAGCCTCGCTGACCGGTCACCTGGTGTTGGCGACCTTGCACACCAACGACGCCGTGTCAGCGGTCAACCGCCTGATCGACATGGGTGTCGAGCCGTTCCTGCTGGCCTCATCGATGCTCGGCGTACTGGCGCAGCGGCTGGTGCGCCGCCTGTGCAATCAATGCAAACAGCAAGACCCGGCAACCCCCGGCACCTGGCGCCCGGTCGGTTGCGCGGCGTGTAACCAAACCGGCTACAGCGGTCGCACCGGTATCCACGAATTGTTCTGCATCGACGACGACATCCGCACCCTGATTCACCAAGGGGCAGGGGAGCAGGCCTTGCGCGCATCCGCCGCGAAAGCCGGGATGTTCAGCCTGCGCGAGGACGGTGAGCGCTGGATCCGCAGCGGCGCCACCGCCCCTGAAGAAATCCTTCGTGTGACACGGGACGCCTGATGAATCGCTATCGTTTTGAAGCTGCTGATGCCACTGGCAAGATCGAATCCGGGCACCTTGAGGCGGACAGCCAGAGCGCCGCTTTCACAACATTACGCGGGCGCGGGTTGACCGCATTGTCGGTGCACAAGGAGAGCAATGTCGCCCAACACGGCGGCGGATTGTTCAGCGCCAAACTCTCGGACAACGATCTGGCCTGGGCGACACGCCAACTCGCGAGCCTGCTCGGTGCGAGTCTGCCGTTGGAAGCGGCGCTCAGCGCCACGGTCGAGCAGGCCGAGAAAAAGCACATCGCCCACACCCTCAGCGCTGTGCGCGCCGATGTGCGCAGCGGCATGCGTCTGGCGGAATCACTGGCGGCGCGGCCACGGGACTTTCCCGAGATCTACCGCGCACTGATCGCGGCCGGGGAAGAGTCCGGCGATCTGGCGCAAGTCATGGAGCGGCTCGCGGATTACATCGAGGAGCGCAACAACCTGCGCGGCAAGATTCTCACCGCGTTTATCTATCCGGGCGTGGTCGGGCTGGTGTCGATCGGCATCGTGATTTTCTTGCTCAGTTACGTGGTGCCGCAGGTGGTCAGTGCGTTTTCCCAGGCGCGGCAGGATTTGCCGGGGCTGACCTTGGCGATGCTAAACGCCAGTGATTTCATAAGGGCGTGGGGCTGGTTGTGTGCGGCGATCATCGCAGGCGCGTTCTGGAGCTGGCGCCTGTATCTGCGCAATCCAGCGGCACGCTTGAGTTGGCATCATCGGGTGCTGAAACTGCCGTTATTCGGGCGGTTTATCCTCGGTCTGAATACCGCGCGTTTCGCCTCGACGCTGGCGATTCTCGGCGGCGCCGGGGTGCCGTTGTTGCGCGCACTGGAGGCGGCACGGCAGACGCTGTCCAACGATCGCCTGAGCCTGAGCGTCAGCGATGCTACGGCCAAGGTGCGCGAAGGGGTCAATCTGGCCGCTGCGTTGCGGGTGGAGAACGTCTTCCCGCCGGTGTTGATTCACCTGATCGCCAGCGGCGAGAAAACCGGGTCACTACCACCCATGCTTGAGCGCGCGGCGCAAACCCTGTCGCGCGATATCGAGCGGCGGGCAATGGGCATGACTGCATTGCTGGAGCCGCTGATGATTGTGGTCATGGGCGGGGTGGTGTTGGTGATTGTGATGGCGGTGTTGTTGCCGATCATCGAGATCAATCAACTGGTCCAGTAGTGGTGTTGTTGCACAGGGCCTCATCGCGAGCAGGCTCACTCCTACAGGGGTACGCATTTCAAATGTAGGAGTGAGCCTGCTCGCGAAGGGGCCAGTCAGGGCAATAAATAATCCAGATTTTTTCCAGGGCTTCAGCATCACCCGACCCTCAAAAGAACCATCCTCGGGTTCTCCTTTCTGTCATTTGCAACCACCCGCCAACGGCTCCAGCCCGATTCCGCCAAACCCCCAATCCAGACGCGCCGCCGGCCAGCGCAAACACCCGAGAAAATCCCTTCAGAAACACCTCGCAGCTCCCGAGGTTTTTTCCTTTATCTGTCACCGGAACCTGCGAATTTCTCAGTGCGACTTCACCACGGCCAACGCCAGCGAGGGCCCGGTGAGTCTTCCCAGTGTCATGCAAGCAACCCCGAAAGCCTGTGTTCACAAACCAGTTGAAAAGGAGATTCTTCATGTTCAAGCGCACTCTGATCGCCGCCTCTCTGACCGTCGCCGCTCTGGCTTCCGCTCAAGCCATGGCCGTTACCGGTGGTGGTGCAACCCTGCCAGCGTCTCTGTACAAAGGTTCTGCCGACAGCATCCTGCCAGCCAACTTCAGCTACGCCGCCATCGGTAGCGGCGGTGGCAAGACTGCTTTCCTGAAGAACAACCCGGCGGGCTTCGGCACTACCGGCACCGTGCACTTCGCCGGTAGCGACTCGATCCTCAGCGCTTCGGAACTCAGCACCTACACCACCGAATTCGGTGGTTCGTACGGCCCGCTGATCCAACTGCCTTCGGTGGCCACTTCGGTTGCCATCCCGTACAAAAAGGCCGGCCAGACTGCTCTGAACCTGACCAGCGCTCAGCTGTGCGATGCTTTCTCCGGCGCTAAAACCACTTGGGGCGCTCTGCTGGGCACGGCTGACACCACCCCGATCCGCGTGGTTTATCGCAACGTTTCCAGCGGTACTACGGAAATCCTCACCCGTCACCTGAACTCGGTTTGCTCGAGTCAGTTCGTGACCAACTCGACCTTCACTGCCGCTCGCGTCGGTGGCGGCGCTCTGCCTACTGGCTGGGTCGGCGTTGCCAACACTTCTGATGTTGCCACTGCCGTTAACGCGGTTGATGGCTCCATCGGTTATGTCGGTCCGGACGGTGTCGACGCTACCAGCAACGCTGTCGTTGCTCGCGTAAACGGCGTTCAGCCAACGTCGGCCAACGTCACGCTGGCACTATTGTCGGCGTCCGCGCCTTCGACTGCAGCCCAGGCCGCAAACCCTGCCAACTGGTCGCCAGTGGTGCCTAACCCGACTTCCGGTTACAAACTGGCTGCTTACACCAACTTCATCTTCGGCCAGTGCTACAAGGATGCAGCCGTGGCCGCTGACGTTAAAGCGTTCCTGACCACCCACTACAGCAACCCGGGCAATAACGCCGCGACTCAGGCTCACAAATTCGTCGCTGTGCCTACCGCCTGGAAAACCGCTGTAACCGCCAACTTCATCACCAACTCGTCGGGCAACAACCTGGACATCAACAACGCCAGCGTCTGCAACGCTATCGGTCGTCCTTAAGCTCAGACTGCCGTAACACAAATGACGGCAACCTTCGGGTTGCCGTCATTTTTTTTGCCCGACTACTCCTCGAACATGAAGTTTGTGTGACATCCGTTCGGTCGCGGCCCTCGCCAACGGCCTATGTCGTAACAGCAGGTTTTTGCAGGCCTGCGGCAGCTTTGGCCACCCAAGTGTGGCAATCAAAAAAGGATCTCGTAGTGATGCTCGCTCGCCCATCCCGTCGTCGTACCCGTGTTCTGTCCTCCAGGCGTGAAGCTGTGGAGCCGACGCTGTGGCTGCTCAAGCCGTTGGCGCACGCCGTGGCGTTGTGTCTGGTGGCGGGCAGTGCGCAGGCGCAGACGGCGTTCAGTTCGAGCTGGTTTGCTGCCAAGGGCGCAGCGCAGCAAGCCGCGGCGGCACGGCCGAGCATGGGCGGTTTGCCGGGCATGACGCCACCGCTGGCTCAACAACAAAAAGCCAATCAGCAATTGCAGCGTTCGATCCAGACCTTGAACAACACCGTTGCCGCGATTGCCGCACAACAAGCGGCGCAGGCGGCCGGGCGTGCTGCCGCCTTGGGCACGGTGCAGTTTGTGCCGGACGGTCTGGGTGAGGGCGGTTTGAAAGTCGATAACAGCCTCGCCCAGGGTTGGCAGAACGCCAAGGGCCCGCAACAGACTCAGGCCGATGGCAAGACCACGGTGAAGATCGAGCAGACCGCCGACAAGGCGATCCTCAACTGGGAAACCTTCAACGTCGGGCGCAACACCACGGTCGAATTCGCTCAGCAAGCGAACTGGGCGGTGCTCAACCGGGTCAACGACCCGAGTGCACGGGCCAGTCAGATTCAGGGGCAGATCAAGGGCGCTGGCACGGTGATGCTGGTCAACCGCAACGGCATCGTTTTCAGCGGCAGCAGCCAGGTCAACGTGCGCAACCTGGTGGCGGCGGCGGCCAATATCACCGATATCCAGTTCCGCGACCGTGGGCTGTATTTCGACAGCACCGGCACTCAGCCGACGTTCACCGACGCGGCTGGCAAGGTGTTGGTGGAGCGCGGCGCGTCCATCGAGACGCACAAACCGGCGGTGTCCACCGATGCCGGTGGCTATGCGTTACTGCTGGGCAACGAAGTGCAGAACGACGGCAGCATCAGTACCGCCAAAGGGCAGGCGGTGTTGGCTGCTGGTGATCGCTTTTACATTCGCAAAGGCTCGGGCACTGAGGGTAATACCTTTTCGACGACGTTTGGCAGTGAGGTCACGCCGGGCTTCAAGGCCGGGGCCGTTGCCGGCAAAGTCACCAACAACGGGCTGATTCAGTCCGCCACCGGCGACATCACCCTGGCCGGTCATGAAGTGGTGCAGAACGGTGTTTTGCTCGCCAGCACTTCGGTGTCCACGCGCGGCACGATTCATTTGCTCAACCCGAGCACTGACAGCACCGGCAGCGTCACGCTGGGGCAGGGCAGCGCCACGGCAATCATGCTCGACAGCAGCGACCTCACGGCGCTCGACAGTCAACGCGACGCCGCGCTGACCGGCGTCAACGCCAACAACCGCATCCGTGGCGATCAATCGCGCATCGAGATCCAGAGCGGCGGCAGCGTCGAGTTCCAGAACGGCTCGATTACCTTGGCGACCGGCGGCCAGGTCGCGGTCAGTGCGCAACGACGCAGTGTGGTCCGTGATGGCGCGATGATCGATGTGTCCGGCGCCCTCGGCGTCAAGGTCGCGATGGAAAACAACAACATCAAGATCAACGTGCAGGGCAACGAACAGCGCGACGCGTCGATCAACCGCGAGAAGGGCGCGCTCAACAGCAACGACGTCTGGGTCGATGTCCGCGAATTGGTCTACGTGCCGGCCGGCACCAACGGCTATGCCACGGATCGCTGGTACACGGCGGGTGGCTTGCTCGAAGTGGGCGGCTACCTCGGCACCCAAGGCCACAGCATCGGCGAATGGATGGCCCAGGGCGGTACGGTGAGTTTCGCCGGTAACGACGTGGTCACCGAGAAGGGGTCGCTGATCAATCTGTCTGGCGGCACGCTGGATGTGCAGAGCGGCCAGATTCGTCAGAGCTGGCTGCGGGGGGCCGATGGCAAACTTTACGAAGTCTCGCGCGCGCCGGGCGATCTGCTCTACACCGGGTTGTACAAAGGCTATGAGGACAGCAGCGAACGCTGGGGCCAGACCAGTTACTTCTACAACCCGCTGATCGCGCCGCGCTCACGGTTCGAGTCGGGTTACACCGTCGGCCGCGACGCCGGGCAACTGGTGATCGCCACTGCCAATGCGGTACTCGACGGGCAAATGATCGGCGAGGTGTATCAGGGCGAACGGCAGAATCAGGCGCCGAAACCGGTGCTCGACGGCTATGAACAAAGTCAGACAGCACTGGCGCGGCGAGCGCAATTGATCGTCGGCAGTTACGACCCGACCTACGTCGCGGCGGCGAGTGGCTTGTTGTATACGCTCAATCCGACGCTGGACCAGGTTCAAATGGGCAGCGAACGTCCGCTTGCCGGCAGTGATCTGGACCTGGCCGGGGCGGTGTCCGATGCACGCAAGGGCAAGTTGTTTCTCGATAACGATCAACTCAATGGCTTGCGCCTCGGTGCGCTCAAAGTGGCGGCTAAGGATCAGGTCGTCGTCGACGGCGCACTGACGGTCGATAACGGTGGCGACATCACCCTGTATGCCCCGGATGTGCAGATCGGCGCTGACCTGACTGCGCGTGGCGGTAGCCTGCGCCTGGGCAACGTGCTCAATCAATTCCTCTCCAGCGATATCGCCGACACTCGGCTCACGGCCAAGGCCGACAAGGCGACGCAGGTCAATGTGGCCGACGGTGTACGACTCGATACGCGTGGCGTGTGGAGCAATTTGCGCACAAACCCGGACGATGGCGCGAACCTCGCGTACTTGAATGGCGGCCTGGTATCGGTCCGCAGCAGTGGCGATATCGATATCGGCGCGGGCAGTCTGCTCGATGTGTCCTCCGGCGGCGCTGTGCTGGCCAACGGCAAGACCCGGGGTGGCAAGGGCGGCGACTTGACGCTGGAATCCAGTGCGATTTCGGCGCCCGGTAAAACCCATCTCGACCTTGCGGGTGAGTTGCGTGGCTACGGCGTTACGGGCGGCGGCACGCTGACGGTGCAGGCCAACAAGATCCTCGTTGGCCAGACCGACCAGGCATTGACCGACAACACCCTGCAACTGTCCGGCGATCTGTTCAGCAAGGGGTTTTCCGCCTACAACCTGATCGGCCTGAGCGGGCTGGATGTTGCCGAAGACACCGCGATTGACGTCACCCTGCCGGTGTTCCGATTCGGTGATGCCGCGCCGAATCAGGTCAGTGGTGTCGATCCGCAAACGGCGCTTGAGTTGTGGACGCCGACGCTGTTCCAGGAAAATCCGACCAAGGGCCTGCTGACCCAGCGCGCCGGCGCCAGCCTGACGCTGCAGGGCGGCGCCAGCCTGATCGGCTTGATTGATGCCGCCAACAGCCCGTTGACCCTGGGCCGCGGTTCGCGCGTCAGTGTCGATCCGGGGCAGAGCATCAAGCTGCGAGGGGCAGGGCAGATAACGGTCGAAGGTGAACTGAATGCCTGGGGCGGGACGATTGATATTCGTCAGCAACAGTTTGGCGCGATCAACCCGGGCACCTCCAATCAAGTGGCGGATTCGACTGCGCACAACCGTTCGATCTGGATCGGCGAGCAGGCCGTACTGGATGTCGCCGGACGCGCCAATACGGCCATTGATGTTCTGGGGCGCACGTACGGTCAGGTCGGCAAGGGCGGCAGCATCATCATTGGTGGCGAAATTGACCCGAAACTGGCGACGGCCACAGCGGCCGATGCCTATGTCATCGTTCGTCAAGGGGCTCGAATCGATGCGTCCGGCACCGAAGCTGTTCTCGATATCGCCGATCAGGGGCCGACCCGCGTTGCAACCGATGGCGGGCGCATCAGCCTGAGCTCCTACAACGGCTTGTTCATGGAGGGCAGCTTGCGTGCGGCGGCCGGAGGTGTCGGCGCTGCCGGTGGGCGTCTGGAGCTGGCGCTTGAGGTCCCGTTGTACTTGGATTCGGCAGGCAATGCGGTGCGCGCGCCGAGGGAAATCATTATCGGCCAAGGCTCTGGGGACCAGAAGCTGTCCGCCAACCTGCGGCCGGGCAATGGCGACGATAGTTTGCGCTACGGGCAGACGCGCCTGAGTGCGGATGAGTTGATGGCCGGCGGTTTCGACAACCTGAGTCTGCTGAGCAACGGCTTGCTGTCGTTTGACGGTGACGTCAATTTGCACATGAATCAGAGCCTCAATCTGTATGCCGGGGCGCTCTCGCTGGCAGAAAATTCCACTGATGCGGCACGTATCGATTTGCGCGCGCCGTACCTGCGCCTGTCCGGTGTCGGTACTTACTTTGAAGCGCCCACCATGACGCGGCCACGGGTGACCCTCAATCCCACGAACCGATTGTCGCAGGCCACGTTCAATGCCTCGGCGAATCTGCTGGATGTGGGCAACGGACTGTCGTTCGGTACGCAGGGTGCGATCTTGCAACAGCAAGGACCTGCCGTTGCATACAGCCGCCGGGCATTCGGCCTGGTGTCGCTCGACAGCAGCGGTGACCTGCGTTTCCTCGCGCCCAATGACCGTGCCGAAAAAACCCGCCTGTGGACCCCGGGAGACTTGAATCTCGGTGCGGCGCAAATCTACCCCGCCACGGGCGTGCAGGCTGATGTCCGCGCCGGCTATCAGGGCGCCGACCGGGCGAACGAACACACCCTGCGGATCAGCGGTCGCGGCGCGGCACCTGCGGCGGTGCCTTATTCTGTATTCGGCAGTTTGAGCCTGACCGCAGGCACCATCGAGCAGGGCGGGGTGATCCGTGCACCGTTGGGCCTGATTACCCTGGGTGACGATGTTCTGACCGCCACACGTGAGGTGCGCCTGTTGCCGGGCAGCATGACGTCGGTCAGCGCCGCCGGGCTGGTCATGCCTTACGGTGGCACCACCGACGGCATCGACTATCGCTACAACGACAAGTCGGTCATCTTGAATGGCATCACTGGCCAAACCAATGGCGTGGTTGTCAACTCGCAATACATCGATGTACAGGGCGGTGCGACTCTTGATCTGTCCGGTGGCGGTGATCTTCGCGGCGCCGGTTTCGTTTCAGGGCGCGGCGGCTCCACCGATGCCCGTCTCAATCCGTTGGTGCGCAATGCCGCTGACGGCACCTTCAGCTTGCCAGGGCTTGCGAGCAATCCGGTGTACGCCATCGTGCCGGGCAATCAGAGCGTGTATGCGCCGGTGGTGGCAGAGGCCGCTGCGGTAGATCCGCGGGTCGGCCAGCAGATCACCCTTGGCGCCGGCGTACCCGGTCTGGCAGCCGGCACCTATACCTTGTTGCCCTCCAGCTTTGCCCTGTTGCCGGGGGCGTTCCGCGTTGAAGTGAATGCTCAGGCGACGCCGAGCGGGACGACGCCTGCGCTACAACTGCGCAACGGTTCCTGGACCAGCAGCGGGCAGATGTCGATTGCCAATACCGCTTTGCGTGACAGCCTCGCCAGTCAAGTGATCCTGACGTCTGCCGATGTGTTGCGCCGCTACTCGCAATACAACGAAACCAGCTTGACCCAGTTCATCTACAGCGATGCCGCGCGACGGGGCGTGCCGCGTGCGCTGGCACCCATGGACGGCAAGACGCTGGACTTGCGTCTGAACGCCGGTGGCGAACAAGACATTGCTTTGCAGTTCAACGGGCAGGCGCTGTTCAAGGCCGCCGAGGGTGGCTTTACCGGCACCGCCGTATTGCGCGGGGGCAATGCCGGCGCGAACTTTGAAATCCTTGGTGCAGGGCATGCGCCAACCGCTGACTTCGATGGCGTCTCGGTCTACGCGGACACGCTCAACAACCTCAACGCCGGACGCCTGAGCATCGGAGCGATGCCGAATGTCATGTACGGCAACTCGGCCAACATCATCGGATTCCTTGGCACCAGCAAAGACATTGTTCTGCGTGAAGGGGCGATCCTGTCGGCGCCGGAAGTCTTGTTGCGCACCACGTCGACCCTTGGTGGCATCACGGTCGAGGCGGGGGCCGGGATCAATACACTGGGACGCGGCGATGTGGCCTACGACTCAACGGCCGGCTATTTCTATCAGCCTGACCAATCCAGTCTGTTGCTCGCTTCCAACGGCTGGACCCATGTTCTGGCGCCGAAAGCGGCCAGCGGCATTTCCGGCGGTGGCAGCATCCGCATCGGTGTCTGCACCACGACTGTGTGCAGCAACCCGGCGATCCTTTATTCGGACGGCAGTCTGACGGCCGCCACGGATAATCAATTCGAACTCGACGAAGCGGTGCGTTTCGGCACGCGCCACCTGGCGCTTTCGGTCGGCTCGGTCAATGCCGGCAGCGCCGAAGCACTGACAGCGGCAGGCAGTCGCGTACCGGCGGGGTTGATGCTCAACCAGAACGTGCTCAATCGACTGCTGCGTGGCGATACGCAGTACGGCGCACCGGCGCTGGAAACCCTGAGCCTGACCACTCGCGATGCCTTCAATTTCTACGGCAGCGTGAGCCTCGACACTCTCGATCCCCAGACCGGCCAGAGTAAACTGCAGAATCTGCTGCTGGTCACCCCGGCGATTTATGGCTGGGGCGACGCCAGTGATGTGGCGAGCATCCGCACTGCCAATTTGATCTGGAACGGCGCCACGCAAAGCCCTGGCGGCGTGATCACCGCTGGCGCCGGTACGGGCAGCGGCACGCTGGACATTCAGGCGCAACGTATCGAGTTGGGTTACGACTCGATGCCGCAAGCGAGCGGCCTGGATCAGAACAATCGTCTGGCGCTGGGTTTTGCCAACGTCAACCTGACCGCCAGCGACCGCATCACCGCCAACCACAAGGGCAGCCTCGCGGTGTATCAGGAGCAGGGCACTTACGACCCGGTCAAGGGTTACCGCTACAGCGGCGGCAACCTGAATCTGCGTACGCCGTTGCTTACCGGTGAAGCGGCGTCGGTCAGTGTGCTCAAGGCTGGCAACAATCTGACGCTCAGCGGTGGCGGGGCTGCCGGGGTGGCGGACGCGCTGGGTGCCGAGTTGAACCTTGAGGCTCGCAACATCGTGCTCGATAGCCGTATCGCCCTGGCCAGCGGCAAGCTGACGGTCAAGTCCGAAGGCGATTTGACCCTCGGCAATGCTGCGGTGCTGGACATGGCCGGGCGTACGTTGCCGTTCAACGATGTGAACAAGTACAGTTGGGGCGGCGACGTGTCGCTGTACAGCGCCAACGGCGATATCCGGCAGGCGGCGGGCTCGCGGATTGATCTGTCGGCGAAGAATCATCAGGCCGGCAACCTCACGGCCACCGCGCTGGGCGACGCTGCCGGGACAGTCGATTTGCAGGGTGAAATCCTCGGCGGCAGCAGCGGTTATTACGATGCCGGCGGCACGCTGGTGCCGTACAAGGCCGGGAGCGTGGACATCCGCGCGCAAAACCTCGGCGGGGATGCCACGGCGCAGTTCGCCGCGCTCAATCAACGCCTGAACGCCGGGCAGGTGTTCGGCAGCCGCAGTTTGCAGCTCAAGCAAGGCAATCTTGTGATCGGCGATGGCCTCAAGGCCGGTGACATCAATGTCTCGGTGGACAACGGCAGCCTGACGGTGGCCGGTCTGATCGACGCCAGTGGCGAGCGCGTCGGCAACATTCGTCTGGCGGCGAAAAACGGTATGACGCTGGCCGGCAACAGCGTGCTCGACGCCCACGGTCGAGTCTTGCGCGTCGACAGCTACGGCAAGATCATCGATGCGCCGAACCGCGCCACGGTGGAGCTCAATTCCGGCGAGGGCGTGCTCACGCTGGCATCCGGCGCGCGCATCGACCTGCGTCACGGCACCGATGCGCTGCCCGGTTTCCTCGCCGGTCAACACGACGGAATGCTGCGCGGCACCCTGGAATTGAACGCGCCGCGTCTGGGCAGCAATGACATCGCCATCGACGCCAGCGGTGCGTTGACCATTCAGGGCGCTCGCTCCATTGGCCTCAACGCTACACGCCGCTACACCGATGCCCGCGATGGCGTCGATCAAGCGGTCAGTGGCCGACCGTATCAAGTCATCGATCAGGCCATGCTTGATAGCATCCATGGCGACAGCAACACCTTCATCAATGCGGCGCTGGGCAACAACGATCTGCTGCAACGCAAACTCGCCGGTCTGAACAACGCTGCCTACGCCGATGCATTCCATTTGCGTCCGGGCGTGGAAATCGCCAGCAAAACCGCCGACGGCGACCTGGTGGTGGAGGGCGATCTGGACTTGTCCGGTTATCGCTATGCCAGCCTCAATCCGCACACGCGCTTGAACCCGGCGGTGTACGGTTCCGGTGAGGCCGGCAACCTGGTGATCCGCGCGGGTGGCAACCTCGATATTTACGGCAGCATCAACGACGGTTTCGCGCCGCCGCCGGAAACTCAGGATGATGCCGGCTGGAAATTGATTGCCGGTGTGCAGCCGTTCGGCGCTGATCTGATCGTGCCGGGCAGCGGTGTTTCGCTGGCTGAGGGGACACAGTTCCCGATCGGCGCCACGCTCAATTACGACGTGACAATTCAGGGCGCGGTGTTGGCCAGCGGCACGTTGCTGCCGACTCAGGCGGTGTTGGCTGAGGCGTATACCTTTAGCGCCGGCACCGTGTTGGCCGGGGCTATCCATGATGCCAGCGGCAGCTTGCTGTATGCGACCGGGACGTTGTTCAGTGACAGTGTGACGGTGCCGGCGAACAGCCGTTTGGGTGCCGGTATCCGTCTGAACAAGGCGACCAGCCTGCAAGCCATGAACTGGCCCAAAGGCGTGCCGTTGCCGGGGGTTTACAACGCCGACCTGCAAAGCGTTTCCGGGGTCAGGCTGAGTGGTTCGCTGGCATTGCTGCGCGGATCGCTGATTCCTTCCATGACCGACGTGAAACTGGCCGACGGCACTTCATTGATCGAACTGCGTCCGTTTACCGGCGACCAGCAAGGCAAGAACTGGGCAGTGGCGAGCATGTTGCCGTCGGGCAGTGCGTCGTGGTCGATGCGCGTGGTGGCGGGTGCAGATCTTGGCGCCGCTGACAGTCGGGCGGTGCGGCCGCTGACCACTGAGGGCAATCTGCACCTGGCGGATACTCACTACGGGGTGAAAGTGACAACGTCTGCGGGGAAACTGGTCTGGACTGCTGACAACCCGTTTGGTTTTGCCGAGTTTGAGCCTGTGCCAGATGAGTATCTTCCCCTTTGCGATGTACAGGTGGGTAGTTGCGCACCCATGGCGCGCTGGGTCTGGGCACCAGGCAGCGGAATGGGAGCCGATTATGAGCCGGTCCCGGAAGACTTCCAGATTATCTGTGAAGTACAACCTGATCTGTGCATCGGCAACAATCCGGGGAAATCCGCCAATGCCCATACGCAGATGTTCAGCGTATTACGCACCGGCACTGGCGATCTCGACCTGATCGCCGCCGGCAATCTGAGCATGGACTCGCCGTTCGGCGTGTATACCGCAGGCACTCAGTCAGCCAGCGTTGACCCGCTCTATAACCAGAAACGCGGGCATCTCTCGGACAGCGATTCGGTGCTGGGCACGGCGGGTGTCGACTATGAGAAATGGGTCAACGGTGGCGCGGACAGCTTGTATCAAGCCTGGTATCCGCAGTTGGGCGGCAACCTGACGATCAACGCCGGGGGCTCGGTTTCCGCCGATTCAGTAGGCAAGAAGGCGCTATCGTCGGGTGGCGGTTTCCGTGAGCAGATTGCCAGCGCGTCAGTGGGTAACTGGCTGTGGCGCCAAGGCACAGGCAATCCGGATGTGCCCACCGCCTGGTGGATCAACTTCGGCAGTTACGCCACTCAGTTGATGACAGCCGACGGCAATACCGAACCGTATCTGATGGGCTTTACCGGTTTCGGCACCTTGGGCGGCGGTAATATCAGCCTGCGTGCCGGAGGTGACGCCGGTATGCTCAAACCGTTGGGCGATGCCATCAATTATCCGCGCAGCCAAGGGCTTATCGTTGCCGTGGGCAGCACAGGTCGTATCGCCAGCGATGGCAGCGTGCAGATGACCGGCGGCGGCGATATGGACATTCGCATCGGCGGCGCGCTGAACCCATCGCTGCAAGCGCGGGCCGGAGACAATGGGACGAGGGCGCCGAGGCACGACCTGCAAGGCGCGCTGATCAATTTGCGCGGGGCGGCGCAATTGACGGGCGGGGCACTGGGCGGCATCAACCTGCAATACGGTGCCATTTCACAGTCGCATGATGTCCGTGAAACCCGACCGCTGGATCCTTTCACCTCGACCACCAGCAACGCGTCCGGTGGTCTGGTGCTGATTCCTGGTGACTCGGGCATGAGCCTGAGTACTCGTGGCGACCTGGTGCTGGGCGGTGCGGCCGATCCAGGTCGGGTGCGTCTGTTCAACGCCTCGCCACTGCTCGATAGCAGCGGCAATATGGGTATCGGGGGCATCCTGAGCGGCTTCTCGCTCTGGACCGATCACACCGCCATCGATCTGTTTTCTGCCGGTGGCAATCTTACGCCGAGTACTCAATTGGCGGAGGTCGATGGGCGTCTCGACCCTGTGAGCGGCGCCAATACCTCGCCCACCGATGGGCGCTTTGTCTATCCGTCGATTCTTCGGGCTGTGGCGGCTCAGGGGTCGATTTATGCCGGTCCATCGGCGGCATACGGCGAGGGCAACGCAGCGCCGACTACCGCGTATTCACTGTTGTTGGCACCTTCGACAGCCGGACAACTCGAACTGTTGGCCGGCGATTCCATCTATGCCGGTGGCTATGCGATCAATCAATCCGGCGCTAGCCCACTGGCCATTGCAACGCCTTTCAAACCGGCATTCCAAGCCTTCTCCAGCAGTAGGGTCCAGAAGCCCCTCAACAGCAACTACGCCAGCGACGGTGTTAAGCCTGACGCCAATTCGCGTTATCCGTTGTTCGCTTTTGGTCCCAACAGCTATTCCGGATTGAATGACGTGCAGGGACCCGCAAGGTTTTATGCCTTGACCGGCGATCTGGTGGGGATACGCAGTGGTGAGACGTTGAGATTCGATAACTCGAAACGCACTTGGTACGAAGCCGCAGGCCCGGTCTGGATGGTTGCCGGACGTGACATCGTGGCATCCGGGACCAACCTGGGCCAACCGACAGCCGTGCGGCCCGATGAGATGGGCGTGGGTCGGGAAGGCATCACCTCGACCGGCAACCTGTTCGTTCATAACGACCCGCGAGATGTATCGCGGGTGTCGGCCGGACGCGACATTCTTTACAGCAGCTTCGATATTGCCGGCCCAGGCACGCTGGACATTAACGCCGGGCGCAACATCCTCATGGAGAACCGCGCCAGTATCACCAGCCTGGGTTCGTTGGTGGCCGGGGATCAGCGGCCTGGCGCCAGTGTTGTGCTGCAGGCGGGCACAGGCGCGCAAGGGCTGGATTACTCACGGTTCATCGCGCGTTACCTGAACCCGCAGAACCTCGCTGATCCGCAGGCCTCTCTCAACGGCCAGCCAGGCAAAGTGGTCAAGACCTACCTGGACGAGTTGCAGAGCTGGCTGACCCTCGGCTATGGCTTCAGCGGCAATGCCGAACAGGCACAAGCGTTCTACGCCGCGATACCGAGCGCCGAACAGGCAATCTTCGCGCGTCAGGTGTACTTCGCTGAACTGCGTGCCGGCGGTCTGGAATACAACGATGTCGACGGCCCACGCCAAGGCAGTTATCTGCGTGGTCGCAACGCTATCGCCGCGTTGTTCCCGACTACTGATGTGGCGGGCAATCCGATCCGCTACGACGGCGATATCACGCTGTACGGCGGCGCTGGGGTCAAGACCCTGTTCGGCGGCGACATCCAGATGCTCACGCCGGGCGGCGGTCAGGTGTTCGGCATCGAAGGCGCCGCGCCACCGTCGACGGCGGGGATCATCACCCAAGGCTCGGGCAACATTCAGCTCTATTCGCAGGGCAGCATTCTGCTGGGGCAGAGCCGGATCATGACTACCTTCGGCGGCTCGATTCTCGGCTGGTCGGCCGAGGGCGACATCAACGCCGGTCGCGGCTCGAAAACCACGGTGGTCTACACCCCGCCGAAACGTGTTTACGACACCTGGGGCAACGTAACGCTGTCGCCATCGGTACCGAGCACCGGCGCCGGTATCGCCACGCTCAACCCGATCGCCGAAGTGGCGCCGGGTGACATCGACCTGATCGCGCCGCTCGGCACCATCGATGCCGGCGAGGCGGGGATTCGTGTGTCGGGCAAAGTCAACATTGCCGCACTGACGGTGGTCAACGCCGCCAACATTTCGGTGCAGGGCAAGGCGTCGGGTGTACCGGTGGTGTCGGCAGTGAACACCGGCGCGATCACATCAGCCAGTTCCGCTGCATCCTCGGCCACGCAAGCGGCGGAAGACGTCGCCCGTCAGCAGCAAGCAGCTGCGCGGCAGAACCAGGCGTCGGTGTTTACCGTGCAGGTGCTGAGCTTCGGCAACGAACAACTTGCGCCGTCTCGCGATGGTGCAAGCCGTGCCCCGGCGCCGGGCTACAACCCGAACAGCCCGGTGCAGGTGCTGGGGGCAGGGGCGCTGGATGAGCAGGCGAAACAGCAGTTGACCGAGGAGGAGCGCGGGCAACTGACGTTGTAAAAGACTCTCGTGCAGTACGTTTGGGCGGCCGGTTGGTCGCCCTTTTTTTATGTTGATGAGATTAGTGGGTATTGTTGTCGAGTGTGGACTAACGTCAGTATTCTGATGTGCCCGTTCACTCGATAGACCAGTAGATAGTTTGGATTGACCACCATTTCCCGAGTGCCCGGTACCCGACCGGATCTGTAACCATAGAGAATTGATGAAAGCCTTTGCGTTGCTGCACCCACCTTGCGCTGCAGAGCCGCTGAAGCGTTGGAATTGTATTGTTCAATGTAATCGATAATGTCAGCCAGATCGTCCAGAGCTTGATCGCTCCATTCAAGCGGCAGCGCGTCGATTCTTGCGTTTCTCTTCTAATAATTGGTCGAGCCGCACCATGGCTTCCTCATGGGGAATGCCTGGGCGAGGATCATCCAGTGCAGCCTGCACCTTGGCACGAAACCAGCGATCGTAGCTCTCGGCCTCTTCTTCGGATTCGAACTCAGAATAAAACGGGGAAAGCAATATGCTCATATGACCTCCGTGATCAATGTCAAGCAGTCTAAGGGGGAACGGCCCGTTGTCGTCACTGGCTGACGATGCACCCCATGAGCCCTTGAAGAACCATGGGATAACGTAGCCCAGTATCTGCAAGCGCCCCCTTTAAATCTGCCAGACGTTTCCTCCTGTTGTCCGGTAATCTCGACCGCCGCTGTAGGCATATTCCACTCATGCGTTTGTCAGGTTTTCAGGCTACAAGTCAAAGTGCGCTGTCCTACAAATGCACTCAGAACGCATAGGGGATACTCACCTTCGCCCACAACATTTCACCCTCTGGCCGGTTCTCCACATCAAATTCCTTGGCCCAGCGAATCTCCGCGCTGGCGTATTTGAGAAAGGTGAAATGCAGCGCCGGGCCGATGGCGAACACTTCGCCACGCACGCCGTCATCGACGTCCTGCCCGGCAAACTGCACGGTATGGCCGAACTGTTTGTCGTCGGTGGTCTGCTTGAGGTAGTAGCCGTTGAGGCCGAGCATCAAATCATCAGTGATCTTGTAGCTGGCCGAATAATCGAAGTGGAAGATCTGCCCGGACTTGTAGTCGGTGTCCTTGTTCTTCTCGTTGAAGCTGTAGGTGGTCTTCATCGACACTTCGGTCTTGTCGGTCGGCAGCCAGGTGAAGGAGAACAACGGTTTGTAGGTGTAGAAATTGTTGCTGGTGTTGGCCAGCCGATCGACGCTGTATTCGCCGGTCGGCACGGTGACTTCAATGGCCGCGCCGAGCGTCAGGTTCTTGCCCATGTCCCACAGAATGATCGGCGCAATGGTGGTATCGCCCATGCCTTCGCGGGTGTCGCTCAAGCCGAATACCGAGACTTCCTGTTTCAGCCACGGCTGGGCGATGTAGCCGGCCAGGCGCCCGCCGAAGATCCGCACGGGGCTCAGATAGTCGAGGCGCGGAATCACCGCAGTGGATTCGATTTCGACGTTGGGCACCTTGCCGCCGAACGAGCTGATGTTGAGTTTGGTCGCCTTGTAATGGTTGTAGTAGAGGTTGAACGCGACCATGTTTTCCGGAAGGCTGTCGACTTCCAGCGGCAACATGAAGAAACCGTCGGTGCCGGTGCCGATGTTGTCGACGCCGGCTTCGGTCGCCAACGCCGGTAGGGTCACGGCGCCGCCCAGCAAGCAAAGGGCCAGGCGCAGGGGGAATGTCGCGCGGTTCGGGTGCATATCCGTCCTCATTATTATTGTGTTTTGGGCGCAACGCCGGCACGCAGTACGCCCGGCACTCTAGAAATAAGCGCTTGGCGCCCGGCAGGGCAGGGTATTGGCGGACATTGAGGGGACTTCTGCGGACAGCTGGCAAACCCTGTGCTAACTTCCATCGACATAACCGGTTACAAAAATAACAATCAAGCGTGATCCGGAATGTCATCCCCATGAATGTAAAAGTCCAAGACCCGACTTTCGAACTGGCGCTGGTCTCGCCGTTCCTCCTGCAAACCCTCGCCGAAGTCGCGCAGAACAAGGGCGTCGACCCTGAAAGCCTGTGCCGTGGCCTGGGCTTCACCCTTGAAGATCTGCAAGACCCGGCGCAGCGAATTTCCTATCGCCAGGCCGTGGCAATGATTCAACGCGCACTCAAAGTGCTGCCCAATCAAGGTTTGGGGCTGTGGGTCGGCGCGCAGAACGTGCTGGGTACGCTGGGTTTGCTTGGGCATGTGTTGTCGCTGTGCAAGACTTTGCGCGATGCCTTTGCCCTCGGGATTCGTCATCAGCACACCTCGGGCGGGATTGTGGTGTCCAGTGTCGATGTGGTCGGCGCTCAGGTGCATCTCGATGCTGAATGTCGCTTGCCGTTTGCCGATGTTCAGGTGTTCGCGGTGGAAGAGTTTTTCGCCAGTTTGCTGGTGTACGGCCGAGCCTTGGCGGGCGCTGATTTCAAGCCGATTGCCGTCGAGTTTGTGCACGCCGCGCCGGATTACCTCAGCGAATACCATCGTCTGCTGGGACCGGAGGTGCGTTTTGGTTGCTTGCACAATCGCATGCTGATCGATGTGCAATGGCTGGACGTCAACCTGCCCAATCATCATTCGCTGGCGCTGCGTCAGGCCGTCGCCTTGCTGGAGCTGGAAGCGGCGCAGGTGCATCAGAAGCTTGATCTGATTCAGGCGGTGGAGCGGGCGATTGCGCGGGATCTGAGTCGCGGCAGCCATATCGAAAAGATTGCCGGTGATTTGAACATGAGCAGTCGCACGTTGCGTCGGCGCTTGACCGAGCATGCGCTGACGTTTGAGGCGTTGCTGGAGCAGGTGCGCCAGGCGCGGACGATGAGTTTGCTGGCCAATCCTGATATGCCGATCGAGCGGATCACTGAAGAAGTCGGCTACAGCGATGTGCGCAGTTTTCGCCGGGCGTTCAAACGGTGGACGGGGTTGAGCCCCAGCGCCTGGCGTAATGACGCCAACCCTCACCCCAGCCCTCTCCCAGAGGGAGAGGGAGCCGACCGCAGTGTCTTGCGAGTTACATCGACCTGAAAGATTGTGTCGATTATGGACTTGAGAGATTGAGGCTGACCGAG
The DNA here is from genome assembly GCF_900182985.1 of Pseudomonas helmanticensis. NCBI lineage: Bacteria > Pseudomonadati > Pseudomonadota > Gammaproteobacteria > Pseudomonadales > Pseudomonadaceae > Pseudomonas > Pseudomonas helmanticensis. Next base: position 1,573,522 of record NZ_FXUY01000001.1, on the reverse strand, counting down.
GTGTCTTGAGTCATGCACCGACCCGAAATTATGGATTCACCGATGCACGTTCAAGTCGGTGTAGATCTTTAATATCCCCGAATCAGTTCCCTCTCCCCCCGGGAGAGGGCTAGGGTGAGGGGCTTTTGGCGCCATCCAAACCCACACAAAACCTCCGGCCACAGGTAAACTCCGCGCACTTTTCCAAGGAGTTCACATGAGTTACTACCAGCCGGGCATTCTCGCCACCCCCGTTCCTGCGCAAGCACGCCACCTGTTTTTCGCCCTCGAGTCGGTAGCAGCACTGCCGCAGGCGATCGACAACCTGATGAATCAGGTGGACGGCAAGTCGGCAGTGGTCGGTTTCGGCGAATCCCTGGCCAAGGCCCTCGACGTACAGATCGACGGCCTGCGCAGCTTCCCGGCGCTGACCGGCGTCGGCGTCGAAAACCCGTCGACCCAACACGCGCTGTGGGTCTGGCTGCACGGCGTCGACCGTGGTGAATTGCTCAATCGCTGCAATGCTATCGAAGCCGCACTGGCGCCGGCCCTGCGCCTGGTCGAAATGCAGGAAGCCTTCCGCCACAAGGACGGCCACGACCTCACCGGTTACGAAGACGGCACGGAAAACCCGCACGACGAAGCCGCCATCGCTGCCGCCCTGCAAAGTGCAGGCACCGACGGCATGGTCGGCGGCAGTTTCGCCGCGATCCAGCAGTGGCAGCACGACCTCAAGGGTTTCCACAAACTTTCCGCCGATGACAAAGACAACATCATGGGCCGGCGCCTCAGCGATAACGAAGAGATCGACGACGCGCCAGTTTCCGCCCACGTCAAACGCACCGCGCAGGAAAGCTTCGCCCCGGAAGCGTTCGTCGTGCGCCGCTCGATGCCGTGGATAGAAGGTGATCGCGCCGGCCTGATGTTCCTTGCCTTTGGTTTCTCGCTGGATGCTTTCGAAGCGCAATTGCGGCGCATGAGCGGTCTGGAAGACGGCATCACCGACGGTTTGTATCGCATCAGCCGACCGATCACTGGCGGCTACTACTGGTGCCCGCCGCTGAAGGACGGCCACCTCGACCTGCGCGCCTTGCGCATCGGCTAAAGGAACAGACATGGACGTGGTGCGCTGGGGCATGATCGGTTGTGGCAGCGTCGCCGAGCGCAAGAGCGGGCCGGCCTTCTACAAGGCGCCCGGTTCGGCGCTGGTGGCGGTGATGGGCCGACGGCTTGAGGCGGTGACTGACTACGCCGCGCGCCACGGCATCGCGCGGGTCTACACCGACGTCGATGCGCTGATCAACGATCCCGAGGTCGACGCGGTGTACATCGCCACGCCCCCCGACAGCCACCACGCCTATAGCCTGAAAGTCGCTGCCGCCGGCAAACATTGCTGCGTGGAAAAACCCATGGCGCTGAGTGCCGGGCAAAGTCGCGAGATGCAGCAGGCATTTGCCGAGGCCGGTTTGCATCTGTTCGTGTCCTATTACCGCCGTTCATTGCCGCGTTTTGCGCAGGTGCGGCAATGGTTGGCGGAGGGGCGCATCGGTGAGGTTCGGCATCTGAGCTGGACGTTGACCAAAGCACCTTCACCGACGGATCTGGACGGTCGCGACAACTGGCGCACTGACCCGGCAGTGGCTGGCGGCGGGTACTTCGCCGATCTGGCCAGTCATGGTTTTGACCTGTTCCAGTATCTGCTTGGCGACATTGTCGAAGTGGCCGGATTCACCGCGCGTCAGGCCGGGTTGTATGCCGCCGAAGATGCCGTCAGCGCCAGTTGGCGGTTCGCCTGCGGGGCGCTGGGCATGGGTTGCTGGAGCTTTGTCGCGGATCGGCGCGAGGATCGGGTCGAGATCATCGGCAGCCGTGGGCGAATCAGTTTTTCGGTGTTTGATGAGCATCCCGTGCAATTGCATGCCGATGAAATCATCAGCCTGGAAATCCCGCATCACGAACATATTCAGTGGCATCACGTGCTGGGCATGAATGCGCACATTCGTGGTGGTTCACAACATCCCGCCGTTGCCGAACAGGCCCTGAAAACCGACTGGGTCATGGATCAGATCCTCAAACGCTACTAGCACACAATTCCCCTGTAGGAGTGAGCCTGCTCGCGATAGCGGAGTGTCAGACACCGGATTCGTATCTGATACACCGTTATCGCGAGCAGGCTCACTCCTACAGAAAGCGATCGTGTTAAGCATCTAAGGTTATGCCCATTCGGTATTTCTCAACCTTGTCATAACAACTCTAAGATCACGTCATAACTCGTTATAACAAGTGATCCCATGATGACCGATAACGTTCTTTCTCTCAGTAGCGTTCCTCTGCACACCCAGCTGCGCGATGTCCTCCGTGCGCGCATTCTTGACGGCGAATACCCGCAAGACAGCCAGATGCCCTCCGAAAGCGAACTCGGTGCATTGTTCAAAGTCAGCCGCATCACCGTGCGCCAAGCGCTCGGCGATCTGCAAAAAGAAGGGCTGATCTTCAAGATCCACGGCAAAGGCACCTTCGTCGCCAAGCCGAAAACCTTTCAAAACGTCAGCAGCCTGCAAGGCCTCGCCGAGTCCATGACCGGCCGTGGCTACGAGGTGATCAACCGCCTGCGCAGCTTCAAATTCATCCCTGCCGACAAGCGTGTCGCCGAGCGCTTGCAGGTAGCCGAAGGCGAGATCGTCGCGCAGATCAAACGCGTGCGCCTGATCAATCGCGAGCCGATCTCGCTGGAAATCACCTACCTGCCCAAAGCCGTCGGCGAGCGCCTGGAGAAGGCCGATCTGGTCACCCGCGACATCTTCCTGATCCTCGAAAACGACTGCGGCATTGCCCTCGGCCATGCCGATCTGGCCATCGACGCGGTGCTCGCCGACAGCGACTTGACCCAGGCGCTGAACGTCGAGGCTGGCTCGCCGATCATGCGCATCGAGCGCCTGACCCACGACGCACAGGGCCAGCCGCTGGACTTCGAACACCTTTACTACCGTGGCGATGCGTTCCAGTACCGCCTGCGGATCGACCGGCAAAAAGGGGAGCAGGCATGACCCGCAACGTTCTCGAACAGGAATACGACATCGTCGTCATCGGCGGTGGCACCGCAGGCCCGATGGCGGCGATCAAGGCCAAGGAAAAGAATCGCGATTTGCGCGTGTTGCTGGTCGACAAGGCCAACGTCAAACGCAGCGGCGCGATCAGCATGGGCATGGACGGTCTGAACAACGCGATCATCCCCGGCCACTCGACGCCGGAGCAGTACACCAAGGAAATCACCATCGCCAACGACGGCATCGTCAATCAGGCCGCCGTGTATGCCTACGCGACGCACAGCTTCGAAACCATCGAACAGCTTGATCGCTGGGGGGTGAAGTTCGAGAAGGACGAAACCGGCGATTACGCGGTGAAAAAAGTCCACCACATGGGCGCTTACGTGCTGCCGATGCCGGAAGGGCACGACATCAAAAAAGTCCTCTACCGGCAGTTGAAACGCGCACGGGTGAGCATCACCAATCGCCTCGTCTGCACGCGGTTGCTGACCGACGAGGAGGGCACCGTCAATGGCGTGATGGGTTTCGATTGCCGCACCGCTGATTTCCACGTGATCAAGGCCAAAGCGGTGATTCTCGCCTGCGGTGCTGCCGGGCGTCTCGGTCTACCGTCGTCGGGCTACCTGATGGGCACCTACGAAAACCCGACCAACGCCGGCGACGGCTACGCGATGGCCTATCACGCCGGCGCCGAACTGGCGAACCTCGAGTGCTTCCAGATCAACCCGCTGATCAAGGATTACAACGGCCCGGCCTGCGCCTACGTCACCGGCCCGTTGGGTGGCTACACCGCCAACAACAAGGGCGAACGCTTCATCGAGTGCGACTACTGGAGCGGGCAGATGATGTGGGAGTTTCACCAGGAGCTGGAAAGCGGCAACGGCCCGGTGTTCCTCAAACTCGATCACCTGGCCGAAGAAACCATCCAGAACATCGAGGAGATCCTGCACAGCAACGAACGCCCGAGCCGTGGCCAGTTCCACGCCAATCGTGGCACCGACTACCGCACGCAAATGGTCGAAATGCACATCTCCGAAATCGGCTTTTGCAGCGGCCACTCGGCGTCCGGCGTGTGGGTCAACGAGCGCGCGGAAACCTCGGTGAAAGGCTTGTACTCGGCGGGCGACATGGCCGCCGTGCCGCACAACTACATGCTCGGCGCGTTTACTTACGGCTGGTTTGCCGGGCACAACGCTGCCGATTTTGTCGCCGGACGGGAGTTTTCTGCACTGGATGCCGAGCAGATCGAGAAGGAAAAGGCCCGGGTCTACGCGCCGCTGGATCGCGAACACGGTCTGCCGCCGGCGCAGGTCGAATACAAACTGCGGCGCTTCGTTAACGACTACCTGCAACCGCCGAAAGTGACCAAGAAAATGCAGATCGGCCTGCAACGCTTCAGCGACATCGAACGCGATCTCGAGCAGATGAAGGCCAACAACGCCCACGAACTGATGCGCGCGATGGAAACCAGCGTGATCCGCGACTGCGCCGAAATGGCCGCCCGCGCCTCGCTATTCCGCGCCGAAAGCCGTTGGGGCCTGTACCACTATCGCGTCGATCACCCGCAACGTAACGACAGCGAGTGGTTCTGCCATTGCCATCTGAAGAAGGGCGATGACGGCCAGATGACCAGTTTCAAGAAAGCCGTCGAGCCCTACATCATCCCGCTCGATGCCGAAGAAATGCAGGCCTACGACCGCTTGCGGGTCGGCGCTTGCGCTGCTTGATGCACTACTAAAAAGAGAGTCCGCACCATGGCCTATCAAGCTCAGGAAATTTTCTTTCGCTCCAATGCCCCCGTCACCGTCGACGAGGACAAATGCATCGCCGAAAAGGGCTGCACAGTGTGCGTGGATGTCTGCCCGATGGATTTGCTGGCGATCAATCCGGCGACGCAGAAGGCCTACATGGCGTTTGACGAATGCTGGTACTGCATGCCGTGCGAGAAGGATTGCCCGACGGGTGCCGTGAAAGTCGACATCCCCTATCTCCTGCGTTGAAACCCGATCTCTGTAGGCCTTCGCCTGCTCGCGATAGCGGTGGGTCAGATGTAGATGTGCTGGCTGACACACCGCTATCGCGAGCAGGCTCACTCCTACAGTAGATCTACGACAACCCAAAGCCATCCGGAAACACCGGACGCTGGAATGACCAAAAACCCCTCGTTTCCCACCGCGCCCTGATCGCGGCGGAGACGAACTCAAATAAATGATTCGAGGGGAAACAACCATGTTGCGTGCAGCAATCGCCGGTCTGGTACTGGCTTCGTTCACCTTGTCGGCCTCGGCCGAAACCATCCGCATCGCCATCGGCACCCAGGACACCACCATCAACTGCGCCGCCGGCGGGTTGTTGATTCGTGAACTCGGCCTGCTCGACAAATACCTGCCCCACGACGGCGCCTATAAAGACGCCCAGTACGACGTGCAGTGGAAAAACTTCACCAGCGGCGCGCCGCTGACCAACGAGATGGTCGCCGGCAAACTCGATTTCGGCGCCATGGCCGATTTCCCCGGTGCGTTCAACGGCGTCGCGTTTGAAACCGCCGGCAAGCACAGCCTGTTCATCAGCGTGCTTTCGGGCAGCATCAAGGGCAGCGGCAACGGCATTGTCGTGCCGAGCGCGTCGGGCGTGCAGTCGCTGAGCGAACTCAAGGGCAAGACGATTTCCGTGCCGTTCGCTTCCACTGCCCACGGCATGTTGTTGCGCGCCGTGGCGGCGCAGGGCTGGGATCCGCTGAAAGATGTGAACATCATCGCTCAGCCGCCAGAGGTCGCCGGCTCCGCGTTGCAGGCCGGCAAGGTCGACGCTCACGCCGATTTCGTGCCGTTCGCCGAACTGTTCCCGAGCCGTGGTTTCGCTCGCAAGATTTATGACGGTGCCCAGGCCAACGCGCCGACGTTCCACGGTGCGCTGGTGGATCAGGCGTATGCGAAAAAGTATCCGGAGATCGTCGTCGCTTATCTGCGGGCCAGCATCGAAGCCAATCAACTGCTCGCGGCGGAACCGGAGAAGTACAGCGAGCTGATCGCCAAAGTCACTGGCGTCGATGCCGAGGTCAATTACCTGTTCCACGGCCCGCTCGGCGTGCAGACCCGCGACCTGAGCTGGAAGCCGGAATATCGTCAAACCGTCGGCACCGCCATCGACACCTTGAAGCTGTTGAAGAAGGCTGATCGCGGGCTCGATCTCAACACCTTCATCGACGATCAATACATTCGCGCGGCGTTCAAGGCGTCGAATCTGGATTACACGGCGCAATTGGCCAATTACGCGCAGACGCCGCTGAAAGCCACGGATGCCACGACCGGTAAAGCCATCACTGACTTCAGCCATGTCGCTGAGATCTGGGTGCGCGGTGAGGACAAAGTACGCCAATACGCGTCAGCGGAAGAGGCGTTCACCGCGCTGGCCGCGTTGAAACAGCAAGGTAAAAACGTCCGTGCGGTGTACACGCAAGCCAGTGACAGCGGGATCAAATTGCTCGCCGAACAGGCGTGGTTCGCCAGCGATGCCAAGGGCCGCCTGAGCGCCTTCCTGCTCAAAGGCCAGGCCCAGCAATATGCCTCAGCGCAGGGCGGCAAGGTCCTCGATTTCACCGATGCCACTACCCAAGCCGTCGCTGCCCGTTGATGAAGATCAAAAGCCCCTCACCCTAGCCCTCTCCCAGGGGGAGAGGGGACTGACCGTGGTGTTTGGACTAGCTACGCCGACCTGAAAAATCGAGCCGAACTCAGGTTTTGAAAAGACTCTATCGAGTCGAACTCAAGTTTTGAAAAGCTTGAAGATCGGCTCCCTTTCCCCCTCGCCCCCCTGGGGGAGAGGGCTGGGGTGAGGGGGTAAATATCAGCCACATCACAGTTCCACAACCGGAAACCCGCTCCATGAAAACACCCACCCTACGCTGGACATCCAGAGCCGCTTCACTGCTGCTCTGCCTGCTATTCTGGCAACTCGCCGCCAGTCACCACTGGAACCTCGGCCTCGTCACCTTCGCCAACGTGCCGACCCCCATCGCGGTGATCGACGCGGCGTTGGGCCTCGGCGACTCCGGCAAGCTCCTGCAACACCTGACCGCCAGCCTCAGCCGCGTCTTCGCCGGTTACCTCGCGGCGCTGCTGATCGGCATCGCATTGGGCCTGGCCATCGGCCGCTCGAAATGGGCCGAAGACCTGCTGCTGCCGCCGCTGGAAGTCCTGCGCCCAATCCCCGCCGTTGCGTGGATTCCGCTGGCGATCCTGATGTTCCCGTCCTCGGAACTGTCGATGGTCTTCATCACCTTTACCGGCGCGCTGTTCCCGATCCTGCTCAACACCGTGCACGGTGTGGAAGGCGTCGATCCACGTTTGATCGCCTCAGCGAAAAGCCTCGGGGCAGGGCGCCGCGCAATCCTGTTGGAAGTGATCCTGCCCGGTGCCGCGCCGAGCATCATCACCGGTCTGGCGATTGGCATGGGCACTTCGTGGTTCTGCCTGGTGACGGCTGAAATGATCTCCGGCCAGTTCGGCATCGGCTATTACACCTGGGAGTCCTACACCATTCAGAACTACGCCGACATCGTCGTCGGCATGCTTCTGATCGGCGTGTTGGGCATGGGCAGCAGTCTGCTGATCAAACGCCTGGGCGGGTTGTTCACGCCTTGGCATCGACCGCGAGGAAAAGCCTGATGAGCGTGATGCAAACGCCGGAAGGGCGGATCGATATCCGCCAGTTATCCATCGTGCTTGGCGCAGGGCCGGAGGCGTTCGAAGCGGTGCAGGGCCTCGATTGCCAGATCGAACCAGGCCAGTTTGTGTGCATTCTCGGCCCGTCCGGTTGCGGCAAATCGACCTTGCTTGGCGCCTTGGCCGGGCATCTGCACGCGCATGCCGGCAGCCTCAAAGTCGATGGCGGCGAAGTGTCCGGGCCATCGCCGCAGCGCGGCATGGTGTTCCAGCATCACACGCTGTTTCCGTGGCGCACGGTGCGCGACAACGTTGCCTTCGGCCTGAAAATGCGTGGCATCGGCAAGACTGAACGGCATCGCGCCGCCGATGACATTCTCAAACTGGTCGGCCTCGAAGGCTTCGCCGAGCGCTGGCCCGATCAGCTGTCCGGCGGCATGCAGCAACGCGTGGAAATCGCCCGAGTGCTGGTCAATCGCCCACGGCTGTTGCTGATGGACGAGCCGTTCGGTGCGCTGGATGCGCTGACCCGGCTGAACATGCAAGAGCTGCTGCTGGACATCTGGACGCGCATCCGCACCACCGTAGTGTTCGTCACCCACGACATCGACGAGGCGCTGTTCCTCGCCGATCGCTTGCTGGTGATGAGCGCCAGGCCGGGGCGAATCATCGAAGACTTGCGCCTGGATTTTGCCCGCCCGCGCACCAGCGAACTGGTGACCAGCGCCGAATTTTCCCGCCTCAAACGTCACTGCCTCGATCTGCTGCGCCATGACGACGACCGACCGCTGCCGCGCCTTAATCCGCTCGGCTTGCCTCCCGAAAACCCTTTGCCGCGATTTGCCCTATGACCTCTATTTTTGCTGTGACCGACAACGAAGACATCCTCGCCCTGCAACCGCGCCTGACCGCCGAAGACGCTGGCGTGCGCCGTATTGCCCTGATTGATCTGGCCGATCTCGAAGAACCGGATGGCTTGCTCTGGCTGGTCGATCGCCTCGGCGAGGATCCCGCCGAAGAAGTCCGCGCTGAAGCTGCGCGATTGCTCGAGGCCTGGGAGGATGAAGAAGTCGTGCAAGCGTTGTGCGTGGCGCTGACCGATCCGGCGCCCGCCGTGCAATCCGCTGCCGCGCAGAGCCTGAGCCTGTTGAAAACGGCAGCGGCGGGGCAAGTGATTTTGCCGTGGACCGCTCACGCCGACGTCAGCGTGCGTATTGCCGCGTATCGCGCCTTGCGTGAGCTGCGTTTCGTCGATGCCGCACCGGCTGCGGTCTCTGCGTTGAACGATGCGGATGCCAGTGTTCGCCGTGAAGCGGTGGGCGTGCTCGGCTGGCTCAAGCAGCTCGATGCACTGCCCGCCCTGGCACGATTGGCCAGCGACGACCCGGACACCGAAGTGCGCCGCGCCGCTACCGGTGCTTTGGGGTTGGCCTCCAGCGCCGAAGTGTTGCCAGCCCTGCGCCAGGCCTTGCAGGACCACGCCTGGCAAGTGCGCGAAGAAGCCGCGACGACCTTGGGTAAAGTCGGCCACATTGACGCTGGCCCGGCATTGGTCGAAGCGCTGAGCGACGACTATTGGCAAGTGCGCCTGCGCGCCACTCGCAGTCTCGGCCGTCTGCGTTTCGCCCCGGCGCTGGACGCGTTGATCGACACTCTCGGCCATCGCATCAGCAACCTGCGCAAGGAAGCCGCGCTGGCCTTGGGTGAGTTGAATGATCGCGGCGCCGTCGCGGCATTGCAGGCTGCGCAGGATGACGGCGACCCGGAAGTGCGCAAAGCCGTGCGGATTGCCTTGAGCCAGTTGCAATGAACCCGCTGTCGGTAGGGAATTCGCAGAGCGAACAGATCCTGCGGTTAAGCTGGCCTGACGGTCGCGAACAACAGTTCAACCACGCCGAACTGCGCCGCCAGTGCCCATGCTCGCAATGCCGCGCCTTTCGCCTGAAAGGCCTGACGCCGCTGGTCGATGAACGCGTACGCCTGATCGAACTCAACCCCCAGGGTTACGGCGTGCAATTGATCTTCAGCGACGGCCACCAGCGCGGGATCTACCCGTGGCCCTATCTGGCAAACCTATGACAATCCCTGTAGGAGCTGCCGAAGGCTGCGATCTTTTGATCCTGTTTTTAACAATCAACATCAAAAGATCGCAGCCTTCGGCAGCTCCTACATTGCCAATCAGCAATCAGCAATCAGCAATCAGCAAGAAGGGTTATTGCGCTGCTGTCATCGATGGCCGGCAGTCATGGAAAATATCCAGCCCCGGCTGATACAGCGAGGTCTTCACCTCAAACAACCCCAGCACCGAGTGAAACAGGTTGTCGTGGCTCAGATCCGCCTGCCCGGTCTTGCCTTGCAGGCACCCGCGATCAATCCCTTCACTGGCCAGCGTGCCGTCGCCAAACCACATCACCATCGGCACATGCGTTTGCGCTTGCGGCGCCAGCGCGTACGGCGCCGCATGCAGATACAAGCCGTTTTCACCCAGCGACTCACCGTGATCGGAGACGTACACCATCGACGTATCCAGTGTCTGCTGATTGCGCTTGAGTAACTCGATGACCTTGGCCAGAAAGTGGTCGGTGTACAAAATCGTGTTGTCGTACACGTTCACCAGTTCATCGCGGCTGCAACTGCCCAACTGGTTGGTGTGACAGATCGGTTTGAAGCGCTCCATCTCTTTCGGGTAGCGCTCGTAATACTCGGGGCCGTGGCTGCCGTCCGCATGCAGGACGATGATTGCGTGGCCCTTGAGGCTGTCGATGTAGCTTTGCAGATCGGCCAGCAGCGCTTCATCGAGACAGTTGTTGCCGTCGCAGAACGGCCCCGGCTGGTTCTTCGAAATGTCCCGATGCGGTACGCGCAGGCAGGTGCCTTTGCAGTCGCTGTTGTTGTCCAGCCACAACACCTGTACGCCGGCGCGCTGGAGGATGTCGAGCAGGCCTTCGTAGGTTTTGCCTTTCTTGTCGCTGTAATCCTCACGCGGGAACATCGAGAACATGCACGGCACCGAGACCGCTGTCGAGGTGCCGCAGGAATGCACCTGAGTGAAATTGAGGATGTCGAGTTTGCTCAGTTCGGGGTTGGTCTCGCGCTCATAGCCGTTCAGCGAGAAGTGATCGGCGCGCGCGGTTTCACCGACCACAAACACCATCAGCGATTTCTTCTCGCGACTCGCCGCTTTAGCACTCATCACCGCGTCTTCGCCGATGGCCTGCACCACGAAGTGCTTTTTGATGCCCAGGCGTTGTTTGGTGTATTTGCTGATCGCGTAGATGTAGTTGGTCGGGTTGATGAAGTGGGTGAGTTTGTCTTCTTCGCGAAAGATTGGCGCGTAGGTCGCATAGAACGCGCCCACCGACGCAGCGATCACCAGCACACAGGCGACGATCACCAGGATCTTGTTGAGCAGCCCGCGAAAGAACGGCCGATAACTCACCGGCCAACGCCAGATCAAAACCGCCGGCAGCACGCCGAGCAGCAACAGGTAGGTCAGCAGCTTGCCGTTGAATAGCGCGGTGGCTTCGGCGGGGTTGGTTTCGAAGACGTTCTGGATCATCACCGTGTCGATGGTGATGCCGTATTCGTTCATGAAATACGCGGCGCACGCCGAGAGCAGGGCGACCACGGTGAGCACCGGTTTCAGCGTCCAGCGGAATGACACCAGGGTCAGCAGCAAGGTAATTGCCGCCCACAAGAACAGCCCGAACGAGACGAAAAACCCCAGTTTGTGCGCGCCTTGCAGGGTGATCAGTGTGCCCAGCGCCTTCCAGGTCGCCAGGTTGTATAGCGCCACCAGCGCCAGGGAAAACAGCAGCACCAATCGGGTCGCAGAGATGGACGGTAAACGCAGTCCGTTGCCCAAAGCCATTCGCATTTTTCCTCTACTCAAATAGAAAACACACACGGTTGCGCGTGTAACTGTAGAAGAGCAATAGTAAAAATTCCGTAAACATCCTGTAACAAGTCGAAAGAAAACCCTGTAGGAGCTGCCGCAGGCTGCGATCTTTTGATCTTGTTTTTAAAGATCAAGATCAAAAGATCGTCCGATCGCGGCCCGAACCTTCGGCATCTCCTACAGGGGGGCAGGGGGTCAGGGGGGTCAGAAGGATTTGCTGAGGCTGGCGGCGACGGTGGCGGTGCAGACATCCTTGAAGCCCCAGTTGCTCAGGCATTGGGTTTGTGAGAGATCGGTGTCGATGTAGCTCAGGCCCAACACCACGCCGGCGAGGTTGTGAGTGACTTTGACCTCCCATTCGCGGTACGACTCTTCAGCGTTGCCAGACGCCGAGTACAAATGCGCATCCTTGAAATCCATGTTGCCGTAGCGCAGCTTCAGCCCCGAGTCGTACGGCAGTTCAGTTTCATAACCGATGTAGGTGTACAGCGAACTCTGTTTGCTATCGATCCCCGGCGCATCGCTGGAGTAATACGCCGCCAGCTTCACCCCGTAGACGCCGAGAATCCCGTAGACCTCGCTCTGGTTGAACTGGCTTTCCTTGGGGTAGGCGTACTTGATGTAACCCAGATCGAGGCTGACATCCTCGGTCGCCTGCCACAGCCAGCCGCCGTAGTAATCGACTTCCTGGCGGGTTTTCAGACCGCCGCCGAAATCGACGTTGGAGCTCCAGGCGCCGAGGTACGCACCGCTGCTGTGAGCCAGGGTCAGGCCGGCCTGTACGGCGGGATCGTTCTGCGTTTGCGAGATGCCGCGAGTGCGGTAATCGCTGGCTAAATTCAGATCCACCACCAGCGCAAAGTCATCGTTCAAAGGGATCGCTTGGCTGCTCAAGGGCAGCGCGCTCAAGAAACTCAGGGCGAGCAGGGGCAAGGCTTTCATGTGAAATCCCGATATTGTGATTATTTTTGGGCAGATAGAGAAACCTGTAGGAGCTGCCGCAGGCTGCGATCTTTTGATCTTGGTTTTTTAAAATCAAAGTCAAAAGATCGCAGCCTGCGGCAGCTCCTACAGGGGGGATCAGTGTTGTTATTTTTCGGCGGTGTAGACCTGACGACCGCCGAACCAGGTCTGCAGGACTTTGGTGTCATGCAGGGCCTTGTTGTCGACGCTGAACACGTCACGATCGAGCACGATAAAGTCAGCCTGCTTGCCCGGCGTCAGCGAGCCGATCTGTTTCTCCAGGCCAATCGTCCGCGCCGCATTGACCGTGTAGGCATAGAACATGGTGTCGCGGTCCAGACGCTCATCGGCATTGAGCACGCCCAACGGCCCGACGCGAGTGATCGCCTGCGCCATGGCGTTGAACGGGTTCGGCGACGACACCGGCCAGTCACTCGCACCGGCAATCGTCGCGCCTTGTTTGAGCAGCGAGTGCGCCGGGTACTGGTAGCGGAAGGCGAGGGCGCTGACGTAGGGCTTGATCATGTCGGTGGTGTAGTCGTCGGCGCTGGCCCAGAGCAATTGCATCGAGGCGATGACGTTGAGCGGTTTGAAACGGGCGAACTCTTTCGGGTTGACCATTTGCAGGTGAGTGATCGAATGAGTCACGCCGCTCTGGCGATCCTTGCGCGCCTGAGCAATGCCGTTCAGTGATTCACGCACCGCGCGGTCGCCGATCGCGTGGATATGCACCAGCCAGCCGCGCTGGTCGATGGCGCTGACCAGTTCGCCGAAATGCTGCGGATCGATCAGCAATTCGCCCTGTTTGTGCGAGTTGCTGTACGGGTCGATCATCGCCGCGCTCTGCGCCGGGAATTCGATCACGCCGTCGGCGAAGATCTTGATCCCGGGCAGGGTCAGGTTGGGAATGCCCTGAAATTGCTGGCGCACCTTGTCCAGTGTATCGAGGTCGGCGGGCACGCTTTTCGGATTGGCCACCAGCAGTGCGGCGACGTGCACGCTCATGTCGCCACTTTCCGACAAGGCTTTATAGGCCGGCAGCACGCCGACGGTTTTCTCGGTGGGCTTGAGGGCGAACACCGCTTCGCCCGGGGCGGCGTTGGCGGCCGGGTCCATCCACGCGGTGATGCCGAGGCTGTTGTTGTAGCGCACCGCTGATTTGGCCGCGTTCAACATGTCGGCGGGGCTTGGCACCGGCATTTTCGAGGCGACCCGATCCCAACCGGCGTCGACCACAAAGCCGTTCGGCTCGCCGCTGGCCAGTTTGCCGATGGTGTCTTTTTCCGCGTCGGGCAGGGTTTTCAGCAGCGCCGCGTCAATCCCGGCGCGCTTGAGCATGACGTTGTTGGCCCACGCTGTGTGGTGGTCGCTGCCGATAAATACCACCGGCGCATTGGCCCATTCGCCGCTGTTGAAGGTTTTGCCCAACGCCTCGGCTTGCGCCCAGTAAGCCGAACTCATGCCGGCAATGCTCAGCACATCACCATGCTTTGCCTTACCGTCCGCACGCCAGTCACGCAGACGCTTTTGCAGTTCGTCGAGGCCGACGACTTCGTCTTCCATGTTCGCCGAAGTCATCTCCAAGCCACCGAAAATCGCATGGGAATGGCTGTCGATCAGGCCGGGCATCAACGCTTTGCCCTTGAGGTCGATCACTTGGGTGCCGGGTTCGATCAGGGCTTTGATTTGCGCATCGGTGCCGACTTTCAGCACTTTGCCGTTCTCCACGGCCAGCGCTTGCACCTTGGGTTGAGAGTGGTCGGCAGTGAAAATCTTGCCGTTGAGCAGGATCAGATCAGGGGCAGCCATGGCTTCCATCGAGGCAAAACTTATGGCAGCTACCAATAGGTTTGGAATGAATCGCGGGATGAATCTTTTCATTGAAGATTTCCTTGTTATTGCGTCTGATGGCCAGATTAGTGGCTGGCAACGGCTGACAGAACGCCTCCCTCACGAAAAACGTTTTTGCCTGAATGGAAAAAGCATGGACAAGTTGGGTGCATTGAAAATGTTCGTGGTCACCGCGCAGCTCGGCAGTTTCAGCCGCGCCGCCGAGCAATTGGGCAAGACCCCGTCGGCGCTGACCAAAGCGGTCAATCATCTGGAATCCGAGCTGGGCGCGCGGCTGTTCGAGCGCAGTACGCGGCGGATTCTGCTCACGGAAATTGGCCGGGTGTACCTGGAAACCGCGCGGCTGGTGTTGCAGCGGCTGGACGAGGCCAGTGAGGAAATCGAGCAGTTGCAGCACGGTTTGCGCGGCAGCCTGAAAATCACCGCGCCGCTGGCCTATGGCCGGGCGTTTCTCGATCAGGTGTGTGACGGCTTTTTGCAGCAATACCCGCAGATCAGCCTGCAAGTGGACCTGTGCGATGCGTTCGTCAATCTGCTGGAAAGTGGTTATGACCTGGCGTTGCGCGAGGGGCATGATGATTTGCCGGGACTGATTGCGCGGGTGGTGGGCAGTAATCGCCTGGCGTTGTGCGGCAGTCCGGAGTACCTGGCGCGCAAGGGCTTGCCGGTGAATCCGCAAACCCTTGAGCAGCATGAATGGCTGCTGTATCAGCATCCGTTGCTCAGTCGCGAATTCTGGTGGGCCGAGCGTGACGGGCAGCGTTTGAGTCTGGCGCAACCCACCGCGCCGCTATTGCGCAGCGATAATTACGATTTGTTGCTGGCCAGTGCTTTGGCCGGGCGCGGTCTGCTGCACACGCCGCTGTGGAGCGCCGCGCCGTACATTGCCGACGGGCGACTGGTGCGGGTCATGGCCGACTATGAGATCGACCCGGACACCTTTGGCCCGCACATTCTGGCGGTGTACCCGAGCCATCGACGGGCCACGGCCAAGGTCGTCGCCTTTATCGATTACATCGCCGCATTCCTCGCCGAACGCGGCCTGAGCTGACTCACCGCACTGATCGTTCCCACGCTCTGCGTGGGAATGCCTCTAGGGACGCTCTGCGTCCAGTGACGCGAAGCGTCACGGGCTGCATTCCCACGCGGCGCGTGGGAACGATCAACGTGGGGTGGGCCGACCTGCGGCTGTTGTCAGGAAAATCCGAAAAGAGTACAAATGTACTCCATGACGAACCTCACTCCCCGCCGTACCGCCATCCTGACCTTTATCCGCGATCGAATCGCTGAACACGGTCAGCCCCCAAGCCTCGCTGAAATCAGCGAGGCTTTTGGTTTTGCCTCGCGCAGCGTGGCGCGCAAGCACGTGCTCGCGCTGACTGAAGCGGGGTTTATCGAGGTCAACCCCAATCAGGCCCGGGGCATTCGTTTGCTCGGTCAACCGCCGCGTCCGGAGCTGCTCGACATTCCCGTGCTCGGCCGCGTCGCTGCCGGTGCGCCGATTGGCGCCGATGCCGACGTGCATAGCCGCTTGCTGCTCGACCCGGCGCTGTTCTCGCGTACACCCGATTACATGTTGCGGGTGCAGGGTGATTCAATGATCGAGGACGGCATCCTCGACGGTGATCTGGTCGGTGTGCGGCGCAATCCCGAAGCGCTCAACGGCCAGATCGTCGTGGCGCGGCTCGACGGTGAAGTCACCATCAAACGCTTCGAACGGCTCGGCGATGAAGTGCGGCTGTTGCCGCGCAATCCGGCGTACCAGCCGATTGTCGTGCGCGACGATCAGGATCTGGCCATCGAAGGGGTGTTCTGTGGCCTGGTGAGGCAAGGCTGATGGGCGCCGTCGTTGCGTTGGATACGCTGTTCAATGGCGGCCAGGTCTGGAAGGGCCGACCTGCGCCACCGGCCGCCAGCCCGCAACCGACCGGGCACGCCGCGCTGGACGCGGCACTGCCCAGCGGTGGCTGGCCGGAAGCGGCGCTGAGCGAAATCCTCCTGGCCGCCCCTGGTGTCGGCGAACTGCAACTGGTCTGGCCGACGCTGGCGCGGTTGTCGGCAGCGGGCGAGCGCATTGTGCTGATAGCGCCGCCGTTCGTGCCGTACCCGCAGGCGTGGGAAAGCGCCGGCGTCGATCTGCGCCAGTTGTCGGTGATTCAGGCCAGTGAACGCGATGCCTTGTGGGCGGCGGAACAGTGTTTGCGTTCCGGCAGTTGTGGCGCGGTGCTGTGCTGGCCGCACAAGGCCGATGACCGCGCGTTGCGGCGTTTGCAGGTGGCGGCGGAAACCGGCCAGACCCTGGCATTTGCCTGGCGGTCGTTGAGCGAAGCGGTCAACCCGTCACCGGCGGCGTTGCGCATTGCCATCGACGCCAAACCCGCGCAGTTGCGCGTCCTCAAGTGCCGTGGCGGATTGGCGCGCACGGCGCCGATTGCCTTTGCCGTGGGTCATTGAGGTCGCCATGCGCTGGGTATGTATCCTGTTTCCGCAATTGGCCCTCGACGCTGTATTGCGCCAACGCCCCGATCCCGATGAGCCGCTGGTCCTGCTCAGCGGTCCGGCCCAGCGTCGGGTGCTGCAAGCGGTCAATCCGCCAGCGCGCAAGCTTGGCTTGCGTCCCGGCCAGTCGATGACGGCCGCTCAGGCGATGAGCAAAGGTTTTATCACCGCCGATTACGAAGCGGCCGAGGTCGAGCACTGGCAGCAGTTTCTCGCCGCCTGGGCCTACGGTTTCAGCGCGCAGGTCAGTGTGCATTACCCGCGTACCGTGGTCTTCGAGATTGAATCGAGCCTGGGTCTGTTCGGTTCCTGGGCGCAGTTCGAAGCACGGCTGCGTAAGGAACTGACGGATCTGGGCTTTCGCCACCGCATCGTTGCCGCGCCAAATCCAGTGGCAGCACGGGTGCTGGCCAACGCTTATGACGGTCTGGTGGTGCCCGATGGCGAAGCCTTGCAACATCACCTCGGCCAGTTGCCTGTCGACCGTGTCGGGCTGGAGCCGAATGTGGCCACGGCGCTGTCGCGCATGGGCCTGCGCAACCTCAGTCAGGTACAGAGCCTGCCACGGCAGGCGCTGGCCCGACGCTTCGAGGCGCAGATGCTCAAACACCTCGACACCTTGTTCGGTGCGCGGCCATTGGCGCTGGAGTTTTACTTGCCGCCGGATCGTTTCGATGTGCGCATCGAGCTGAATTTCGACGTGCAATCGCATCAGGCGCTGCTGTTCCCGTTACGTCGTTTGACCGGTGACCTGTCGGCGTTCCTTTGCGGACGCGACAGCGGCGTGCAGCGTTTCGATCTGCATCTGGAACACGCCGGGCTGCCGGACACAGTGATCAAGGTCGGCCTGCTCAGCGCCGAACGTGATCCGGCGATGCTCTTCGAACTGGCCCGTGGACGCCTGGAACAAGTGCAGGTCGAGGCGCCGGTGCGTGGCTTTCGCTTGCGCGCCGAGGATCTGCCGAGTTTCGTCCCGCAGTTTCAGGAGCTGTTTGACGACCGTCCGCAGCAGACCTTGCCCTGGGAGCAATTGCGCGAACGCCTGCGGGCACGTCTGGGCGATGACGCGGTGCAGGGGCTGCGTTTTCAGGCCGATCACCGGCCCGAGTGTGCGTGGCAGAACGGCGTCGACAAACTGCGCTGCAGCGGGTTGCCGAAGGTGCAGCGTCCGGGCTGGTTGCTCGATGAACCGCAAAGCGTGCCGCAAGGTTCGGCGCGGATTCTCATGGGCCCGGAGCGCATCGAATCGGGCTGGTGGGACGGCGCCGATGTGCGCCGCGATTATTACCTGATCCAGAACCGCGCCGGTCAGCAGGGCTGGGCTTATCGGGCGGTGGGTGAGGGCGGTCCGTTGTGGCTGCAGGGCTGGTTTGCATGAACGATGGCTATGCCGAGCTGCACTGCCTGTCGAACTTCAGCTTCCAGCGCGGTGCTTCCAGTGCGCTGGAGTTGTTTCAGCGGGCGAAAAAGCACGGCTATCAAGCGCTGGCGATTACCGACGAATGCACGCTGGCGGGGATTGTGCGGGCGTGGCAAGCGGCGAAATCGGTGGAGCTGCCGCTGATCATCGGCAGTGAAATCCGCATCGACAACGGCCCGAAACTGGTACTGCTGGTCGAGAACCTGGCGGGTTATCAGGCGCTGTGCGGCTTGATTACCCGTGCCCGCCGGCGTACGCAAAAGGGCCAGTATCAAGTGCTGCGCGAGGACTTCAATGAACCGCTGGCGGGCCTGTTGGTGTTGTGGGTACCGGACGCGGTCGATGAGGTCGAAGAAGGCCGCTGGTTGAAGCAGACCTTCGGCGAGCAGCTGTGGCTGGCAGTGCAGTTGCATTGCGGACAGAACGATCAGCAGCGCCTGGCGGCATTGTTGAGTCTGGCCGCCGAGTTGCAGGTACCGTCCGTGGCCAGCGGCGATGTGCACATGCACGCCCGTGGCCGGCGCGCCTTGCAGGACACCATGACGGCGATTCGTCATCACCTGCCGGTGGCCGAGGCGGGGTTGCGTTTGCACCCCAATGGCGAGCGGCATTTACGCACTGTCGAGGTGTTGCGCGAGTTGTATCCGCAGGCCTTGCTGGACGCCTCGGTAAATCTGGCCCGACGCTGCACCTTCGACCTCGGCGAGTTGCGTTATCAATATCCCAAGGAGCTGGTGCCCGAGGGCCATAGCGCCAGTTCCTGGCTGCGCCATCTGACCGAAGAGGGCATCGCCTGGCGCTGGCCCAAAGGCCCGCAAGCCAAAGTGCTCAAGCAGATCGACGACGAACTGCAACTGATCGCCGAACTCGGCTACGAAAGCTACTTCCTCACCGTACACGACGTGGTGCGCTTCGCTCGTACGCAACACATCCTCTGTCAGGGCCGTGGCTCGGCGGCCAACTCGGCGGTGTGTTTTGCCTTGGGTATCACCGAGATCGACCCGGATCGCACCACGCTGCTGTTCGAGCGTTTCATGTCCAAGGAGCGTAACGAGCCACCGGACATCGATGTCGACTTCGAGCACGAACGCCGCGAAGAAGTCCTGCAATACGTGTTTCGCCGTTACGGCCGTGGCCGCGCAGCGTTGACTGCGGTGGTCAGCACCTACCACGCCGCCGGTGCGGTACGCGATGTGGCCAAGGCCTTGGGCCTGCCGCCGGATCAGATCAATGCACTGGCCGATTGCTGCGGCCACTGGAGCGATGAAACACCGCCGCTGGAGCGCCTGCTCGAGGGCGGCTTCGACCCGGACAGTCCGGTGTTGCGCCGGGTGCTGAGCCTGACCGGGCAACTGATCGGCTTTCCCCGGCACCTGTCCCAGCATCCTGGCGGCTTCGTGATTTCCGAGCAGCCGCTGGACACCCTGGTGCCGGTCGAGAACGCGGCGATGGCCGAGCGCACGATCATCCAGTGGGACAAGGACGATCTCGACGCAGTCGGCTTGCTCAAGGTGGATATCCTCGCCCTCGGCATGCTCAGCGCGATCCGCCGTTGCTTCGATCTGCTGCGCCGGCATCGTAATCAGGACTTGAGCCTGGCGACGATTCCGGCCGAGGACAAACCGACTTACGAAATGATCAGCCGCGCCGACACCATCGGCGTGTTCCAGATCGAGTCGCGGGCGCAGATGTCGATGCTGCCGCGCCTGAAACCGGCGAAGTTCTATGACCTGGTGATTGAGGTGGCCATCGTCCGCCCGGGGCCGATTCAGGGCGGGATGGTCCATCCGTACCTGCGCCGGCGGAACAAGGAAGAAGAGGAAACCTACCCGTCACCGGAGCTGGAAGTGGTGCTCAAACGTACCCTCGGCGTGCCGCTGTTTCAGGAACAGGTCATGCAGATCGCCATCGTCGCCGCCGACTACAGCCCCGGCGAGGCCGATCAGTTGCGCCGCTCGATGGCCGCATGGAAACGTCACGGCGGGCTGGAGCCGCACAAGGAACGCCTCGCTGCCGGCATGAAGAAAAACGGCTACACGCCCGAGTTCGCCGCGCAGATTTTCGAGCAGATCAAGGGCTTCGGCAGCTATGGGTTCCCCGAATCCCACGCCGCCAGTTTCGCCTTGCTGACCTACGCCAGTTGCTGGCTCAAGTGCCACGAACCGGCGGCGTTCGCCTGTGCGCTGATCAACAGCTGGCCGATGGGTTTCTACAGTCCCGACCAGATTCTCCAGGATGCGCGCCGGCATCAATTGCAGATCCGTCCGGTGGACGTGCGCGCCAGTGACTGGGATTGCAGCCTGGAAACCACCACGGCGGCGCAACCGGCGATCCGCATGGGCCTGCGGATGATCAAGGGCTTTCGCGAGGACGATGCCCGGCGCATCGAAGCGGCTCGGGCGCGCGGGGCGTTTGCCGATGTTGCTGATCTCGGCGAGCGGGCGGCGCTCGACAGCCGCGCGCAGGCGTTATTGGCGGATTCCGGGGCGTTGCGCGGTTTGGCCGGGCATCGTCATCGGGCGCGCTGGGAGGTGGCCGGGGTGCAGAAACAGCTTGGCTTGTTTGCCGGGTTGCCGAGCCAGGAAGAACCCGACGTGGTGCTGCCAAAACCCAGCGTCGGCGAGGATTTGCACACTGACTACGCCACGCTCGGCACCACATTGGGGCCGCATCCGCTGGCGTTGTTGCGCGGCGAACTCAAGGCCCGGCGCTGCCGCAGTTCGCAGGAGTTGCTCGACGTCGAGCATGGCAGGCCGGTGAGTGTTGCCGGGTTGGTTACCGGCCGGCAACGTCCGGGCACCGCCAGCGGCGTGACCTTCGTCACCCTCGAAGACGAGTTCGGTAACGTCAACGTGGTGGTCTGGCGCGATCTGGCCGAGCGTCAACGCCAGGTGCTGGTCGGCTCGCAATTGCTCAAGGTCGACGGCCGCTGGGAACG
Source organism: Pseudomonas helmanticensis (assembly GCF_900182985.1). Classification (NCBI taxonomy): domain Bacteria; kingdom Pseudomonadati; phylum Pseudomonadota; class Gammaproteobacteria; order Pseudomonadales; family Pseudomonadaceae; genus Pseudomonas; species Pseudomonas helmanticensis. Next base: position 1,552,263 of record NZ_FXUY01000001.1, on the reverse strand, counting down.
CGAAGGCGAAGTGCGCCACCTGATCGCCGGCCGCCTGAGCGATCTCAGCCCGTTGCTCAATGGCATCCGCGTGCAGAGCCGCGATTTCCATTAGCGCACCCTGATCGTTCCCACGCTCTGCGTGGTAACGCCCGCCGTGACGCTCTGCGTCACAGTGGACGCGGAGCGTCCGTGGCTGCATTCCCACGCAGAGCGTGGGAACGATCAAGATCGCAGCCTGCGGCAGCTCCTACAGGTGGCAAGCGGGTCAAATTGGTGGCGTCAAAAAAATCTGTTCGCGGTGATGGCACTTTGGCATAATGCCGGCCCTTTCCCGAGCCTCAACGCTTTGCCGTGCCGGGACACCCCTGTTTTTCAAAAAGGAATACTCAGTGAGAATGATCTCCCGGATGTTGGTCTCAGGCGTGGCGATTGCGGTGCTGGGCACGCTGGCCGGCTCGCTCGCCGGTTGCGCCACTGAAAGCTCCCGCGCATTGCCGGTGGCCAAGGTTGAAAGCGCTTCGCAGATCTGGACCGGCGTTCGCGTGCCAATGGCCGTGGGCAAGTTCGACAACCGCTCCAGCTACATGCGCGGGATCTTCTCCGATGGCGTCGACCGTCTCGGTGGCCAGGCCAAGACTATTCTCATCACCCACTTGCAGCAGACCAACCGCTTCAGCGTGCTGGATCGCGACAACATGGGTGAAATCCAGCAGGAAGCGGCGATCAAGGGCCAGGCCCAACGCTTGAAAGGCGCTGATTATGTGGTCACCGGTGACGTTACCGAGTTCGGCCGCAAAGAGACCGGCGATCACCAGTTGTTCGGCATTCTCGGCCGTGGCAAGACCCAGGTCGCCTACGCCAAGGTCAACCTGAACATCGTCAACATCAGTACTTCCGAAGTGGTCTATTCGACACAGGGCGCGGGCGAATACGCCTTGTCCAACCGCGAAATCATCGGCTTCGGCGGCACCGCTGCCTACGACTCCACCCTCAACGGCAAAGTCCTCGACCTGGCCATGCGTGAGGCAATCAATCGTCTGGTGGACGGCATGAACGCCGGTGCCTGGAAACCGGGCAACTGATCGACGCCCATTGCAAGGAGCAACACCCCATGAATTTGACTATGTCGCGCACATTGTTGGTGCTGACGCTGGCCGCCAGCGCCTTGCTGGCCGGTTGCAGCAGCCCGAAAACCCTGTACCAGTGGGAAGGCTACGAGCCGCAGGTCTACGAATACTTCAAAGGCGAAGAGCCGAAAGAAGCCCAGGCCGAAGCGCTTGAACGTGATTTGCAAAAGATCCGTTCCACCGGCAAAGCCGTACCGCCGGGTTACCACGCGCACCTGGGCCTGTTGTACCTGAGCATGGGCAAGGACGATCAGATGGTGCAGCAGTTCAACACCGAGAAAGCGCTGTTCCCCGAGTCCGGCACGTACATGGATTTTCTCCTTAAAAACGCCAAGGCCGGAGTCGTGCAATGATTTCGCGCGCATTGAAACTGCTGGCCGGCGCGTTGGCCCTGACCGTACTCGGTGGCTGTGTCGCGCCGAAAACCGTCGACTATTCGGCGTACAAACAGGCGCGGCCGAAGACCATTCTGGTGCTGCCACCGCTGAACACTTCGCCGGATGTGAAGGCGTCGTACAGCCTGTTGTCGCAAGTGACGTTCCCGCTGGCCGAAGCCGGTTACTACGTGTTGCCGATTGCGCTGGTCGACGAGACCTTCCGCCAGAACGGCCTGACCACACCGGATGACATTCATCAGGCACCGCCGAACAAACTGAAGGAAATCTTCGGTGCGGACGCGGCGCTGTACATCACCGTTTCCGAATACGGTACGCGTTACATGGTGATCAGCAGCGAAACCGCAGTGACCGCGACGGCGAAACTGGTTGACCTGAAAACCGGCACCACGCTGTGGACCGGTGCGGCGCGGGCGTCGAGCGAAGAGGGCGGCAATAACGGTGGTGGCGGTCTGGTTGGCATGCTGATCACAGCGGCAGTGAAGCAGATCATCAACAGTTCCACCGATGCCGGTTATCCGATTGCCGGTGTGGCGAGCAATCGCCTGCTCTCGGCCGGACACCCGGCGGGCCTGCTATACGGCCCGCGTTCGCCGAAATACGGCACTGACTAAACCCGGTAATGATCGTTCCCACGCTCTGCGTGGGAACGCATCCCGTGACGCTCCGCGTCACAGTGGACGCAGAGCGTCCATGGCGGCATTCCCACGCGGAGCGTGGGAACGATCAGTAGGAGCTGCCGCAGGCTGCGATCTTTTGCTGTTGCCGTTTATTTGGGGGTTGGCCAAAAGCGTTCGCCACCGCCCGGTGCGTCCGTCCACGCTTGCAACGAACGGGTCGGCAAATCGAAGTAATCGCGGGTTCGCGCGTAACCATGGCCGCCCATGCGCCCGATCGCATCCAGCGCCAATTGATCGATGTACAGCGTCTTCGGATCGATCAACTCATCGCGCACATGCGCCATCAGCACCTCGCCAAAAATGATCTCGCGCGACTGACCGATGTTCAGCGCCATCATCCGTCGGCACTCCAGCGCCACCGGGGCTTCGCCGATGCGTGGGCATTTCACCGTGGTGCCGGCAATCGCCGTCAGCCCTGCTGCGGTCAGCTCATCGAAACCCGGCGCGAACGGCACGGCACACACATTCATCGCCTCCACCAGCGCATCGCTGACGATATTCACGGTGAACTCCTGATTGAGCTGGATATTGCGCGTGGTGTCTTTCGGGCTTTGGTCGCCGTAGTTCTCGACGCCCAGCGCCAGAATCGGTGGATCCGCCGACAGCGCATTGAAGAAACTGAACGGCGCGGCATTGACCCGGCCCTCGCCATCGATGGTGGTCACCAGCGCAATCGGCCGGGGCACGACGCTGCCGATGAGGATCTTGTATTTTTCCCGTGGGCTGAGCTGGCTGAAATCGAAACTGTGCATGGCAGAACTCTCTAGGAAAGTGGATCAATCGCGCTCAACGGCGCTTCGGCGCTGTAGTCGTCGGCGAACGGAATGGCCGGCTGGAACAGGCTTTTCCAGTCCGGTCGGGCAAAGGCTCGTTCGCTGTGGCTGCGCATCAGTTTTTCGTATTGGCGTTGTGCCTGGCGTTGCAGGGCGGGGTAGTCGACGCCGCTGACCTGACCGTCGTGCATCACGCAACGACCGTCGATGTAACTGGCGATGCAATCGTCGCCGCGCCCGGCCAGCAGCAGGTTTTTCAAAGGATCGAACAGCGGCCCCAGATGCAGGCCGCGCAAGCTGAACACGGTGATGTCGGCTTTGGCGCCGGGGGCCAGGCGGCCGAGGTCATCGCGCCCCAGCGCCCGCGCACCGCCGAGAGTGGCGGCGTTGTACAGATCGAGACTGCTGGTCAGCGCAGATCCGCCCTCCATCAACCGCGCAATGTTCAGACCGTGGCGCATGTTTTCCAGCAAGTCCGCCGGCCAGGTGTCGGTGCCCAAGGCAAAGTTGACGCCCTTGGCGCGGTAGCGACCAAATGAATTCAGCGCCTCGCCATCGCGGGCGAACACCAACGGGCAATGCACCAGGCTCGCGCCGCCGTCGATCACCCGCTGCAAGTCATCATCGCCAGTGGTGTAGATGCCGTGCGGCAGCAAGCTGCGCGGGGTGAGCAAATCCAGTTGCTGCAACCAGCCCAGCGGCGAAGTCCCGCGCAACTGCTCGACCATCGCCACTTCGCTGAGTGCCTGGCAGCAATGCAGACGCATCGGCGCGTTCAGTTCGCGGCTCAGCGCCGAGGTGCGTTGCAGCAGCGCCGGGGTGCAGGTCTGGATGCGATCAGGCAACAGTGCGCCGCGAATCAAGCCGTGGTGTGCGCCGTCGAAATCCTTGAAAAAGCGTTCAGCGGCATCCAGTCCGGCCAGCCCGCGCGCCTCGTTCCAGTGATGGCCGAGGCTGCCGTCGGCGCGCCAATAACTCATGCCGCTCATGTAGCAGGGGCCGAGGTAGCTGCGTAAACCGAGCTCGCCGGCCACCTCGGCAACGGCGGCAAATTCGTCGTAGGTTTGCGCCCACTCGCGGTAATACATCGAGGTGATCGGCATTGCCGTGGTAATGCCGTTGCGGATCAACTGGGTGAAGGCGTAGCGGTATTTGAAGACTTCTTCTTCGCTGCTGTAAGTCTCGCGCGGGCCGGCCGCCAGGTACTCGGCAGACCACATGCGGCCCATGGCGCGTTCGTCGCCGTTATCCAGCGTCAGTACCGTGGAGTCGAGATCGCCGAGTGCATCGAGGTCGATGAAACCGGGACCGATCAACGCGTTGCCGTAGTCGATCCACTGATCCACCGGCCCGGTGTAACCGCGTCCGACGAACTCGATGCGCGCCCCGGCAAAGACCACTTCGCCGTCGCGCCACAGCACATGTTGCGTGCCGTCGAAGCCAACCACGCAGCTGGCGCGCAGACCGATGCGTTTCACAGACGGCTGCTCAGCAAGCGGCCACCTTCGGCGATCAAAACACCTGCGCGATAGACCTGCCGCAATGGCCGCGCGACGACGGCTTCGCCAAGGGTTTCGACCGGCATCAGCAAGAAGTCTGCACGCTGGCCGAGTGCGAATCCGTAATCCTCAATACCCAGCGCCCGCGCACCATTCACCGTGGCCGCCTCGAACGCCGCCGCGAGTTCATCGTCCTTGCCCAGGTCAAAGCGGAACGCCAGCAACATCGCCCGTTCAAGCATGTCGCCATTGCCCATCGGCGACCACGCATCACGGATGCCGTCGGAACCCAGGCAGACATTCACGCCAGTTTCGCGCAACGCCAGAAACGGTGGCACTGCCGTGTCGGCCGGCGCTGAACTCATCAGTGAAATGCCTAACGCCGCCAAGCGCTCGGCGACCGGTTTGACCTGGCTCCACGGCAACATGCCGAGGCAGTAGGCGTGGCTGATCATTACCCGGTTTTGCAGGCTGAAACGCTCGGTGTAGTCGGCGATCAGCGCGATCTGCCACAGGCCCAGCTCACCTTTGTCGTGCAGGTGAATATCAACGCCACGGCCAAATTCCGCCGCGAGTTTGAAGACGAAATCCAGCTGCGCGATCGGGTCGTTGTCGATGCCGCACGGGTCGAGCCCGCCGACGTTTTCCACTCCCAGCGCCATCGCCTCGCGCATCAATTCGGCGGTGCCGGGGCGGCTGATCAGCCCGGTTTGCGGGAAGACCACCAGTTGCAGGTCGATCAGGTCTTTGTAGCGTTCGCGCAGTAGCTGCATGGCTTCGACGTGACGCAGACCGAATTCCGGGTCGATGTCGACGTGGCAACGCAGGGTCAGCGAGCCTCGGGCGATGCAGTTTTCCAGCAGGGCGCCGGCGCGTTCGGCGATGGGGGCGGTGACTTCACGGAGGATGCGCCGTTCGTTACTGATGTAGTCCTTGAGCGTCGGCCCGGCGCTGTTGGGGCGCCAGGGTTGGCCGTAGAGAGTTTTGTCGAGGTGGACGTGGCTTTCGACCAAGGCTGCGGTAAGCAGTTGATGTTGGCCATCGATATCGCTGGCGGCCAGCGGCGTGTTGGTAGCGGGTCGGCGTTGAGTGAACCGACCGTTTTCGATCAGCAGATCTTCGGCGGCGGCGCTGTAGGGGCGCACGTTGCGGAGCCAGTGTGGCTGGGTCATATCAACCTCTGTGTTCTTTGAATTTTTTCCCTCACCCTCACCCTAGCCCTCCCGAAACGTCGGACCGCCCGGAGGGAGAGGGGGCTGAATGGGGGATATTGAAGATGTACGCCGACCTGAACGTCCGGCTGTGAATCCAAAACTGACTGGTTTGCAAGCTCAGTTGTGAATCCATAATCGACTCGGTTCATCAGGTCGGCGTAAGTCGCAAGACACCTCGGTCAGTCCCCTCTACCTAGGGTGAGGGCAGCGGACTCGGATCAACCCTTGAGCTTCGACCAGATCCGGTCCTGCAGCTCCCGCGCCTTGTTGCTGCACTCCTTCTCCGGCCGCAAACGCGAGGCGTATTCGTCGGGCATGTTGATTGCGTCCATCACTTTCCACTTCGGATCAAGCAACGAATCGCTCTGAATCCCGTTGGCGTAAGCAATCGCGTTGGACACCGCTGCGGCGTTCTCCGGCTTCATCATCCAGTCGATAAAGATCTTCGCGTTGCCCGGATGCGGCGCGCTTTTCGGCACGGCAAAGTTGTCCTGGAACATCGCCAGGCCTTCACGCGGATAGACATACTTGATCGTGCTCTTCTGCAACGTCGCCCGCGCCGTCGAGCCGTTCCAGTTCTGCATCATGATCACCTCGCCCGAGGCCATGCGGTCGACGGTGTTGTCGGAGCTGTACATCTTCAAAAACGGCTTCTGCTTTTGCAGCAACTCCAGAATGCGCTTGGCGTCCTGCGGGTTTTCGCTGCATTCGTCGACGTTCAGGTAATGGCTGGCGGCGTTGATCACGCTGCTCGACGTATCCAGCGCGGCGAGCTGGCCTTGCAGCTCCTTGCGCGGTTCGAAGAACTCCTTCCACGAGTCATCCAGTTTGCCGCCCGGCACCCGCGCGCTGTCGTAGGAAAACCCGGTGGTGCCCCACAGATACGGCGCCGAGAACTTGCGGCCAGGGTCGAAACTCGGATCACGGAACGGTCCCTTCACGTACTGGAAATTGCTCAGGGTCGGCGTGTCGATTTCCATCAGCAAGTCCTGCTTGATCAGCGTCTGCATGATCGATTGCGACGGCACGATCACGTCATACGCGGCGCCGCCGGCCTGCAATTTGGCGAGCAGGGTTTCGTTGCTGTCGTAGCCGTCCATGGTCACCTTGATCCCGGTTTCCTTCTCGAACTTGGCCAGCAGATCGACCGGGTAGTAGTCGGTCCAGTTGTAGAAAAACAGCTCTTTCGGCTCGACGGCGTAAGCGCCGAACGCGGTGAAACAACTCAGGGCCAGACCGGATACTGCCAAACGCAGGCTTTTGACTTTCATGAGAGCGCTCCAGATTTATGGTTGTTTACCGCGTTGGCCCAGCCAGAAGGCCAGCACCACCAGAACAATCGAGATCACCAGCATCAACGTCGAGATCGCGTTGATTTCCGGGGTCACGCCAGCCTTGATCGCCGAGAAGATGTACACCGGCAACGTTGTCGAACCGGGGCCGGCGACGAAGAAGGTCATGATGAAATCGTCGAGGCTGACCACGAACGCCAGCACCGCACCGGACAGCACCGCCGGCCACAACAGCGGCAAGGTCACGCGACGGAACACCTGCCATGGATTGGCATAGAGATCGTTCGCCGCTTCCAGCAGGCTCTTGTCGAGATCGTTGAGGCGCGCGCGAATCGGCAAGTAGGCAAAAGGAATGCAGAAGCCGATATGCGCGACGATCACCGTGAGCAAACCGAGCTTGATGCCCAGCGCCATGAACAGCAGCAGAGTGGCCACAGCGGTGACGATCTCCGGCAGGATCAGCGGCAGGTTGATCCCGCCCTCGACCATTTTCTGCCCGTAGAACGGCCGGTAAGTGGCCAGCGCCGCGAGCAGCGCAATCGCTGTGGCGCAGGCCATGGCGAGGGTCGCGACGATGATCGAATTCAGCGCCGCCGTCTGAATCGACGGATTGGCCAGAATCCGCCCGTACCAGGCAAACGAGAACTCGGTCCACACCGTCGCCGAACGGTTGGCGTTGAAGCTGTAGGCGATCAACACGAAAATCGGCAGGTACAGATAAGCGAGGATCAGCAGGCTGATTTCGCGGGTTGCCGGGAGTTTTTTCAGGTGCAGGGAAATCATGCTTTCGCCCCCCGATGGATAGTCTTCGCCGCACGGCGGCTGTACAGCGCGTAAAGCACCAGCGACACCAGCAGAATCGCCAGCAACAGGAACGACAGCGAACTGCCCAGCGGCCAGTTACGCGCCGTGCCGAACTGTTGCTGAATCAGGTTGCCGATCATCAGTGTCTTGCCGCCGCCGAGAATCGCCGGGGTGATGAAGGCGCCGAGGCTCGGCACAAACACCAGCAACGCGCCGGCAATTACGCCGGGCATCGACAGCGGCAGGATGATCCGCCGCAACGCGTGCCAGCGATTGGCGCCGAGGTCGTAAGCGGCTTCGACCAGACGCCAGTCGAGTTTCTCCAGCGTCGAATAGATCGGCAGAATCATGAACGGCAGGAAGCTGTAGACCAGACCGACACTCACCGCAAAATCGTTGTAGAGCAGGGTGATGCCGCCGGCACTCGGGAACAGCGCGTTGAGGCTTTGCGCGACCCAGCCGTGTTCGCGCAGGATGATCAGCCACGCGTAGTTGCGGATCAGCAGGTTGGTCCAGAACGGAATGGTGATGAGCAAGACCATCAGGTTGCGCCGGCGCGGGGTCAGGCTCGACATCCACAACGCCACCGGAAAACCGAGCAGAAAGCACAATACGGTGGTGCCGCCGGCCTGTAGCACCGAGCGCAACAGCGCCTGGGCGTAGACCCAATTCAGCTCCAGTTCGCCATCGAAACCTTCCTGGAAAAACAGCTGCACGTAACTCTGCAATTGCCATTGCGCTTGCCAGTCGACGCCGCCATAGGTGTTGCGCGGCAGCAAGCTGATGTAGCCCATGATCCCCAGCGGAATGGCGATCAGGGCGAGCAGGGTCAACACCACCGGGCTGAGCAACAGCGCGCGGTTGAGAGCGGGGGAAGTGCTGCTGACGCTCATCTCAGGCCTCCATCAACAGACAGGCGTGCGGCGGCAGGTGCACGGCGACGCGTTCACCGACGGCGCGACCACGGTTCAGGCCTTCGTTGTTTTCGCGCAGCATGACCTTGATGTCGTTGTTCAACCGGCACTGGTACAGCGTCGCGGTGCCGACATAGAGCACCGCTTCGATCACCCCGCGCAGGTGATGCGGCTGGCTGGCATCGACCAGTTGCGAACGCTCCGGGCGAAACGCCAGTTGCACGCTGCTGCCGGCGAAGCTCTGTTGCTGACAAGGGATTTCGATCGGCATGCCGTTTGGCACGAAGAGTTTTTCGTTGTGTTCGCCGTGCTTGAGCTGGCCGGGGAGGAAGTTGATGTCGCCGATGAACTGCGCGACAAAGCGGTGTTTCGGCTGCTCGTAGATATCGGTCGGCGTACCGATCTGCAGGATCTTGCCGGCCGACATCACGGCGATGCGGTCGGACAGGGTCAGCGCTTCTTCCTGATCGTGGGTGACGAAGATAAACGTGATTCCGGCTTCTTTCTGCACACGCTTGAGTTCGACCTGCATTTCCTTGCGCAGCTTCAAGTCGAGTGCTGACAGCGGTTCGTCGAGCAACAGCACTTTCGGTTTCGGCGCCAAGGCCCGAGCCAGAGCCACGCGCTGTTGTTGGCCACCCGATAGTTCGGCCGGTTTGCGCGCGGCCAGGTGCTCCATTTGCACCAGCGCGAGCATCTCGTTGACGCGCTCGGGGATCAACTTGCGATCAAGACCCTGCATCTCGAGCCCGAAGGCGATATTCTGCGCAACACTCATGTGCGGAAACAGCGCGTAACTCTGGAACACCGTGTTGACCCGACGCTTGAACGGCGGCAGATCGTTGACCGGTTCGCCGGCCAGGCGAATCTCGCCTTCACTGACGTGTTCGAAGCCGGCGATGGTCCGCAGCAAGGTGGTTTTGCCGCAGCCCGAGGGGCCGAGCAGGGTGAAGAATTCATTGTCGGCGATGTTTACCGAGACATTGTCGAGGGCCGGCGCGAGGCCAGGATCCTCGGAGTAGCGTTTTGAGACGTTGCGCACTTCAATTGCTATTGGTTGACCCATAATGGTGCAATCCTCTATTTATTGTATGCAATATCTGAATGCAATTTAGAAATACCCGGATTAATCTGCGTGTGCAACCCCCTTTTTCCATGGCCGTGCATCGCCAGGGGCAGGTTGCCTGACGCCAAAGGAGTGTTTGAATGACCGAGAAGAAACTGGAAACCACGGTCGACCGCGTCTACCAAGGGGTTTACGAGGCGATCAGCAAGCGTTCGTTGCGCCCGGGAATGAAACTGGGCGAGGCCTCGTTGGCCGAATTATTTAATGTCAGCCGCACGTCGGTGCGTGCTGCATTGAAGCAATTGGAGGCCGATGGGCTGGTCACCACCGAGCCCAATAAAGGTGCATCGGTGTCGTTGCCGAGCAACGAAGAGATTCGTTCGCTGTTCGAAACCCGCCGGCTGATCGAGATCGGCATCGTCACCGAACTGTGTCGCCGCAAGGACACTGCCGCGATGCAGGATCTGCGTGAACACCTGCTGCTCGAAGACGAAGCGCATGCTGCCGGTGACCACGAACGGCTGATCCATCTGCTCGGCGAGTTCCACATCAAACTGGCGCGCAGCCTGAACAATCCGGTGTTGCTCGACTGGTTCCAGAAACTGATTTCGCGCGCCTCGCTGTATGCCGCCGCGCTGGATGACGACAGTCACGAAGCCTGCCGCGACGATGAACATTTACGCCTGATCGAGTACATCGAGGCCGGCAATCAGAGCGCTGCCATCGAACTGACCTGCATGCACCTGAACGGTATCGAGAAGGCCATTCTCGACGTCGCCGCGAAGATGAAAACTGGCTACCACCCGCTCAAGCACCTGATCGGGGTCTAGTCCCCGGACGGGGATGAAATCGGCTATACCTCATATGAAACCAATACGACGCAAGACGCTCGAAACAGACGGGCGTCGTGTTGTATTGGCGTCGTAAATTACCGGGCAATCAGCACAGGACACTGAGTCAGACGATGCAGTTTTTATCCGATAGCCACGGTTGTGACGGCTGGAAAGGCGAGATGGCCGGGCGTATTTGTGCGTTCGACTGGAGTCCTACCGAACTCGGTCCGCTCAATAGCTGGCCGGCCAGCCTGTGCAGTGCGGTGCAATTGATGCTCGCGTCGCCGCTGCCGATGGTCATGCTCTGGGGTCGCTCCGGCTACATGATCTACAACGACGCCTACTCGATATTTGCCGGTGGTCGGCATCCGTATCTGCTCGGTTCACCGGTAGAACTGGGCTGGCCGGAAGTCGCCGAGTTCAACCGGCATGTGGTTGATACCTGTCTGGCCGGCGGCACGTTGTCGTTTCGCAATAAAGAGCTGGTGCTGCTGCGCGATGGCGTGCCTGAAGACGTCTGGATGGATCTGTATTACAGCCCGGTGGCGAATGATGACGGGATGCCCGCCGGGGTCATGGCGATGGTGGTCGAAACCACCGAATTCATGCATTCCGAACGCCTGCGCCAAGCCGCCGAACATGCTTATCGCGCCGACAACGAACGGGTGCGCCTGGCCTTGAATGCCGGGGCTTTGCTCGGTTCGTTCGTCTGGGACGTGAAGAACAATACGCTGTCGGCCGACGAGCGTTTCGCCCGCACGTTCTCCTATCCGCCCGACCAGGACTTGAGCAATCTGCGGCAAGATATCGCCGAGTCGCGCATTCATCCCGACGACTCCGCCTGGGTGCAGGAGCGCGTTGCCCATTCGGTGCAGACCGGCGAGCCGTACAACGCCGAATACCGCGTCCGGCGCAGCGATGGCAGTTATCTGTGGGTGCTGGCCAGCGGCGGTTGCGAATTCAACGAGCACGGCGAGCCGCTGCGTTTTCCCGGCGTGCTGATCGACATCCATGAGCGCAAGAACGCTGAAGAATCCCTGCTCAGATTTACCCGCAACCTCGAACAGCGCGTCGCCGAAGAAGTCGAGGCGCGGCTGGCAGCGGAAGAGCAACTGCGCCAGTCGCAGAAGCTCGAAGCCATTGGCGGTCTCACCGGAGGCGTCGCGCACGACTTCAATAACCTGCTGCAAGTGATTGCCGGCAATCTGCATTTACTGGCCCGGCATGAGCCGGAAAATGCCAATGTGCAGCGCCGCGTCAGCGCCTCGCTGGCGGCGGTCGAGCGTGGCGCCAAGCTGTCTTCGCAACTGCTTGCGTTCGCCCGTCGGCAACCGCTGTCGCCGGCGGTGTGCAATCCGCAGCAGATTTTCGAAGGCGTCGGCGAATTGCTCCAGCGCGCGCTGGGCGAAACCATTCAGATCGATGTGCAGCTGCCGCCGGTGCCGTGGCACATCAACGTTGACCGCAATCAACTGGAAAACGCCATTCTCAACCTGGCGATCAACGCCCGCGACGCCATGCAAGGCGAGGGCACCATTGGTCTCAGCGCCGCCAACGTGCCGCTCGACCGCGAGTTTTGCAGCGGCAAAGGCATCGTCCCCGGCGAGTTTGTCCGGGTCGCGGTGAGTGATACCGGCGGTGGTATTGCGCCACAGATTCTCGAGCAGGTGTTCGAACCCTTCTTCACCACCAAGGCCGACGGCCAGGGCACCGGGCTGGGCTTGAGCATGGTTTTCGGCTTCGTCAAACAGAGCGGCGGCCACGTCGAGATTGACAGCACGGTTGGTGAGGGCACGCGGGTGCAGTTGTACTTCCCGCGCAGTTTGCGCCCGGTTCTGGATGAATCGCCCCACCTGCAGAGGCAGCAGAACGGCGGCCACGAAAGCATTCTGGTGGTCGAGGACAACGAAGCGGTGCGCGCCTCGGCAGTCGAGTTGCTGCGCGAAGAGGGTTATCAGGTGTTGACCGCCGCCAATGGCGACATGGCGATGCAGATGTTGCTGGAAGGCGTTGCGGTGGATCTGATCTTCACTGACGTGGTCATGCCCGGCCTGATCAAAAGCTCCGATCTGGCTGCCTGGGCCAAAGTACAAACGCCGCCGGTGCCGGTGCTGTTCACCTCCGGGCATACCCGCGACATCATTTCGCGCAATCACCAGTTGAGTCCCGACACGCATCTGCTGGGCAAACCGTACAGCCCAGAGGCGATGTTGCAGATGATTCGTGCGGTGCTCAGTGCATGACTGGGTGCACCTCAATCCCCTGTGGCGAGGGAGCTTGCTCCCGCTCGGCTGCGCAGCGGTCGTAAAACCCGACACCTCACTCCAACAGTCAAGTCTGGGGCCGCTTCGCAGCCCAGCGGGAGCAAGCTCCCTCGCCACAGGTTTGGTGCTCGATTTCAGTTTTTTGATCAAGGCCCGCCAATGACTTCCAAGCGTAATTCCAAAGCGCCCGCCGGCATGGTCCGGGTCCGGGGCGCGCGTGAACACAACCTGAAGAATGTCGACGTCGACATCCCCCGCGATGCGCTGGTGGTGTTCACCGGGGTGTCCGGTTCGGGCAAATCCTCGCTGGCGTTTTCCACCTTGTATGCCGAAGCGCAAAGGCGTTATTTCGAATCAGTAGCGCCGTATGCCAGGCGCCTGATCGATCAGGTCGGAGTGCCGGATGTCGACTCCATTGAAGGCTTGCCACCCGCCGTGGCCCTGCAACAACAGCGTGGCACGCCGAGCACGCGCTCATCAGTAGGCAGCGTTACTACCTTGTCGAGCCTGATCCGCATGCTCTATTCCCGCGCCGGCAGTTACCCGCCGGGGCAGCCGATGCTGTACGCCGAGGACTTTTCGCCGAACACGCCACAAGGCGCCTGCCCGCAATGTCATGGCCTGGGTCGGGTTTACGAAGTCACCGAAGCGCTGATGGTGCCGGATCCGAACCTGACCATCCGTCAGCGCGCCGTCGCCTCCTGGCCGCTGGCCTGGCAGGGCCAGAACCTGCGCGACATCCTCGTGACCATGGGCATTGACGTCGACATCCCGTGGAAGAAACTGCCGAAAAAGCAGCGCGACTGGATTCTCTTCACCGAAGAAACCCCGACCGTGCCGGTGTATGCCGGGCTGACCCCGGAAGAAACCCGCGAGGCGCTCAAACGCAAGCTGGAGCCGAGCTATCAGGGCACCTTCAGCGGCGCCCGGCGCTACATCCTGCACACCTTCAGCCATTCGCAAAGTGCGCTGATGAAGAAGCGCGTCTCGCAGTTCATGCTCGGCAGCCCGTGCCCGTTGTGCGATGGCAAGCGCCTGAAGCCCGAAGCGTTGTCAGTGACGTTCGCCGGCTACGACATTGGCGAGTTGTCGCAGATGCCGTTGCTGCAAGTGGCTGAAGTGTTGAAACCGGTAGCGGCGCAAAGTTACCTGGAGCATGCCGAAGAAAGCGGGGAAACCCTGAGCCACGCGCAAACCCGCGAAGCCCGCCAGCAGCGCTTGGCCCATGGCGCCAGTGGCCACGCCAGTGCCCCGGACGTGCGGCACACGCCCAACCTGTCGCTGGAAAAACGCCTGGCGGCGCAGCGCATTGCCGAGGATCTGCTCGAGCGCGTCAGCACGCTGACCGATCTCGGCCTCGGCTATCTGGCGCTGGAGCGCAGCACGCCGACGCTGTCGTCCGGTGAGTTGCAACGGCTGCGGCTGGCCACGCAATTGGGTTCGCAACTGTTTGGCGTGATCTATGTACTCGACGAACCTTCCGCCGGTTTGCATCCAGCCGATGGCGAGGCGCTGTTCGAGGCGTTGCAACGGCTCAAGGCTGACGGCAATACGCTGTTCGTGGTCGAGCATGATCTGGAAACCATGCGCCGTGCCGACTGGTTGATCGACGTCGGCCCGGCGGCGGGCGAGAAGGGCGGTCAGGTCTTGTATAGCGGCCCGCCAGCGGGACTGGCCGGGATCGACGCATCGCAGACCCGCGCCTATCTGTTCGCCGAAACCTCACGGCAAAAGCGCACAGCGCGTCAACCGACGGCGTGGCTGAAACTCGACGGCATCACGCGCAATAACCTGAATAACCTCAGCGCCGAGTTTCCCTTGGGCTGTTTCACCTCGGTGACGGGCGTTTCCGGATCGGGCAAGTCGAGTCTGGTCAGCCAGGCGTTGCTGGAGCTGGTCGGTGCGCAATTGGGGCGTCCGACCGTTGAGGCGGAACCGGAAGAACTCAGCCTTGAGGACGATGCGCCGCAGGTCAGCAGCGGCCAGGTCACGGCGGGGCTGGAGTCGATCAAGCGTCTGGTGCAGGTCGATCAGAAACCCATCGGCCGCACGCCACGCTCCAATCTGGCGACTTACACCGGGTTGTTCGATAACGTGCGCAAGCTGTTCGCCGCGACGCCCGAAGCACGGGCGGCAGGCTATGACGCCGGGCAGTTTTCCTTCAACGTCGCCAAGGGTCGTTGCGCCACGTGCGAGGGCGAAGGGTTCGTCAGCGTTGAATTGTTGTTCATGCCCAGCGTGTATGCGCCATGCCCGACCTGCCATGGCGCGCGCTACAACCCGCAGACCCTGGCGATCCTCTGGGACGGCTTGAGCATCGCGCAGGTGCTGCAACTGACCGTCGATGAAGCGGTGCCGGTGTTCGCCGAGCAGGCGGGGATTCGTCGCTCGCTGGAGGTGCTGCGCGATATCGGCCTGGGTTATCTGCGCCTCGGGCAACCGGCCACGGAGCTTTCCGGCGGCGAAGCGCAACGCATCAAACTGGCCACCGAGTTGCAGCGCAACCAGCGCGGCGCGACGCTGTATGTGCTGGATGAACCGACCACCGGGCTGCATCCGCGCGATGTCGACCGGTTGCTCGAACAGCTGGATACGCTGGTGACGGCGGGGCATACGGTGATCGTCGTCGAACACGAAATGCGCGTGGTCGCACAGAGTGACTGGGTGATCGACATCGGCCCGGGTGCGGGGGATCAGGGTGGCAGGATAGTCGTGGCGGGAACACCGCAGAAAGTCGCGGCGAGCAAGAAGAGCAAGACCGCGCCGTTTCTGGCCCGTGCGTTACGGTAGCAGCAAAAAGATCGCAGCCTGCGGCAGCTCAGGGATGAATGAGTACCTGTAGGCGCTGCCGCAGGCTGCGATCTTTGGCTTTTAACTACCGTCGAGGCTGCGGCGGACCTTGTCGAGCAGTTCGCTGATCTGGAACGGTTTGACCAGCATGTCCATGCCGCTGCCGAGAAACACCTGGCGATTGATCGCGGTTTCCGCGTAACCGGTCATGAACAGGATCGGCAAGCCTTCACGCCAGCCCCGCGCCACATCCGCCAATTCGCGCCCGCTCATGCGCGGTAGACCAACGTCGGTCAGCAGCAGATTGATCGAAGCATCGTTCTGCAAGCGCTCCAGCGCCGTTTCGATATCTGCCGCCTGGGTGCAGCGATAACCGGCGTCCTCCAGCACTTCGGTGACGAACATGCGCACCGAGGCCATGTCCTCGACAATCAACACATGCTCACCGGTGCCTTGCGGATCGATAGCCGCTGCCGGAATGTCGGCGCCGGTTGGATCGCTGGTCGCCGGCAACATGATGGTCACCTCGGTACCGCGTCGCGCGACGCTGCGAATATGCGCATCGCCGCCGGACTGCCGGGCAAAACCATAAATCGTCGACAAACCCAGGCCAGTGCCCTGGCCCAGCGGTTTGGTGGTGAAAAACGGGTCGAAGACCTTGTCGATCACGCTGTGTTCAATCCCCGTGCCGTCATCGCGCACCGACAGCGCCACATACGCGCCATCGGCCAGATTCGGATCGCCATGCGAGTAAGCCGCGTAGGTATTGACCCAGATATTGCCGCCCGCAGGCAGCGCATCGCGGGCGTTGATCACCAGGTTCAACACCGCGCTTTCCAGTTGCACCGGGTCAACCAGCGCAATCGCCGGTTTGCTGGTCAGCTCGAGTTTGAGAGTGATGCGTTCGCCGATGGTGCGCATCAGCAATTCTTCCAGCGAGCGCACCTGTTCGTTGATGTCCACCGGTCGCGTGTCCAGCGGCTGCTGGCGGGCAAACGCCAGCAGACGATGGGTGAGGGACGCCGCACTCATGGCCGAATTCAGCGCCGCCTCGGTATAGAACTGCACTTTGTCCAGGCGCTGATCGGCGATGCGTTTCTGGATCAGTTCGAGGCTGGTGATGATCCCGGTCAGCAGGTTGTTGAAGTCGTGCGCGATGCCGCCCGTCAACTTGCCCAGCGCGTCCATCTTCTGCACTTGCAGCAATTGCGCCTCGGCACGCACACGCTCGGCGGTTTCCTTGGCCAGTTGCGTGGTGGTGTCGTCGAGGCGGGCCAGATGCAAGCGCTCACGGTGGCGGTGTTCGGTGACATCCTCGACGAACACCAGGCTCAGCTCCGGCGTGCGATACGGTGAGATCTGCCATTCAGTCTCGCGAATCTCGCCCTGCAGGCGCATGTTCAGCGTGCCTTTCCAGCGCTCGCCATCGACCAGCCGCAGGCGCAGTTCGTTGAGGATTGCGCTTTGCTCGTCGGCGAAGCATTCACGGAGGATCTGCGGATCACTGTTGTCCAGTATCAATTGCGCGAAGGCATGGTTGCATTCATGCACTTTCAGACTGGCATCGAGCACCGCAATCGGCGCAGAGACATTGGCGAAAATCTCCCGGAAGCGCGCCTCGCTCTCGCGCAGGGCGTTTTCCGTGTCGCGCACGCGCAACAAGGTGCGCAGGGTCGCCAGCAGCACGTCGGCGTCGACCGGGTGAATCAGGTACGCGTCGGCGCCGGCGTCGAGGCCAGTGATGATATCGCCGGTCTGGATCGATGCGGCGGAAACGTGAATCACTGGCAGCAGGGCGGTACGGATATCAGCACGGAGGATACGGACGATGTCGAAACCGCTCATGTCCGGCAGATTGACGTCGAGGATCAGCGCGTCGAGCGGCTCGCTCTCGATCAGCGCCAGGCCCTCGCTGCCGGTACCGGCTTCGAGTACTTCATAGTCGTGGCGTTCCAGACGACGGCGCAGGGCGTAGCGGGTGGCGACGTTGTCATCGACGATCAACAGGCGGATGTCACGTTTCATCGACGTTCTCCAGAGCGATCGCCAGCGGAATGATCACGAAAAAGGTCGAACCGACCCCCGGCGTGCTTTCCAGCCCGACTTCACCACCGAGCAGGGCGGCAAAGCGTTTACACAGGGACAAGCCCAGGCCGGTGCCGCGCAGACGTTTCTGCAACGGCGAGTCGACCTGGGAAAAGTCTTCGAACAATGCGCCATGCAGCTCCGGCGCGATACCGATTCCTGTGTCGCTGACGGCAAAGCGCACTTTATCCGCACCTTCAAGCTGTGCGGAGACCCGCACTTCGCCACGGGTGGTGAACTTCAGCGAGTTGGAAATGAAATTACGCAGGATCTGCGCGAGTTTCTTGTCGTCGGTGTACAGACGCGGCAGGCCGATCGGCTCTTCGAAAATCAGGTCGACGGCGCTCGCATCGACAATCGGCCGGAACATCCCGCGCAACGCGGAAAACAGGTCGAACATGTCGAACCATGCCGGTGAGATGGTGATGCGCCCGGCCTCGATCTTGGCCAGATCGAGCAAGTCATCGACCATGTCGCTGAGCTCGCGCGCCGCCGTGCTGACGAACGCCACCTGCTTGTGCTGTTCCGGGCTGAGCGGGCCGTCGAGTTCATCGGCGAGCAGGCTGTTGATGCTCAGGATCGAACCCAGTGGCGTGCGGAATTCATGGCTCATGTACGACAGGAAACGGCTCTTCAAGTCCGAAGCCTGGCGCAGCTCTTCGGCCTGTATGTCGAGTTCGGCGTACAGGGCCAGCACGCCCTGATTGGTCTCATCGAGTTCTTCGCGCAGGGCCGCAGTTTCGCTCTGCAACTGCGCAATCAGCGCGGTCTGTTCAGCGCTGCTCAAAATGGGCGACTCAGCCATGGGCGGCCTCCAGGGCAACGACCAGCACCGTTGCATCGTCACGCCCGCGACTGAAATCGCGGTGCAGGACGCTGGCTATCACGGCGGGATGGCGGTGCACCAGGCCGGGGTAGTCTTGTAGATTCCAACGGGACTGCAAGCCGTCGCTGTACATGATCAATAGATGTCCGTTCACGTGAGCATAGTCAAAGGGCCGGGCTTTTCGGTATTGCACGCCGACGATACCTGGATGCGAGGCCAGCCCGCGCGATTTGTCGGCGGCAATCAGGCTGGCGCCAATGTTGCCGACACCGGCGAACGTCAGGCTATCGCGCCGGCCGTCGAACTGGGTGAACGCAACGGCGCCGCCACGGGTGCCGATCATGTCGCGGTGCATGTCTTCCATCAACATCACCGGATCGGCAAACGGCGTCAGGGCAAAGGCTTTCGCCCCGGCGCGACCGGCGCGCTCGGCTTCCTCGCCATGACCGAGGCCGTCGATCACCAGGGCGCTGATGCTGGCGCCTTCATACGCCAGGTACCAGACGTCACCGCACGCCGGATCGTCGTGCAACGAATGCTGACTGACGCCATAGCGGATGTCCGGTTCGCGGTCGGTGCGCGGGTAAAGGCGTGCCAACAACACCGCGCCACGGGCATCGGCGTAGACATCGAACACCTCGGTCAGCCGCGATATCGCGCCGAGGCCGATGCCTTGTGTGCCGCCGGTGGAAAACCCGTCGGCCAGGCACGCCTGCAGATCAAAACCCTGCGCACGATCGACTGCGAGCATTTCGATGCCGAAACCGGCGGGCCGAGGTAATGCGCGTAGATGCAGTTCGCCGTGCGTGGCGTGTTTGAGCACGTTGCTCGCCAGTTCAGTGGCGACCAAAGCGACACGCCCGGCATCACGCTCATCAAAGCCATGCTGTTCGGCGAGTTGCTGCGCGGTGCGGCGGGCATGACCGATCTGGCTGCTGTCTTCGATCGGCAGAACCTGGGTCAGCGACCCAACGATATTCATGTCCATCGGGTGATCGTTATGCGCGTGCCTTTGCCGGGCTCGGTGTCGAGTTCGAACTCTTCGACCAGCCGTTTCGCACCGGTCAGGCCCAGCCCCATGCCGCTGCCGGACGTCCAGCCGTCGGTCATCGCCAGTTTGATATCGGCAATGCCCGGGCCTTCATCGCGAAACGTCAGGCGCAGACCGACTTTGTGGTCCTCATCGAGAATTTGCCAGTCCATGTCGCCGCCACCACCGTAAACCATGGTGTTGCGCGCCAGTTCGCTGACGGCCGTGACCATTTTGGTCAAGTCGATCAGGCGCATGCCGCATTCGGTGGCCAGCTTGCGCGCAGTCTGGCGCGCCAGCACCACGTCTTGCTCGATATGAATGGGTTGAGTACCGCTACTGCGCACGGTCATTGTTGCAATACTCGTTCCCGCAGCAGTTTCATCCCGCGCTCGACGTTAAGGGCGGTGCTGACGCCGGGCAGGGTCATACCGAGTTCAACCAGGGTGATCGCGACCGCTGGTTGCATACCGACCAATACAGTCTCGGCGTCCATGATTTTCGACAGGCCGGAAATCGTGCCGATCATCCGGCCGATGAACGAGTCGACCATGTCCAGCGCCGAGATGTCGATCAACACCCCGCGCGCCGAGGTTTTGCTGATGCGTTCGGACAAGTCGTCCTGCAGGGTCAGGGCGAGTTGGTCATGCATGTCGACCTGGATGGTCACCAGCAGGAAGTCGCCCATTTGAAGAATCGGGATACGTTCCATGCTTAAACCGTCTTGACGAGGCTGATACCCAGGCGGGTCAACGCCAGTTTCAGCGCGTCGGCCAGATTGGCCTTGGTCACCACGCCTTGCAGGTCGAGGCCGAGGTGGACGATGGTCTGCGCGATTTGCGGGCGCACGCCGCTGATGATGCAGTCAGCGCCCATCAGGCGGATCGCGGTGACGGTTTTCAGCAGGTGCTGGGCGACGAGGGTATCAACGGTCGGCACGCCGGTGATATCGATGATGGCGATTTCCGAACCGGTGTCGACGATACGTTGCAGCAACGACTCCATCACCACTTGCGTGCGTTGTGAGTCGAGGGTGCCGATCATCGGCAGCGCCAGCACGCCGTCCCACAGTTTGACCACCGGGGTCGACAGTTCCAGCAGTTCTTCCTGCTGACGCTTGATCACCGCCTCGCGGGATTTCTGGAAAGTACGGATGGTGTGCAGGCCGAATGCATCGAGCAGCTCCGAGACTTCCCAGAGTTGTTCAGCGAGCAACGCCGGTTGTTCTTTGTAGTGCGCTTGCAGCAGATTGAACAGCGGGCCTTTGAGGGCAAAGATGAAGCTCGCGGTCTGTTGCGAGTCCTGGCCGAGCAGGGCGCGACTGTGCGAGAGCTTTTCGAGAAACTGGCGGGTGCTTTCCCATCCCGGTGCGCCGATGTTGGTGCCATTGTCGTTCTCGATGCCACTGACCACCAGCTGCAGGAACTCGGTAGTCTGTTGCTGGATGTCGTGATCCTTGAGGTTGCGCGTGGCGCCGCTGGCTTCGAGGCCGCTGATCCATTCGTTCAGCAGTTGCGTTTGTTGTTTTTTCAGCGCGTCGAGGGTGCTGTTCTGCAGTGCTGCCATGTGCTTGTTGCTCCGTAGCGAATGGGGGGCCGATCGATAAAATATGAGCGGCGCGAATTCAATGACATTTGCCGTTTGAAATAGTTGTTCCTTCCGGCGCGGATATTTTTGATTTGGCGCAAGAAAGACTTTGCTAACTCTAGTCGGCGAGAAGGCGAGCGGCGATGTTTTGAACGTTGGCGCGATACAGGCTTCGAATCTTCAAGGCCCGGCTGGTTGCAGTCGCGCTGGCTTTGACGAACGAGGTGGCCATGAACGAGCAATCGAAAAATCCGCAAAATCAATCCGCCGAGCCGATCAATCGCAATGATCCGGCGATTGACCCGCAGGTTCCGGGGCAACCCGCGCCGACCCTGCCACAGGGCGAAGACGATCAGGTGCAAAGCGCCGATCCGGCGGTGGATCAGAAGAACCGGCACACGGACAACGACAACGAGTTCAGTCCGGGCTTCAAGCCGCAGCCTGACCGGGCCAGCCCGGATGAGGAGACGGATGCGGATATCGATACCGATGGCGGTTGATTTGCGCAGATAAACAAAGGCCGCATCCGAGGATGCGGCCTTTTTTGTGACGAAACAGAGGGATTATTTGCTCGGATGTTTGGCTTGCAGCTCTTTCGCTGCCGCCAGGTGTTTTTCCAGCCCCGGGAGCATTTTCTGCGCGAAGCCCTTGAGTTCGGTGGCGCCTTTGACCTTGTCGTCGGTCACGGTGTTGGCTTGTTTCTTGAACAACTCGATGGTTTCTTCGTGGGCCTTGACCTGGTTGTTGGCGTAGGCCGCATCGAAGGATTCATCGCGCATGTCGAGGATCTTTTCCTTGGCCTGCTTGACCAGCGTCGTGCTGTCCGGGACTTCGATGTCGTTGGCCTTGGCAATGCTGGCCAGCTCGTCGTTGGCCTTGCCATGGTCGGTGATCATCATGTTGGCGAAAGCCTTGATGTCGGCTGACGAACTTTTTTCCAGGGCCAGACGGCTCGCTTCGATCTCGGCAATCCCGCCGGCGGCGGCGTTATCGACAAAATCGTTGTCAGTGGCGGCGAAAGCACTGCCCATGCCGCTGCTCAAAGCGACAGCCAGAACCAGATGACGCAGTTTGAATCCGTCCATTGGTGTATCTCCACGCAGGTTTTTATGGGTGTTATGCAATGGAGGGAATTGCGCGAACAAAGGTTTTATCGCATTTGCGACAGGGCGACGAACGGACACCGCTGGTCTGACAGGTGGTCGACAGAACCGGGCAACCGAGGCCATTCTGATAACTGGCCAGCGCATCGGTCGCGTTGGCTGCCGATCAACTGACGGAGGTGTTCCATGCCGGTGACCCATGATTTGTTACAGGATTTGAAACTGACGAAGGAAGAGATCCAGCAAAAACGCACCGCGGATCCACATCTGGACGCACTGATCAACAAGTATTCCCAGGCAGACGCCGACGTCGTCAAGGCCGAGACGGCGACTTCGGATGCGCCCAGCGACGACACGCTGAAAAAACTCAAAGAGAAGCGCTTGCAAGTCAAAGACAAGATCGTCGAGCAACTGCAGGCCCGTACCTGACCGCCAGTCGCGCCACCGACTCCCGGTGGTGAATTGACTGGAACGACGCCCACGACCGGCACCTCGAATGTACAGAGTCTTCCTATACTGGCTCTTTGCGAGGTGCCTCATGAACGATCCCAAATTCCCCAGTGAAGAGCAGGGCGCATTCGACCCGGTTCCCACCCATTCCGAACCCAACAGCCCGGCGCATACCACGGCCAATCCTGAAGAGCGGGATGAGGAATTGCCGGAAGACGAAGATCCGGACAAGTTTGACAAGTCCAGCAACTGACAGACCGCTATCGCGAGCAGGCTCACTCCTACAGGGGATCGCATTTCAATTGTAGGAGTGAGCCTGCTCGCGATGGCATCCGCCCATGCAACATAAAATCCGTTGGCTCACTCAAGGGCCGCATCCAACGGCATCCGCGCCATATGCGTCGCCTTCAGCGAGCCGAAATACAACCACTGCCCATACTCGCGCACCGTGGTAATCGGCGAGTAATTGCCGCTGCTCGCATCCTGCAGATTGGCAATCACCTTGCCGTTCAGATCCAGCCCCAGCGCAAACCCGCGCTTCTCCACCGGTTTCGGCAGCACGCTCAACGCCCGCACAATCATCTTGCGCACGAAGGGGTGCCCGGCAGTGGCATCGAGCAGGGCGTTGCGCGGCGCATACAACGCCACCCAAAAACGGTTGCTGCCATTGAACGCGAGGTTGTCCGGCAACCCGGGCAGGTTGTCGATAAACAGATCATGGGTGCCGGCTTTCGGCCCGCTCAGCCAGTAACGGCTGATGCGATAGGCGCCGGTTTCATTGACCAGCACATAGGCGTCATCCGGGCCGAGGGTCACGCCGTTGGCGAACTCCAGCTTGTCCAGCAACACGCTGGTTTTACCGCTCTGAAAGTCATAGCGCAGCAGGCGCCCGTCGCCGCCATGCTCGATGATGGCCTCGCCGTCATGACCGTAGCCCCAGCGGCTGGAAGCATCGCTGAAATAGGCGTAATGCCCGGATTTATCGATGGCGACGTCATCGGTAAAACCGAAGTCGACGCCATTGGCACTCTTGGTCAGCGCTATCAACTGTCCCTGAGCATCCAGAGACAGCAAACCTTTGACGCCATCGGCAATCACCAGCAACCCGTTGGGATGGCGCGCGAGACCGAGCGGCCGCCCGCCGGTATCGGCCAGCACCTTGCGCTGCGTGCCGTCGAGGCTGGTGCGAATCAGTCGGCCGTCATGCAGGCCGGTGATCAGGAAGTCCTCTTCCAGCAACAACGCTTCCGGGCCTTCGATATCGCCCGGCCCGACCTGCGCCACGGCTTTGAGGCGCTGGTTTTCGGCGTAGACACCCGCCGTCAACGAAGGTGCCGGCTGCGGCGTCCAGGCCACCGGTTCGACTCTGGTCGGCATCAACAGTAAAAACGCGATGACGATAATGATCAGCAGCAAAAAAACATGCCGCAGCCTCACGCGCTGGCCCTCGCCGCAGCCAGGTATTGCGTGGCCATGTCGCGCAGCGCCAGCATCGAGGCGGCCGATTCGCGATCGATGCGCCGCTTCAGCAACAACTGATTGGCAATGCGCATGCCGAGGCCGTCAAAGCGGTAATCCAGCGTGCGCACAAACCGCGTACCGCCAGCCTCGGCCGCGCACTCGTAAGTCAGCAGCAACGACAAACCATGATCGCCCTGAGCCCGCGCGCACCAGCGTCGGCCGGGCAGGTACTCCGTGACTTCCCAGCGCAAATGACCTTCGCGTCCGCCAGCATTGATGTCCTCTTCGAAATGCGCTCCGGCGTGCAGCGGACCTTGTGCGCCGACGATTCGCAAGGACGACGGGTGCCATTCCGGCCAGCGACTGACGCTGGCCGCGTAGGCGAGCACGGCAACCGGTTCGCCGGCGATATCGATCTGGTGCTGCATGCGGGTCATGGGCATTCTCGAATAGCTCAAAGGGGCGGGCTCCGGTTCCCAGTACAGGGTGCCGAACAGGTAGTCCATCAACGGCAGGACGATATTGAAATTGCGCTCCTGCATGCGCTCGCGACGGTGATGCAGTTCGTGCAGGCGGCGCATCTGACGGATCCACGGCAGGCGCGTCAGCGGGTTGCTCGGCGGCAGGTGTTCGCCGGCATGAAACACTTCATAAGTCAGGTAACCGAGCACCATGCAACCGCCAAACAGCCCGGCGACGTTGCCGTTGAACTGCGCGAACAGCCACCACAACGGCAAAGTGATCAGCAGCGTGTGGACGACGATCAGCCATGCCGGAAACAAAATCACCCGCCAGTCGCGAGCGCTGTCGTAAGTCATGTGGCCGGGGGTGAAAAAGCTGTGATGGTCGCCGGCGTGGCGTGCGTAGAACAGTTTGGCAAAGGCTTTTTTGTGATGGCCGAGATGGCGATGCACCGTGTACACGCCGAAGTTGAAGAACAACAGCGTCAGCGGCACTGTCAGCCATTCCAGCCAGTTGACCTGGTGCACGCTGCTCCAGAACGCGCCGATGGCCAACACACCGAACAGCAGCACAAAAGCGCCATGCAGCCACGGGTTGTACAGCGGATGAATGGCCGCGCGGTAGCGGCTGCGAAATGCCTCGGTGGTCTGCCTCACTGCAATCACCTGTCGGTATTGTGGTTATACCCGGCAGATTAGCCGATCCGGCCGTTTGTGCAGGCCGGACCTTGAGGTCACATACGCCATGTTCCGGTGTAAAGCAGCCGCCTCAACTCAACGGGTTCCAGCGCTGCGACCAGTCGTCATCGGCCTTGATCACTTCGCGCAGCAGGTCAAAGGCTTGTTGCAGGATCGCCGAGTCGCGGTCGCGTGAGTACACCAGGTAAGTCGGATAGCTGAATTCCGGGGCTTTGGTCACGGCTTCGAGGGCGCCGCTCTCCAGGTAGGTGCGCACGACGCGGGTGCGGAAATAGCCGCTGCCGCCGTGTTCGAGAATGTATTGCAGGGCCAGCGGGCCGAGGTTGAAACTCAGCGCAGCCTTGGCTTTTTCCGGCAGGGCGGCGTCGTGCTGACGACGGAAATCCGGGCCCCAATCGATATAGACGTAAGGATCCGGGCGCTCGGGCGCACGCACCAGAATCAGTTTTTCCTCCAGCACTTGCTCGACCTGCAGGCCCGGCCAGTATTCCGGCTGATAGACCAGCGCCGCATCGAGTACGCCGAGTTCGAGCTGGCGCAGGAGGTTTTCGCCGTCGCGGATTTCCATGCGCAGGGCATGCCCGGGGATTTTCTCGCGCAGTTCGGCAGCCCAACTGAGCATCAGCGGGTTGCACAGGCTGACTTCGCCGCCGATGTGCAGCACGTTGTGATAGCCCTCGGGCAGCGGCAGATCGCGGCGCGCCGCTTCCCAGGTCTGCACCAGTTGATTGGCGTAGACGACGAAAGCCTCGCCATTGGGCGTCAGTTTCGCCCCGGCGCGGTTGCGCACGAACAACGTGCTGCCCAACTGGCTTTCGAGTTTCTGTACCCGCGCGGTGATCGCCGTTTGCGTGACGAAGAGCTTCTGCGCGGCGGCGGCGAGGCTGCCGTGGCGGACGATTTCGAGGAAGGTGCGAGCGAGGTCGATGTCCATGGGCGGGCCGAGGCAAAAGGTCCGCGCATTGTAAGTGCAGCTTCGCCGGCGCGTCATCGTCGATAGTGGGCGGGCATCTGTGGCGCGACGCCAGCCATCGGGCAGCAGAGGCGTGCCGGGCGCGCGTTTCAGGGGTAGAATGCGCGCCTACCGTGACAGCCTGACTAAAAAAACTATGTCCTTGCCCAAGCATCATCTGGAATTGCTCAGCCCTGCACGCGATGTCGCCATCGCCCGCGAGGCGATCCTCCACGGCGCCGACGCCGTGTACATCGGCGGCCCGAGCTTCGGTGCACGCCACAACGCCTGCAACGAAGTCGGCGAGATCGCCGAACTGGTCGAATTCGCCCGCCGTTACCACGCGCGCATCTTCACCACGATCAACACGATCCTGCACGACAACGAACTGGAGCCGGCCCGCAAGCTGATCCACCAGCTGTACGACGCCGGTGTCGATGCGTTGATCGTCCAGGATCTGGGCGTGATGGAACTGGACATTCCGCCGATCGAGCTGCATGCCTCGACCCAGACCGACATTCGCACCCTTGAGCGGGCGAAGTTCCTCGATCAGGCCGGTTTCTCGCAATTGGTGTTGGCCCGTGAGCTGAACCTGCAGGAAATCCGCGCGATCGCCGATGAAACCGATGCCGCCGTCGAGTTCTTCATCCACGGCGCGTTGTGCGTGGCCTTCTCCGGCCAGTGCAACATTTCCCACGCGCAGACCGGGCGCAGCGCCAACCGTGGCGACTGCTCGCAGGCCTGCCGCTTGCCGTACACCCTGAAAGACGAAAAGGGCGGGGTAATCGCCTACGAAAAACACCTGCTGTCGATGAAGGACAACAACCAGAGCGCCAACATCCGCGCGCTGGTCGAAGCCGGTGTGCGTTCGTTCAAGATCGAAGGTCGCTACAAGGACATGGGCTATGTGAAGAACATCACCGCCTATTACCGCCAGCGCCTCGACGACGTCCTTGAAGACCGTCCGGATCTGGCCCGCGCTTCCAGCGGCCGCACCGCGCATTTCTTCCTGCCCGACCCGGAAAAGACCTTCCACCGTGGCAGCACCGATTACTTCGTCACCGACCGCAAGATCGACATCGGCGCCTTCGATTCGCCGACCTTCACCGGGCTGCCGGTCGGCATCGTCGAGAAAGTCGCCAAGCGTGACATGCAGGTGGTGACCCACGAGCCGCTGTCCAACGGTGATGGCCTGAACGTCTTGGTCAAACGCGAAGTGGTCGGTTTCCGCGCCAACATCGCCGAGGCCAAAGGCGAGTTCGAGGAAGACGGCGAGAAGCGTTACCGCTACCGCGTCGAGCCGAACGAAATGCCCGAAGGCCTGTACAAGCTGCGCCCGAATCACCCGTTGAATCGCAACCTCGATCACAACTGGCAACAGGCGCTGCAAAAGACTTCTTCGGAGCGTCGCGTGGCCCTCAGCTGGGTTGCGCGTCTGCGTGAACAACAGCTGGAAGTGACCGCCACCAGCGAGGAAGGCATCAGCGCCAGCGTCACCCTCGACGGGCCGTTCGGTGTAGCCAACAAGCCTGAACAGGCGCTGGAACAGCTGCGCGATCTGCTCGGCCAGCTCGGCACCACGCAGTACCACGCCACCGACATCAAGCTGGATGCGCCAGAGGCGTTCTTCATCCCCAACTCGCAGCTCAAAGCCCTGCGCCGTGAAGTGATCGAGAACCTCACCGCTGCCCGTGTTGCCGCTCACCCGCGTGGCAGCCGCAAAGCCGAAACCAGCCCGCCGCCGGTGTACCCGGATTCGCACCTGACGTTCCTTGCCAACGTCTACAACCAGAAGGCTCGCGACTTCTATCACCGTCACGGCGTGAAGCTGATCGACGCTGCTTACGAAGCTCACGAAGAGGCGGGCGAAGTGCCGGTGATGATCACCAAGCATTGTCTGCGCTTCTCCTTCAACCTGTGCCCGAAACAGGCCAAAGGCGTGACCGGCGTGCGCACCAAAGTCGCGCCGATGCAGTTGATTCACGGCGATGAAGTGCTGACGCTGAAATTCGACTGCAAACCGTGCGAGATGCACATCATCGGCAAAATGAAGGGGCACATCCTCAACCTGCCGCAACCGGGTAGCGTGGTCGGCCACATCAGCCCTGAAGACCTGATGAAAACCATCCCGCGCGCACCGCACTAAGCGACCGGCAAGCGCGCTGCCCGGGTAGCGCGCTTGCCGACGTTAAGCGGATTGCACGAATGATCGAGGCGGGGTGTTTTACGCCTTGACCCAGCGTTGCCGGCTCCAGGCACTCAGCGAATCCACTGCCAATACCAGCAACAGCATCGCCAGGATCACCGTGCTGGCTTGCGCCTCCTGAAACAGGCTGAGGCTCACATAGAGCATCTGCCCCAATCCGCCTGCGCCGACAAAACCCAGCACGCTGGCCATGCGGATGTTGTTTTCCCAGCGGTACAGAATGTAGGCGAGCAGTTGTGGCGTCAGGTTCGGCAAGGTGCCGTAGCAGAACGCCAGAAGCGGATTGCCGCCTTGCAAACGGATTGCTTCGGCAGGTTGCGGCGGGGTGTTTTCCAGTGCCTCGGCAAACAGACGGCCGAGCACGCCCGTGGTGTGCAGGGCGAGAGCGAGGGTGCCGGCATTCGGCCCGAGCCCGGCAGCGAGCACCATTAATGCCGCCCAGACCAGTTCCGGAATCGCCCGCAAACCATTGAGCAACAGCCGCGAAACGCTTTGCAGCGGCCAGCCGAAACGGCCGGCAGCGGGCAGGGCGAGGATGATCCCCAACACTGCCGCGAGCAGGGTGCCGAGGGCCGACATGGCGAGGGTTTCCAGCGAGCCGTGAACAATCGCTTGCAGGTAACCGCCGCTCAAGTCCGGGCTGAGAAAGCGCTGCACGTAAGCGCCCATCTGCTTCAGGCTGTTGGCGCTGCTCAGCTCGCCGAGATCGAGGCCCAGATAGCTGAACGAGGCAATCACCGCCGCGACGATGCCGATGATCAGCGCCAGATTGATCAGCCGGTTCATGCCAGCCTCCAGCGCAACAAGCGACTGAGCTGGTCGGCGGCCAACACCAATACCAGGAAGGTCAGCAGCATGCTGGCGACTTCACCGCCGGCAAACATGCGGATCGACAGATCGATCTGCTGGCCGAGCCCACCCGCACCGACAAAACCCATCACCACGGAAGCGCGGATTGCGCATTCCCAGCGATAGACCGTGTACGAGAGCAATTCCGCCGCGACATTGGGCACGATGCCGTAGGCAAAACTCGCCAGCCGGCCGCTGCCCGATTGCAGCAAGGCGTGGGCCGGGCGCTGATCGGTGGATTCGAAAATCTCCGCGTAGACCTTGCCGAGCATGCCGCTGTAGGTGATGGCGATGGCTAGCACGCCCGCCGCCGGACCAAGACCGACCGCGCGGACAAACAACAGCGCCCAGACAATCTCCGGCACGCTGCGCAGGAAGATCAGCAAGCCGCGAATCGGCCAGCGCAACAACCGGCCCATGGCGCTCGGCACGCCACCGCGCGAGGCGGCGGACAACGACAGCGCGCGACTCGCCAGCAGCCCGGCCGGCACCGCCAGCAGCAGGGCCAAGGCCATGCCGGCAGTGGCGATGGCGAGGGTTTGCAACGTGGCTTTGAGCAACAGTTGCAAGAACGCTTGATCGTGCGCCGGTGGCCAGAACGCCGACACGAAGCGGCCCATCTCGCTGCGGCTGTCATCTTGCAGCAACACGCCGAGGTTCAGTTCACTGAGCTGGATCCCCGGCCACAACAAGGCGATCGCCAAAACGCTCAGCAACAGTCGCGGCCATGCGGCGGGATCGCGTGAATCGGCGCTCAGCATCGTGGAATCTGCACAGTCAGCGGCGCGACCGCAGCGGTCGGCGACTGCAGTTTTTCGTTGGCGTACAAGGCGTCGAGCATGTCCGCGCTGACTTGCCCGGAAGGGCTGTCGAAAAAGATCTGGCCGTCGCGCAAACCGATGATGCGTGGAAAGTGCGACAACGCCAGATCGACAGCATGCAGGCTCGCCACCAGCGTGACGTTGTGCTCGCGGGCATGCCGCGACAGGATCGACAGGGTGTGCCCGGCCATCACCGGGTCCATCGCCGACACTGGTTCATCGGCGAGCAGGATTTGTGGGGCCTGATACAGCACCCGGGCGATGCCGACGCGCTGCAATTGGCCGCCGGACAGTTGCTGGCAATGGGCGAACAGTTTGTCGCCGAGATCCAGTCGCGCCAATACCGCGCGAGCACCGGCGACGTCCAGCGGATGCATCAGGTTCAGCAGGCTTTTGCCCAGGCTCCACTGGCCGAGTTTACCGGCGAGCACGGCGGTCACCACACGCTGGCGCGGCGGCAGCGGCGGCGCCTGATGCACCAGGCCGATACGCGCACGCAGACGTTGGCGTTGGCCGGCGGACAAGTGCCAGGCGCGTTCGCCAAGCACTTCGATCTCGCCGCTGCTCGGTCGCAACGCGGTGGCCAGCAGATTGAGCAAACTCGATTTGCCGGCCCCGGACGGACCGATGATCGCCACCTGTTCGCCAACACCAATGTGCAAATCGATGCCGCGCAGGGCCTCGACTCCGTTGGCGTGGCGCAGGCTGCCCTGGTTGAGGCTCAGGGTCATTTCAGCAGTTCGGCGGCGCGGGCGGCTTCCTCGATGCCCTTGTAGTTCTCGGGCTTGGTGTCGATGAAGCGGCTGGCTGCCTGCAGATCAAGAATCTTCTTCTGCTCGGGGTTGGCCGGGTCGAGGTCGAGGAAGGCTTTTTTGATCTTCGCCGCGAGTGCCGGATCAAGCGTGCCGCGCACGGTCCAGTTGTAATCGAAGTAAGTCGGGGTGGTGGCGAAGACTTTGACCTTGTTGGTGTCGACCTTGCCGCTGTCGACCAGTTTTTGCCAGACGCTGGCGTTCAACACGCCGGCATCGACCTTGCCGGCCTGAACCCAGGCGACAGTGGCGTCGTGCGCGCCGGAGTAGGCGACTCGGCTGAAATAGGCTTCGGGCTTGATGCCGTCGTTTTTCAGCATGAAATAGCGCGGCATCAGGCTGCCGGAAGTGGACGACACCGAACCGAAGGCGAAGGTCTTGCCCTTGAGGTCGGCAAGGCTGTGCACATTCGGGTCGGCGGTGATGAATTTGCTGGTGAATTGCGCATCCTGTTCACGCTGCACCAACGGGATCACCGGCGTCGTGGCATCGGTCTTCAGACGCGCCTGCACAAAGGTGAAACCGCCCAGCCAGGCCATGTCGAGACGGTCGGTCGCCAGGGCTTCAACCACTGCCGGATAATCGGCCACCGGCACGAACTGCACCTTCATGCCCAACTGCTGCTCCAGATAAGCACCCAGCGGCTCGAATTTGCGCAGCAGTTCAGTCGGGGCTTCATCAGGAATCGCGCTGACCCGCAAAACGTCAGCGGCCTGCGCCACCAGCGCATTGAAGGACAGGGCCAGGCCGGCGGTCAGTGCCAGGGTTCGTTTGAGCATGGAATTCTCCGTTTCGTGAGCGTCAAAAAAGCTGAAGTGGCGAGGTAAGGCGCAAGCTCAGGGTAGACGAAACGGCGAGGTTATACGTATTCCCGCGCGCAAAGGCCAGCGCCATAAGTGCTGGAGTGCGTAGTGGGTCATCCCGCGCCTCGCTGATCTGCCTGCTGATGTGGGATGGCATGCAAACAGACGACCTCTGAAATGGCAAACGAATGGGTGTGTCCGAATATTTACGGGTGGTTCGCGCCAGCCAGAGACTTATTCGGTAGCCTCAAATGCATCGTGGTATTTCACTTCTCCGACAGGCAGCTCAGCGCCGAATGACAGCACTTGAAAGTATTCCTGCGGCACACCGGGCAACGTCAGCTCAGGATGATTCTTGAAGCCGAAACGCCCGTAATAACCTGGATTGCCCAAGACCACGCAGCCAGCGCCGTGCCGATTTTGCAATTGCGCCAATGCGGCTTTCATCAATGCCGAACCGATGCCCTGATGCTGACGTTCAGGCCATACCGAGATCGGACCAAGACCGTACCAACCGGTGGCGCCAGACGAAATTGTCACCGGTGAGATCGCCACATGGCCGATGATCTTGCCATTCTCCACGGCAACCTGCGAAACGCTCAGTTGGTCGGCCTCGCGCAATGCTTTGACGATGAGCTGTTCGGTGTGGCTTGAGTGTTCTTCGTTCTGAAATGCCGCTGCAGTCAGCTGGGCGATGGTGTCGATGTCGTCGGGTTGTTCGTTGCGAATAGTCAGGTTCATGTTCATCCTTTTTCGGGTGTTCTGGTCGATAAGCGCTCGCAGCGCTGCGAACACCGGTTCGGTACTGGTGTGTTTGATGCCGTAAGTCAGATTGAAGCGGTAGTCGAAATCGGCCGGGTTCTGCCCTTGAGTGTGTTGCAGCAGGGTCTCGAGTTTGTCCAGCGCCTTGACTGCTTTGGCCTCGGCAGACAGGGCATTTTCGTAGTCGTCCCACAACGCGAGGATTTCGTTTCTCACCGTCTCGTCGAGTGAGCGAGTCAGTAGCAGGAGGTCGTTACGCTCCTGCTCGGCCTTGGCGGGGAATGCGGCTTGATCGACCGCCGGGATGTCGCCGTTGATCGCCTCGCCCAAGTCGTGAATGACACACATCTTGAGCACTTTAAGCAGGTCGAGACCGGCCAGTTCATCGGCGAAGACGATCGCCATCAGGCACAGGCGCCAGCTGTGTTCGGCGGTGCTTTCGGTGCGACCGCTGGAAGTGTGTGCGCTTCTGAGGACATCCTTGAGTTTTTCCGCTTCACGCAGGAACTCGAGGCGTCCACTGAGTTTTTCGAGGTTCATGAGCTTGCCCGGTGGTGGAGCCGAGAAGCAAGCCTAGAGCCGATGGTGGTGAGCGTCCACGCATAAAATATGCGTTCAGAGTGTCTCGACCAGCCGCGCCGCCGTACCGTCAGACAGGGGAATGCGTGTCCAGCGGCACAGGCTCTGGCGAATTGGCACGAGGTCGGAGTCGTTGCTGCCGGTGATGAATTGCAGCGCCGGTGGTGCCTGCAGTTCGCGCCAGCCCAGCGCGTCGAGCGCCAGTTCGTTGCTGGCGATTTCTGGCGTGACGAAACGCCACAGCGATTGCCCGAGCAATTCGCTCAGCGGACTGGCGAACTGTGCGGCGCGGGACGCAGAGCAGGCCAGCAAACGGTGGGTCAGGTCGCAGACCAGGTGCACCGGGCGTGCGCTTTCGCAGACCAGCCGGGCGAGGGCCTGGTCGGCAGCCGTGTCGAGACGCGCGGCCAACAGTTGCTCAAGCTGTAAGTGTGCCGCCGGATCCATCGCCAGCACGCCGCTTTCCCAGCGGGAAATAGTCGATTGGGTGACATTGAACATCTGCGCGGCGTGGCTTTGCTTGACGCGATGCAACAAGCGCCAACGACGCATGGCGATGCCGGGG
The DNA here is from genome assembly GCF_900182985.1 of Pseudomonas helmanticensis. Taxonomy (NCBI): domain Bacteria; kingdom Pseudomonadati; phylum Pseudomonadota; class Gammaproteobacteria; order Pseudomonadales; family Pseudomonadaceae; genus Pseudomonas; species Pseudomonas helmanticensis. The sequence continues at coordinate 1,518,579 of NZ_FXUY01000001.1, read as the reverse complement.
AGGGCAGGTTTGAGCAATGAAACTGACATGAGTGATGGTGGAAAAGTCGAAAGGGTCGACAGTCTGAAGACTGGCGACCCATGCTGCAAATCGATCTGACGATCAGGCTGCTTCGGGCAGCCTGGCAATCACCTTGATCTCGAAATCGAAACCGTACAGCCAGGTCACGCCAACCGCCGTCACGGTCGGATGCGGCGCATCGCCCCAGAACTCTGTCAGCACAACATTCCAGATCGTCTCGAACTTCATCTGCGGATCGACGATGAACACCGTGACGTCGACCACGTCGTCGAAGCTGCAACCGGCCTCGTCGAGAATCGCATTGAGGTTGTGGAACGCCTGGCGCACCTGGTTCTGCAGATCCGCTTCAGGCTTGCCGTCTTCGCCGCTGCCAACTTGCCCCGAGACAAACAGAAAACCGTTCGAGCGAAGCGCCGGGGAGTAGCGGTTGCGCTCGTAAAGCGTGCGGCGTGCCGGCGGAAAAACTACATCGCGCTGCGTCATGGGGTGTCTCCTGCAGTTGAGTGGATGACGCCACTTTAGGTATTTGCAGGGCAGCGATAAACGCGCAAGCTTGGCCTTCACTGTTTGTGAATCCCAAACAATCAAGGGGCGAATCTTGGACCGTTTCGATGCAATGCAGGCTTTCGCGCGGGTGGTCGAGGCGGGGAGTTTCACCAAGGCGGCAGAAACCCTGCACATGAGCAAAACCACGGTGACGCAACTGGTTCAGCAGTTGGAGGCACGCTTGCGAGTCAAACTGCTCAATCGCACCACGCGCAAGGTCAACGTCACCGCTGATGGCGCCGCTTACTACGAGCGCGTGATCAAATTGCTGGCCGACATGGAAGACGCCGAAACCAGCCTGCCCGGGGTTGCCGCAGTGCCCTCGGGCCGATTGCGGGTCGATGTGCCGAGTCCTTTCGCCCGGCACATTCTGATGCCGGCGCTGCCGGACTTTCACCGACGCTACCCCGACATCCAGATCGACATGGGCGTCAGCGATCGCATGGTCGACATCATCGATGAGAACGTCGATTGCGTGGTGCGCGGCGGTGAGCTGCTCGATCAATCGCTGATGGCGCGGCGGATCGCTGATCTGCAATTGGGCGTATTCGCCGCACCCGCGTATCTGGCTCGCGAAGGCACGCCCAGGCACCCAAGGGAACTGGAAGATTCCCGGCATCGGGTGGTCGGTTTTCTCTGGGCGCGCACCGGAAAACCGCTGCCGTATGCCTTGCACAACGCCGATGAACACCTGCAAATCAAGGGGCGGCATGTGTTGGCGGTCGATGACGGTAATGCCTATCTGGCTGCCGGACTCGCCGGAATGGGCGTGCTCTGGTTACCGAAGTATATGTCCGATGCCCACGTTGCCCGAGGTGAACTGGTGCCCTTGTTTGAAGACTGGCAACTCGAGCCCATGCCGCTCTACGTGGCGTACCCGCCAAACCGGCATGTCAGCCTGAAGTTGCGGGTCTTCATCGACTGGGTTGTGGCCTTGATGGCGTAGGCAAATTGGGCAACTCGACATGTTCAAGCAGATCGTCGAGAAAGCCCAAACTGAAGGCGTCAAGGCGATCTATCTGTACAACTGGACCGAGCCTCTGGTTCATCAAAAAATTGGTGAATTCATCGAAGTCATCAATGCCGCCGGTATGGGCAGCGGTATCAGCACCAACCTCAATCTTGCCAAGAACATGGAAAAAGCCTTGTTGGCCGAACCGGGTTACTTCCGTATTTCGCTGTCAGGCTTTTATCAGGAAACCTACAAAAAGGGCCATGTAGGTGGTGATATCGAAGTTGTAAAACAGAACATGATTGCGCTGCACGAGATCAAGCAGCGCTTGGGTTTGAGAACCCGGACCGACGTCTACTATCACCGCTACCTCGATAACATCGAGGAGGAAGCGCTGATGCGTGAATTCAGCGAGCGCCTTGGCTTCAATTTCACTACCGGGTATACAGTGATGATGCCGCTGGAGAAAACGCTGGCCATTATCGACCGCGATCCTTCAGTCACCGATACCGATTACGAAACCCTGAAAAGACTGGCGCTGCCGCCCTACGACGATATTGTCAATGTAGCCCAGCAGCATCATCAGCAAGACTGCCTGCTCAAGGATGACTGGCTGGTGATCGACTGCAATGGCAATACGATTTTGTGCTGCACGATCTTCAATCAGAACGAATATCAGGTCGGCAAGTACCTCGACATGCCGGTGGCGGAACTGATGCAGCGCAAAAACACGCAAAAAAACTGCGTCGACATGTGCAGCCGCTGCGCGAAAAAGGGCATGCATGTCTACTCGATGTTCCCCAACCAAGGGGTACTGGAGCGACACGCGGTCAGTCGCATCATTGATTTCGAGAATCTCGCCAGCATGGGACTTCCGGTGGACAGCGAGATGCTGGGACGTGCTGGCGAAGTCAGTGCGGAAAATTTCGATGAGGCCCAGTATCTGCAATTGAACGAAGACGTCAGGCGCGCAGTGTCTACCGGTGAATTGAAGAATGGCTATCAGCACTATGTGCTTTATGGCCGCTTGGAAGGAAGACTCGGCGCCGGTGTTTTCTCGGTGATCTGATCAGCGCTGAGATTGGCTGACAACCAGGCGATGAAGCTTTTCGCCAGCGGGTCATGCTCACTGTCGCGATGGGTCAACAAGGCCCAGTTCGGTCCGCGAATGGTGTCCTCGACCAGCGCTTGCAACAAGCCGTCAGCTTGCGCCTGACGGCTGAGCAACTGACTGACCAGAGCGATGCCAAGCCCCGCACAGGCGGCGTCGAGCAGCAATCCCGGATCGGAAAAGTTCAGCCCCTGATCCTGCTGGCCGACGTCGATCCCGGCTTCGACTGCCCAATGACTCCAGTCCATTTCCCGCTCACCATGCAACGTGGTGCGTCCGGCTGCTGGCTGGGTCAACAGGCTCGGATGGCAGGCGGGATAGAGTCGGTCGGCGTGCAGCACCTTGAAACTGCATTCGGCCTGCGAGCTGATGTCGTCGCGCACCGCGATGTCGATGGTTTGCGTGGCCATGTCCGGCACTTCATCGGTGCTGTAGATCCACAGATCGACCTCTGGATGTTGCGCGCGAAAGTCCGCCAGACGCGGCAGCAACCAATGTCGGGCGAACGCCGGCGTGGTGTTGAGCACCAATTGATTGGGTTTCTGATATTGCCCCAGGCGACGAATGCCGACTGACAATTGCTGCAGCATCGCCTGCGTGGTGCTGAGCAAATCATGCCCGGCATCGGTGAGCGCGACGCTGCGCCCGCTGCGGAAAAACAGCGGCTGTTCCAGATACGCCTCAAGGCTGCGGATCTGCTGGCTGATCGCTGATTGAGTGAGGCTCAGCTCTTCAGCCGCCTTGTGAAAACTGCCAAGTCGGGCAGCCGCTTCAAAGCCGCGCAGCGAGCTGAGCGGTGGCCAGTGCTTGAGCATATCGATAAGTTCCTCTAATCAGTTATCCGCAAAATCCATCGTTTGTTTGCCTGTTTGCGCCTACGTAGCATTGGCGTCGTGAACACATTGGCTTAACTAACGAGGCATATCATGCAGCACAACGACAATAAAAACAGCGCCTGGATGATGCCGGCAGAATGGGTCACGCATGCTGCGACGTGGATGGTCTGGCCGCACAACAAGGCTTTGTGGGAGTCAGGTTGGGGCGTGACCCTGGCGCAGGTGCAGGAAGATTTCGCCCGTGTGGCCAACGCCATCGCCCGGTTCGAACCGGTGAAACTGGTGGTCGATCCTTCGGCCATTGCCAGCGCGAAAGCACTGTGCGGCGCCAACGTTGAATTGATTCCATTGACGGTCAACGACAGCTGGTGTCGCGACTCCGGCCCGACGTTTGTCTGCCACCCGCAACAAGGGCTGGCTGGCGTGAGCTGGCGCTTCAATGCGTGGGGTGGCAAGTCGGCCCACGATCTCGACGAAAGCTTGGCGCGCCGTGCGCTCAATCATCTCGGCCTGGAATGTTTCGGCACACCGCTGAGCAACGAGGGCGGGGCGATTCACGTTGACGGCGAAGGCACACTGATCACCACCGAATCGGTGCTGCTCAACCCGAACCGCAACCCGGGCATGAGCAAGGCCGAGATGGAAGAGATCTTCAGCCGTTTGCTCGGCGTGAAGAAGACCATCTGGCTGCCGGGCGATCCGGATTACGTCACCGGCGACATGACTGACGGCCACGTCGATGGCGTCTGCGCATTTGCCCGGCCCGGCGTTTTACTGGTGGATGCGACTCACGAGCAATCGTCGGTGTACGCCGAAGTGGCACGCGAAAACCGTCGAGCGCTGGAACTCGCCACCGATGCACAGGGGCGCAAATTCGAGCTGATCGAACTGTTCGAAGCCAGCGACGCGGTCGATACCGAAGCCGAAGTGTTTTGCGCCTCGTACACCAATTTCTATATTGCCAACGGCGCGATCATCATGCCGGCGTATGGCATCGAGGCCGACGACGTTGCAGCCAAGGTATTGGCGCAAGCCTTCCCCGGACGCGAAGTGGTGCCGGTGCGCATCAATCATCTGGCGCATGGCGGCGGCGGGGTGCACTGCATCACCCAGCAGCAGCCAGCCTGGCCGGTGAAGGGTTGAAATCATGACAACGCTGACCATCGCTACCACCCAGATGCCGTGCACCTGGGATCTGTCGGGCAACCTCGATCGTGCCGAGCAACTCGTCCGCGATGCGGCGCAGCAGGGCGCGCAAGTGATCCTGTTGCAGGAGCTGTTCGCCACGCCATATTTCTGCATCGAACAAAGCCATAAGCACATGGCCCTGGCCGAAGAATATCGCGACAGCCGTGTGCTGGAACGCTTCGCCGCATTGGCCCGCGAGTTGGGCGTGGTGTTGCCGTTGAGCTGGTTCGAGAAGGCCGGCAACGCCTACTTCAATTCGTTGGCCGTGGCCGATGCCGACGGGCGCCTGCTGGGGGTGTATCGCAAGACTCACATCCCCAATGCCATCGGCTATCAGGAAAAGGAATATTTCAGCCCCGGCGACACCGGTTTCAAAGTCTGGGACACCGCGTTCGGCCGTCTCGGCGTGGGTATCTGCTGGGATCAGTGGTTCCCGGAAACCGCGCGCTGCCTGGCCTTGATGGGCGCCGAAGTGCTGCTGTACCCGACCGCCATCGGTTCGGAGCCGGGCTGCGCGGCGCTGGATTCTCGCGATCACTGGCAGATGACCATGCGCGGTCACGCCGCGGCCAATCTGCTGCCGGTGGTGGCCTCGAACCGTGTCGGGCGCGAAGTGGCGACCACCGATCCAGCGCTGCAAATGAGCTTCTACGGTTCATCGTTCATCAGCGATCACAAGGGCCAGTTGCTCGCCACAGCCGACCGCGACAGCACTGGCGTGCTCCTGCAAAGCCTCGATCTGGCGGCGATGCGCGAAGAACGTTTGATCTGGGGCATCTACCGCGATCGCCGTCCGGAGATGTACGGCGCACTGCTCAGCCAGGATGGCCGCCACCTTCATGCACGCTGGAACACTCAAGGGGTCTGACATGGCTATGAACCACAAGCGGTTGCTCGGCGCGATGGGCCTGGCGCTGACCTGCGTTATCCCGTCATTGCATGCCGAGGACAAAACCCTGCGCCTGTACAACTGGGCCGATTATTTTGCCGAAGACACCCTGAGCCGCTTCACTGCCGAAACCGGGATCAAGGTGATCTACGACGTCATGGATGGCAGCGAAACCCTTGAAGCGAAGATGCTCTCCGGCGGCAGCGGCTATGACTTGATCTTCCCCGGCGACACCGTGGCCGAACGGCTGATGCGCGCCGGCAGCCTGATGCCACTGGACCAGGCGAAGCTGACTGAAACAGCGGACATCGAACCCGGGTTACAGAAACTGCGCAGCCATTACGAGCACTCCAACAAAGCCACGGTGCCCTACACCTGGGGCACCATCGGCCTGACTTACAACGAAGAACAGATCAAAAAGCGCATGGCCGACGCACCGGTCAACAGCCTGGACATGCTGTTCAAGCCGGAACTGGCGGCGAAATTCGCCGACTGCGGGATCTCGATGATCGACTCACCGGACGAAGTGCTGGCGGTGGTGCTCAATTATCTCGGTCGCGATCCGCGCAGCGCCAAGCCTGCGGATCTGGCGGCGGCGAGTGATTTGCTGATGAAGCTGCGGCCGTACATCCGCAAGTTCCAGTCGCAACCGGTGACCGATCTGGTCAACGGCAACCTGTGCCTTTCGCTCGGTTACAGCGGCGACATGACCCAGGCGCAACGCACCTCCGACAGCGCCGGCAAACACACACGCTTCGAATATCGCGTGCCGCGTGAAGGCACCACGGTATGGATGGACACCATGGCCATTGCGGTCGACGCCAAACACCCGGAATACGCCTATGCGTTCATCAACTTCGTCATGCGCCCGCAGAACATGGCGGCGATCAGCAATTTCACCGGTTACCCGACCTCCAACGCCAAGGCGCGGGCGAGTGTCGATGCGAGCATGCGTGACAACCCGGACATCTACCTCGACGAAGCGACCTATGCTCGTTTGATCCCGGGCAAGGATATTCCCCAGGCGGACATGCGCGCACGCATGCGTACCTGGACCAAGTTCAAGACCGCCACTGGCAAATGATCCACGGCCGGCGTATTGCGCCGGCCCTTTTTTCTACAGGAAAAGCAACATGACGACTCGTCGCGATTTCATCAAACAAGCCTCGGTGGTCGCCGCTGTCAGCGCTGCGGTGACAGGCCTGGGCCTTTCGCCGGGCAAAGTCCTGGCTGCTGCGCAAGGCCGCTGGTTCATGCCCGACGAGGGCGATAAACATGAGCGCGCCTACATCGCTTTCGGCGCGCAGGATGCGATCTGGGAAGACTTCACCGAAGACGTCCAGGAAGCTCTAGGCCGCATTGCCCGCGCCATCGCCCGGTTTGAACCCGTCACCGTATTCTGCCGCAAGAACGAGCGCAGCATCGCCGAAGAATTCTGCGGCACGCGCAATATCACTTACGTCACTGCCGGGCTGGATGACATCTGGATGCGCGACATCGGCGCCAATTTCGTCATCGACGACAAGGGTGGTCTCGGCGCGGTGGACTTCAACTTCAACGGTTGGGGTGGCAAACAGCAGCACAGTAAAGACTCGAAGATCGCTGAACTGGTCGCCGACGACGCACAAGCCACATACATCCGCACCGATCTGGTGGGCGAGGGCGGGGGCATCGAGGTCGACGGCCACGGCACCGGGATCATGACCGAGAGCAGCTGGATCAACAGCAATCGCAATCCGGACTGGAGCAAAGCTGACGTCGAAGCCGAACTGAAAGAGCGCCTCGGCCTGCGCAAAATCATCTGGCTGCCGGGAATCAAGAACAAGGACATCACCGACGCCCATGTCGATTTCTACGCGCGCTTCATCAAACCCGGTGTGGTGATTGCCAACCTCGACACCGACCCTGAATCCTACGATCACAAGGTCACTTTGGCACACCTGGAAATCCTCAAGAACGCCACCGATGCCGATGGCCGCAAATTGCAGGTCCACACGATTTCGCCGCCGCTGAATCCACGCAAGAGCAAGTTCAACAAGAACAACCCGGACTTCGCCGCCGGCTACATCAACTACTTCGTGATCAACGGCGCGATCATCGCCCCGCAGTTCGGCGATAAAGCCGCCGACCAGAAGGCCTTTGACCTGTTGTCGCAGCTGTACCCGGATCGTGAAATCGTCCAGCTCGACATCGATGCGGTTGCTGCCGGTGGCGGCGGGATTCACTGTGTGACGAGCCATCAACCACAGGCGTGATTGACTCTGACGCGGATCAAGCCAACTATCGGCGCATAACAACATGACCGATGGACCACAACTTGATCGAACGACGCCAATTCAGCGGAGGCATGAAAGGCAAAAACCTCCGCTATCTGAATGAGCAATCTGCTGACAGCACGCGCGTGACTCGCACCGGTTTCTTGCTGCTCGAGCACTTTTCACTGCCGGCCTTCACCCAGGCACTGGATACGGTGGTCACCACCAACCTGTTGCGGCCGGGGCTGTTTTCTTCACGCACGTTCGGTTTGGGAGATGGCGAGGTGATCAGTGATCTGGGCCTGGTGATCCGGCCTGATGCGCGTATTGATTCAGCCGCGTTGCAGGAACTGGATCTGCTGGTGGTGTGCGGCGGTTACCGCACCGAGCTGCGCGCCAGTGACGAGTTCATTCATTTGCTCAAGGCTGCCGCAGAGCGCGGTATCAGCCTCGCCGGATTGTGGAACGGCTCGTGGTTTCTCGGCCGCGCCGGATTGCTCGATGGCTACCGCTGCGCGATCCACCCGGAACATCGTCCGGCGCTGACCGAAATCGCCAAGAACACCCACGTCAGCAGCGAACCCTACGTGATTGATCGCGACCGGCTCACGGCCTCAAGTCCGTCCGGGGCTTTCCACATGGCGCTGGACTGGATCAAAAGCCTGCACGGCAAAGCGCTGGTCGAGGGCATCGAAGATATTCTGGCTTTCGAAGAGTCGCGCTACCGGCGCATCAAACCGGACGAGAACATCTGCGTCAGTGCGCCGCTGCGGGAAGTGGTGAAACTGATGGACGCCAACCTGGAAGAGCCGCTGGAGCTGGAACAACTGGCGGTGTACGCCGGGCGCTCGCGTCGACAGTTGGAACGTCTTTTCAAGGAACAACTGGGCACCACGCCGCAGCGCTATTACCTGGAGCTGCGCATCACCGAAGCGCGACGGTTGTTGCAGCACACCGAGCTGTCGCAAGTGGAAGTGCTGGTGGCGTGCGGTTTCGTTTCGCCGAGCCACTTCAGCAAATGCTACAGCGCGTATTTCGGCTATCGGCCGTCGAAAGAAAAACGGCTGGTCAAATAGCACCAGCCGTTTTTTTCAGGTTTGCTCAGAGGTGATCAGCATCGATCAGCGCTTTGGCAAACGCCTGCGGGTCTTCCTGCGGCAGGTTGTGGCCGATGCCACCGTTGATCAAACGGAACTGATACTTGCCGCTGAAGCGCTTGGCGTAATCCTCCGGCGCCGGGTGCGGGGCACCGTTGGCGTCGCCTTCAAGGGTGATGGTCGGCACGCTGATCGACGGCGCGATGGCGAGTTTCTGTTCCAGCGCAGCGTAGCGCGCTTCGCCCTGCACCAGACCTAGACGCCAGCGGTAGTTGAACACGGTGATGGCGACGTGATCGGGGTTCTCCAGCGCTTTGGCACTGCGCTCGAAGGTGGCGTCGTCAAACTTCCACTGTGGCGAGGCGGTCTGCCAGATCAGCTTGGCGAAGTCATGGGTGTTTTTCTCGTAACCGGCGCGACCACGCTCGGTGGCGAAGTAGAACTGATACCACCATTGCAATTCCGCCTTGGGTGGCAGCGGGTTTTGCCCGGCCGCCTGATTGCCGATCAGGTAGCCGCTGACCGACACCAGCGCCTTCACGCGTTCCGGCCACAGCGCCGAAACAATGTCCGCCGAGCGCGCGCCCCAGTCATAGCCGCCGAGCACTGCTTGCTTGATCTTCAGCGCATCCATGAAATCTATGACGTCGCTGGCCAGTGCCGCTGGCTGGCCGTTGCGCAATGTGTCTTTGGCGAGGAACTGCGTATCGCCATAACCGCGCGCATACGGCATCAACACCCGATAGCCCTTGGCCGCGAGCAATGGTGCGACTTCGTCATAGCTGTGAATGTCGTAGGGCCAGCCGTGCAGCAGGATCACCACCGGGCCATCGGCCGGACCGGTTTCGGCGTAGGCCACGTCGAGTACACCGGCCTTTACATGCTTGAGTGGGCCAAAAGGCGAGGGCGCGGAGTAACTGACAGCGGCAGGTTCAGCCGTTTGCGCTTGAGCGGTGGCAAGCGTGCCGGACAATGCCAACGCCAGAATCGACAAACCAAATGCGCTTGTGCGGGTGAGCAGGGCCTTCTTCATGCTGACGTCTCCTGTGCGAGCCTGTTGGCCAAGGGTGCTGAATGAACCCCTGAAACCTTGAGTGCATTGGAGCGTGCAGACGTATCCGGTCTGTGTCGAAGAAGGCTGCAGTTGCAAGTCGCTGTATCGCCAGCAGCTTCGTACACACTGCGATACACAACCCTGAGTGGGCGAGCCTGCTCGCAAAAGCGTCGGCACATTCAATTTCAATGCGCGCAGATCAAACGCCATCGCGAGCAATCTTGAATCAGGCCTTGGCCGCCATCGCCGTAACTTCCACGCGCATCCCTGCAACCGCCAGCGACGCCACGCCCACCGCCGCACGCACCGGCCACGGTTTGGCGAAGAAGCGTTGGTAGACTTCGTTGAACGCGGCGCGATCAGCCATGTCGGTGAGGTAGATGGTCAGGTGCATGACGCGATCCATCGAACTGCCGGCGCGTTCCAGTGCGACTTTCAGCGCTTGCAGCGTGCATTCGCTCTGCTCGGTGATGCCACCCAGTTCCAGGCTGCCATCGGCCCGGGTCGGGATCTGCGTGGAGACCATGATGCCGTTGAACGTGGTGACGTCAGAGGAAATCGAATCGGCGTCCGGATCGGGGGTGAAGATGATGTC